>PMAD01000053.1:17654-19472 GCA_003152415.1 Acidobacterium sp.
GAAGGGGCTGATGCGCAGCAGGAAATAGAGCGCTCCGGCGAAGAAGAGCACCGTGTTCGCGGTGTACATGATGGCCGGGCCGAGCAGCATGCGCACCGCAGCCAGGTCATTGGTCATGCGGGCCATGATGTCGCCGGTGCGATGTTCCTGGTAGTACGAGGCCGACTGCTTTTCCAGTTGTGCGAAGAGGTCGTTGCGCAGATCGAACTCGATATCGCGCGAGATACCGATGATGATCCAGCGCATGTAGAAAAGGAGGATCCCGTGCGCGACCGTGACCCCCATGACCAGAGCGGCATAGCCGAAAATCTTGCCCGCGGTGACGCGAACGGTCATGTCGCCAATGGCCACGCCGATGACGCGCGGGAACTGCACCCAGATGGCATTGGCGAGGATGGTGCAGAGGCAGCCCCAGAGATAGCCCCGCCAGTAGCGGCGCATATAGGGGAACAGCGGTCTGAGGTTTTTGAACATTTTTGTTTATGTGGGGGTACGGAGGAGCAGCCAGGCGCCGGCGAGTCCGAAGAGAAAGTCCGGAGACCATGCGGCAAGAAAGGCGGGTAGCCAGCTGACGTTGCCCATGGCTTCAAAGAAGCCAGAGACAACGAAGTAGGCGATGGCCACGCCGATAGCGACGGCGATGCTGGACAGCGATCCGCGCTTGCCCATGGAAAGGGCGAAGGGGATGGCCAGTACCGCCATGACCAGAGTGATGAGCGGATAGGCGATCTTGTGATTCAGCTGCACGCGCAGAGGCACGGTGTTGAAGCCGCTCTGGCGGAGGTCGTGGATGTAGGTGGAGAGCTCGCCGAAGTTCATCTCTGAGGACTGGCGCACTTCTTTCTTGAAGTAGGCAGGCTGCTCGGAGACTTCGCGAAAGGTTTTAACGGGGAAAGTCTCATAGGTAATGCTGGAGCCGTTGAAGGTGCGCTCCCAGCCGTCTTCAAAGACCCATGTATTCAGTTTCGGCTCCCAGTGAGCAGTGGAGGCGAAGATGCGTTTGGCGATGGTGAAGGATCCGGGATTGAGCTCGAAGATGGAAATGTTGCCGAAGGTGTCGATGTCGGAGTCGAAGTACTCGTAGTAAAAGATGCGATTGGGGCGGCCGGGGTGTTGCTGGCCGAAGATCCACTTGCGGCCGGGATGCTCGAAGGTCTCGGCGGGCTTGCCTTTGATGACGTTGCGCAGCGCCTCCTGCCTGCGATTGGCCTGGGGCAGGTACAACTCGTCGAACATGAAGAGAGACAGAGAGAGCAGCGCAGCGATGGCAACGACGGGCACGGTAATGCGGTAAAGGCTGATGCCGGTGGCCTTCATCGCTGTGAGCTCGCTGTTGCGGTTCATGATTCCGAAGACCACGAGGACACCGATGAGAACGCTGAGCGGGGTGATGAGGTAAATCATGCTGGGCGTGAGATTGATGAGGTATTCGCCGACTGTGACCAGTGGGGTTTTGTTCTTGATGATGTCGCTGAGCAGCTCGAAGAAAGTGAAGATGAGCATGAGCATGACAAATGTGACCAGCACCATCACAAATGTCAGGAAGAACTCGCGCAGCACGTACTCGTCGAGGATGAGGGGAAAGCGGCCACGGGTGGCGCGTTTGCGGGCGGTGAGCCGGATGGGCCCAGCCGAGGCGGTCGATTCCTCCGCGCGCAGACGGAACCAGTTGCCGAGGGAGGTGAGCGCGGAAAGGGCCGCGCCCCCAGTGGCCATCTGGCGCAGGAGGACAATGCCGCAGAGGGCAAAGAGCAGGTTTGCCTGCCAGACGCCGAGGAACGCGGGGATTTTGTGCTGGCGCGCGAGGGCGGTGCCGGT
>PMAD01000053.1:19479-47586 GCA_003152415.1 Acidobacterium sp.
AGCCGCTTCTGAAATTCAATCTCGTAGATTTCGCCGTTCTTGCCATGGGTGCGATCCAGCAGTTCGCGATCGCTCATCGCGAGGATCGGTGTATCGCTGCGGCCGAGGCGAACATCCTCCTGGGAGCCAGCCTGCAGAGGCAGGTCGGTCTGCGCAAAAGTGGAGACAGTGTACTGGTCAGGCTGGCCGGGGACGGTCTCGCTTTCGGTGCCATCGCGCAGACGCATAGTAATGGTCTGACTGGGGCCATTGACGACGGTGGCGCGATCGGCAGTCGTAATTTTGGGGGCGCCGGGACTGGTGACGTCGGCGAGAAAGATTCCGCGCCAATTGGCCGCACCGGCACCGGCGCGCACATCCTGGACGTAGAGCACGTAATCCTTGAAATCCTCATAGAAGACGCGCGGCTGCACTTCGTAGGAAGCCTGGGCGTTCGCGAGAGACTCTTCGAGGTGGCGCATGGCCGCGGCTGCTTTCGGGGCGAGGACCAGGGTGTCGAGCATGCTGACACCCCATCCCGCGACGGCGACCATACTGACAACGCGGACGAAACTCCACACGCCAATGCCCGAGGCACGCATGGCGGTGATCTCGCTGTCGGCGGCGAGGCGACTGAGGCCGAGGAGAATGCCGACGAGCACGGCCATGGGAATGGTGACCGTGAACATGTCGGGGAGCGTGAAGAAAACAATTTCGACGATCGAACCGAGCGAAGCACTGTTACGGACGATCATCTCCAGCAGATGCGGAAGGTAACGGATGAAGAGGACGAAGGTGAAGATCGCGCCCCCGATCGCCGCGTGCGACAGGACTTCCAACAGGATGTATCGGTTGAGGATGCGCACGGTCGAGGTTCCGCTTCCAGTTTACCGTGGCGTAAAGCGGCGCAGGCGGAGACTGTTGGCGAGGACGCTGACCGAACTAAGGGCCATGGCGGCGCTGGCGATGGCGGGGCTGAGCAGAATGCCGAAGGCCGGATACAAAACACCGGCGGCGATGGGGATGCCGATCAGGTTGTAACCGAAGGCCCAGCCGAGATTCTGGCGCATGACGCGCAGCGCCTGGCGCGCCAGCAACAGGGCATCGAGAATCTGCCGGGGTTCGCCGTGGAGCAGAATAGCGTCGCCTGCTTCGCGAGCGAGGTCGGCGCCGGTGCCCATGGCGAGGCCAGCGTCCGCCTGGGAAATAGCTGCGGCGTCGTTGATGCCGTCGCCAGCCATGGCGACGCGATGACCTTGCTGCTGGAGTTCGCGAATCTTCTCGAGCTTTTGATCGGGCAGCAGGCCGGCCCAGACCTGGTCGATGCCGGCGGCGCGGGCGACGGCGTCGGCGGTCGACAGGGTGTCTCCGGTGAGCATGGCGCTGCGGATGCCGAGGCGGCGGAGTGCGGCGATGGTGGCGGCAGCGGATGCGCGGAGAGTGTCGCGGGCTTCGATGACGCCCAGGAACCGGCCGTCGCGTGAGATGTACATGCTTGTGGTTCCGGGCTCGGTGGCGGTGTTCTCAGGAAAGGCGATGACAAGCTCCTGCATGAGGGCAGCATTGCCAGCTGCGGCGCGGGCGCCGTTCACGAGGCCCTGAATGCCTCTGCCAGGAACGGCGTGGACTTGCTCGGCGGCGGGTGCGGTGAGGTTGCGGTTTTCTGCGGCGGTGAGGATTGCGCGGGCGAGCGGATGCTCGGAACGACGCTCGAGGGCGGCGGCGAGGGCCAGAATTTCGTTTTCGGTTGCGCCGGCGACGGGGCGGATGGCAACGACCTCGGGTTTGCCCTTGGTGAGCGTGCCGGTTTTGTCGAGGACGAGGGTGTCGATGCGCGCGAGGCGCTCGAGGCTTTCGCCGCCTTTGAAAAGGATGCCGAGCTGGGCGCCGCGCCCGATGGCGACGGTGAGGGCGGCGGGAACCGCGAGGCCCATGGCGCAGGGGCAGGCGATGACGAGCACGGCGACAGAGACAGCGAAGGCGCGGCCAGAGCCGCCACCGGCGAGAATCCAAATGAGGAAGGTTGCGAGCGCGAGGACCAGCACGACGGGAACGAAGACGGCGCTGACGTGATCGGCGAGCTGCTGCATGGGAGCGCGCGAGGATTGCGCCTCTTCGACGAGACGCATCACCTGGCCGAGAACGCTGTCGGATCCGATGGAGGTGGCGCGGTATTCGAGCGCGCCGTCGAAATTGAGCGAGCCTCCGATGATGCGGTCGCCCGGTTTTCGCGCGACGGGGAGAGATTCGCCGGTGATCAGCGATTCGTCGATGGAGGTGACGCCTGTGAGAACGACGCCATCGACGGGGACGCGCTCGCCCGGGCGGAGAACCACGATGTCGCCGGCGCCGACCTGGGCGAGGGGAACTTCGACTTCGGAGCCATTCCGCAGCAGGCGTGCCGACTGCGGTTGGAGCTTCATGAATTCGTGCAGGGCATCGAGGGTGCGGCGCTTCGCGCGCGCATCGAGCCATCGGCCGAGCAGCAGGAAGCCGAGGATGAGGAGGACCGCGTCGTAGTAGACGTCAGCGTGGAGGCCGTGGCGCCGGAAGACGCCGGGCATGGTGGTGGCGGCGAGTGAATACGCGAGTGCGACACCGGTACCCAGAGCCACGAGGGTGTTCATGTTGGTGGCGCCGTGGATGGCCGCGGTCCAGGCCTGGCGATAGACAATGCCGCCGCCCCAGACCATGCCGGCGAGGGTGATGGCCAGCATGACGTACTGAAGGGTGCGTGGAGAAACCGCGAACAGGACCGGAGCAACGGGCGCGAGCCAGTGCTGCGCGTTCATGAGCAGCAATACGAGAATGCCGCCGGAGAGCGTGAAAAGGGCTTTGGCGCGCAGGGGACCTTCGTCCGCAGCGGTTTCATCGGCAGCGGCAGATGAATCGTCGGGTAGCGCAGCGTCGTAGCCGGCCCCGCGTACCGAGGCGATGAGGTCTTCCGCTGTGGCGACAGCGGGATCGAAGCTGACACGGGCCGAATTCGTGAGGAGGTTGACGGAGGCTTCGCTGACTCCAGCGGTGGAACGGAGCGCGCGCTCGACATGGCTTTGGCAGGCGGCACAGGTCATGCCGATGACGGGCAGAGTGACGGTGGCCTCCGACGCTGCCGCTGGGGCTGTCGCCCTTTCCGTTTTCTCTACGTCTGTCGCGGGCATCACTGCTCCACAATGGCCGGATAACCAGCCTTCTCCACGGCGCCCACCAGCGCGCTTTCGCGCACATCGTCCGGCGCCTGGACGCGCGCTGCGCCGATGCGGACCTCGCCCACCTGCACGCCATCGAGCTTTTCGAGCGCCTGGGAGACAAGGCGCACGCAGGCTCCGCAGTGCATGTTCTCAATGCGGAGCGTCAGTTCGCGCATGATTTCCCCCGTAGTTGGTAGATGCGGCATCGGCGGCGCGGACTCAGAGGCATGTTATTCGGGATTGGGGATGAAACGGTAACCGACGCCGCGCACGGTCTGGAGGTGCTTTGGCGATGCAGGGTCGTCCTCGATGTAGCGGCGCAAGCGCACGATGAAATTGTCGATGGCACGCGTGTCGGTGTCCTCGCGGAGGTGCCACACCTGCTCCAGCAGCTCCTTACGGGAGACGATGCGGTCGCGATTGCGGGTGAGGTAGCGCAGTAGGTCGGCCTCCATCAGGGTTAGACGAACGGTGCGACCAGGAGCATGCAGCTCGAGGGCATTGAAGTCGATGCGCAGTCCGGCAAAGGAGAATTCCGCGGTCTCATCGGGCGCGGAATCACTCTTTTCAGTGCCGTGCGGCCATTTCATGCGGCGCAGGAGCGCATTCAAACGCGCCAGGAGGACGGAAAGTTCGAATGGCTTGGGCAGATAATCATCGGCGCCGGCGGCGAATCCTTTGAGGACGTCCTCGGAGCGGGAACGCGCCGTGAGCATGAGCACAGGAACGTAGTTGCCGTCAGCCCGGAGAGTCGATGCAACTTCAAAGCCGTCTTTGCCGGGAAGCATCACGTCGAGAACCACCGCGTCGAAAGGATCGCGCCGAAGGGTCTCGAGAGCAGCCTCACCGTCGGCTTCGACGCTGACCTCATGGCCCTCGGCTTTGAGATTGAAGAGCAGCCCCTGTGCGAGGTTGCTCTCATCTTCGACGATCAAAATGCGCGCCATGTTTCAGTCGTGCTCCAGGACGGGAGCCAAAATGCGTGGGAGCTGCAGGCTCACGGTCGAGCCGCGGCCTTCGCCGGCACTTTGGGCGGTCGCGTCGCCGCCATGCTGGCGTGCGATAGTGCGAACCAGATAAAGCCCGAGGCCGGTGCCCTTGGTGCGGAGTACGTTGCGGCTGGGAACGCGATAGAAGCGGCGGAAGATACGCTTGAGATGCGCGGCGGGAATGCCGATGCCGTGGTCGGTGACGCTGACGCGAACCCAGGCATCCTGCTCGACGCTGAGGGCCACGCTCACATCAGCGCCATCGGGCGAATACTTGACGGCATTGGCGAGAACATTGAGCAGGGCTGTCTGCAACTCGTCGGGGTCGCCGCGCACCATCATGGGGAGCGAGGTTTCTTCCACGCGGAGGGCGATGGCCTGATCTTCAAGGTGGTGACGGGCGAGGGTGGTGTGAACGCATTCCTCGACGAGGGCACGCATGTCGACGGAGACGCGGACGTGAGAACGCGACCGCTGGCCGACTTCGCCAGCTTTCAGGACCTGCTCGACGGTGGCCAGCAGCCGGTCGCTGTCGGCGAGCATGCGGGTGTAGAACTCGCCGCGCTGGGCGTCGTCGAGCTGCCGGCGCTGCAGGGTTTCGAGGTAGAGGTGGATGGAAGCGATGGGCGTCTTCAGCTCGTGGGTGACGGCGCTGAGAAAAGCGTCGTGGCGTTCGTTGCGGCGGACTTCACGAACGAGAAAGACGGTGTTGAGGGCGACGCCGACGATGAGGAGCGCGAAGAACGGGATGCCCAGAGCCATGGGAACGATGCGACGCCAGTTGAGCAGAATCCAGCTGACGTTGAGGGCTACGGCCACGCCAACGAGGCACACGCCGAGCAGTGTGAAGAGCACCATGTTCCGTCTTCGTCCGCTGAGGCGCATGGGATGCAATGCAAAGCGCCCGCCACGGAACAACCGCGCGGGCGCCTCTATTCTCGCAGTTGTGCCGGGAGCTAAGCTACTCCGGCTGGGCGTGGGTTGTGGGGGTCGTATTGCGCGGTTTTGATTTCGCGGGCGAGGCCGACCTTTTTTAGGAGCCAAATGCCGAGGTAGTTGATGTCGAGCTCGTACCACTTGAGGCCGTGCCGCGCGGAGACGGGATGCGCATGGTGGTTGTTGTGCCAGCCTTCGCCGCCGGTGATCAGGGCGACCCACCAGTTGTTGCGCGAGTCGTCGCGGGTCTGGAAGCGGCGCGAACCCCACATATGGGTTGCTGAGTTGACGAGCCAGGTGGCGTGGAGGCCGAGTGTGGTACGCAGGAAGATGCCCCACATGACACAAGGCCAGCCGCCGATGAAGTAGAGCGCTACTGCGGCGATGGCCAGTGGAACCCAGTGATACTTACTCAGCCAGCGGTAGAAGCGGTCGCGGGTAAGGTCAGGAACGTAGCGCGCCAGCGTATCTGTTTCGGAGTTGAGCGAATCGCCGATGATGATCCAGCCCACATGGGCCCACCATCCGCCTTCGTGCGGTGTGTGTGGGTCGCCGTCATGATCGGATAGCTGGTGATGGACGCGATGCAGGGAGACCCAGAAAATCGGGCCGCCTTCGAGCGCCATGGTTCCGCCAACCGCCATTACGTATTCCAGCCATTTGGGAACGCGATAGCCGCGATGGGTAAGCAGGCGGTGATAGCACATGCCGATGCCGACATTGGTGGCGAAAACCCAGAGGACCAAGGCGCAGATGAGAGCCTTCCACGTGAACATGAAGAGCGCGGCGATGGCGCAGACGTGGAAGAGGATCATGAAGCTGGTGGTGAACCAGTTGGGTCCCTTCTGGGCCTGGGCCTTGTAGCCGAGCTTCGGCATCCCTGACGGGTTTTCGCGCGGCAGGGATTTGACGGCTGGGCCTGCAACGGGGTGCGCAACGGCGCTCGCAGCGGCGAGGGAAGAATGCTGGACTTCTGCCTGATCTTCGATGAGGATTTCGGAGGGCATGAGAAGGGTCGTTTTCCGGGAAGATAGATTGGCGAGCTTGAAATTCCGCCGCTTTCCTCAACCGTAGCAGCCGGAAGCGCAGAGTTGGTGTAACACTTTTGTAAGGCAGTTGCGGTGTGAGCCGGTGCGGATCTGCGCAGATCACAATTGCACAGAGCGAACGACCGCGCATTCCATTCTTTATCCCTTTCACTCGGCGTTAACCCATGATGGAGACGATAGAACGCGATGAATCCTCAGAATGTGCGTGCCGCCTGCGTTTCGCTTCTTTGCCTTGCAGTGGGTTACTGCAGTGCACAGACCGTGCACCTGCCCTCCAGCAAGGAAATCATCGGCCCTGTGCCAGGTTCGCCGCAGGCGCTGAACAGCCTGCCGATGGCTGCGGCGTGGTCGCCTGACCATCACTATCTGGCGCTGGTGAATGCCGGGTTTGGGACGGTGGAGTCGAATTACGAGCAGTCGATCGCGATCCTCGACACAGGAACCGGCAAGCTGACCGATTATCCCGAACCGCGGACCGAGATCCTGGCGCCGCAGACCTACTATTCCGGGATTGCGTTCTCGGCGGATGGTTCGCATTTGTACGTCGGCTTCGATTCGATCAGCGCGCCCGAAGGTGGCAAGGAAGACCAGACGGGCAACGCCATCGCGGTTTACAAATTCACGCCTGGCGGATCGAGCCCGGACACGCTGACGCCGGAAGGAACGATTCCGGTTCCGCTGCGCGAGCTGCCAGCTGGAAAAGCACAGCGTCATGGAGACATGAAGTTGACGGAGGATAAAGCGATTCCGGCACCGGCTGGAATCGCAGTGGTGAAAGGCGTGGATGGAGCCGAGAAGCTGCTGGTCGCGGATGAGTATTCCGACGATGTTCTCCTGCTCGACATGGCGAGCGGAAAGGTGGAGAAGCGGTTCGATTTTTCGACAGGACCGACGATTCCGACAACGTATCCGATTGCGGTGATTGCAAGCCGCGATGGCCGACGCGCGTGGGTTGCATTGTGGAATGGCTCGGCAGTGGCGGAGATCGATTTGCGAAGCGGAAAGGTTGTGCAGCAATTGCCGCTGCTGGCGCCGTTGCGGCCCACGTCGCCCAGCTCGCACCCGATCTCGATGGCGTTGAGCCCCGACGAAAGTACGCTGTACGTGGCGTTGGCGAATCGAGATGCGGTGGCAGCGGTGCACGTCTCCGGCGCGACGATGCGCGTGGCGGCGTTTTATGACACGCGGCTTCCCGGACAGTCGTTTTTCGGNNTGCACACTGCGACGAAAACCACTGCGCGCGTGATCGCCACTGGTTTCATTCCGACGGAGTGGTATCCAACGGCGCTGGCCGTGGACGGCAATCATCTCTATGTGGCGACGGGAAAAGGCAAAGGAACGGGTCCGAACGCCGCGCCGCAAGCGAAGGCGCCGAATCCGCCGCCTCATCCGATCAGGCGGCTGGACATGCCGCGCACCTACATTGCGACGATGCTGCATGGATCGCTGGCAACGATTGAGCTGGACCAAGCGAAGAGCCATCTGAGCGAGCTGACGCGGCAGGTGCTTGAAGGCAACCTGATGGATGCTGCGCAGAAGCGGATTGAGTTTCGCGGCGGCGGTGACAAGATCCACCACGTGATCTACATCATCAGGGAGAACCGGACTTACGATCAGCTGCTGGGCGATCTGGGCGTTGGCGACGGCGATCCTTCGCTGACGATGTATGGCGAAGACATCACGCCGAATGTGCATGCGCTGGCACGGCAGTTTGGGGTACTCGACAACTTCTACGATTCGGGCGAGGTTTCCGGCGATGGGCACGTGTGGTCGACAGCCGGCATTGACAGCGATTACAACGAGCGCACGTGGCAGATCGGCTATCGCGGGCATGAGCGACCGTACGATTTCGAGGGCGTTGTAGAAGGCGGATTCCCTGTGGTCGAAAACATCCCGGACATCGACGAGCCCGGCAGCGGCTATTTGTGGACGGATCTGGCGCGCAGTCACAAATCGCTCTACCACTTTGGCGAGTACATTTCGACGGAGTTCTGCGACGACTCGCTGGCTGCGCAGCCGGCAAAGCTGCCGGAACAAAGCGGAACTCCGGAAGGCAAGCACTACTGCGAGCATCCGTTCATTCATAAGGGCGATGCGATTCCGGCGAATTATGGCGGTGGAACGAGTCCTTATCCGTGGCCGATTCCTCTGATCTACAAAGACATCGCGACAAAGCCGGAACTGGAAGGGCATTTCGATCCGGCGTATCCGGATTTCGAGCTGAGCTTTCCGGACCAGCTGCGTGTGAACGAATTTCTTGTGCACTTCAACAAGTGGGTTGCGGATTTGAAGGCAGGACATGACACGATGCCTGCGTTCGTGATGCTGCGGCTGCCGAACGACCACACGGCGGGCACGCGTCCCGGCTCGCCGACGCCGAAAGCTTCGGTAGCGGACAACGATCTGGCTGTGGGTCGCGCCGTGGACGCGGTGTCACACAGTGCTTACTGGGATTCGACGGCGTTCTTCGTTCTGGAAGACGACGCGCAGGATGGCGCCGATCACGTGGACGCGCACCGGTCGATTGCGCTGGTGGTGAGCAAGTACTCGCCGCATAACCAGACTCCCTTTGTGGATCACACTTTCTACACGACGGTGAGCACCGTGCACACGATGCTGACCCTGCTGGGCTGCCCTCCGATGAACAACAACGACGCGTTCGCGCCGCTGATGGCTCCGGAATTCAGCGGCAACGGAGATCAGCCGGCGTTCAGCGCGGATCATCGGAACCGCGATAACGGGCTGATCTATACGGCGAACAAAGAGAGAGCGGAAGGCGCAAAGGAGTCGTCGAAGATGGACTTCACCCATGAGGATCGCGCACCTGTCGTGAAGCTGAACGTGATCCTGTGGAAGGACGCGATGGGCGACAAACCGGTGCCCTGGATGCTGACGCATCCGCATGGGTTGAAGAAGGACGACGACGATTTGAGAAGCAGCCAATAGCCGGGAGCTGGGAGCCGGAGCTACCCGCGTGCAGAACAAAAAATCTTTGCCCCCTACTATCAGGATACCAAGTCCAGCACGAAAAGCGGCCAAATATCCTTGAGAGTATAAGGGAGGAAGTCGTGTGGAATGAGGTACAACACTTCGGCACTGTGCGCGGAAAGCTTGACAAGTTTTCCACATTTGGCGCGAAGCGACATTCGGGCTCGCCGCCGCAGCCCACCCAAGCCAAAACCCGGCTTGCATGGGCGACCCGTCCAAACGCGGGCGCGATTTATCCAAAACGGCACAGGGACACGGTACTGACGGGCCCAGGCACAGATGGATTGGCTTGAAGTTCGGTTGGGGAGGGAGTTTGCTACTTGCTATGGGGTGAATCTGGCCGAGGGGCATTGGGGGCGGCGGTTTCGAAATGGCACAGGGACGGTACTGACGGGCGCAAACGCCGACGAATTGCCTTGAAAGTCGGACGGCGCGGGCATTTGCTACTTGCTGTGGGGTGAACCTGGCCGAGGGACATTGGGGGGCGGCGGTTTCGAAATGGCACAGGGACGGTGCTAACGGGCTCAAGCACCGATGAATTGGCTTGAAGTTCGGATAGAGAGGGCGTTCGCTACTTGCCTGTGGGGTGAACCTGGCCGTGGGCGTTGGGGGGGTAAAGCTGCCTTGCAGGGGGGCACGGGTCAGGACGACTGCGGCGGGAGGCGTTCGTGGGGTTGGGGGATGCGGACCGACTGCATGCCGGCGGCGGTGGCGGCCTGGATGCCCATCTCGGTGTCTTCGAAGACGAGGCAGGTTTCCGGCGGGACGTTGAGCCTTTGCGCGGCGAGGAGGAAGGGCTCCGGGTCGGGCTTGGCTTTTTTGTAGTCGCCCGCGCAGACCAGCACGTCGAACTTATCGAGCAGGCCGAGGACGCGGAGCGAGGCGGTGACGGATTCGCGCGTGGAGCCGGAGACGACCGCGAAGGGGATGCGGCTGTGCGCTTCTTCGATCTGCTCGAGGACTTCAGGGACTGCAGTGAGATTCGGGAGCTGCTCGTAGTAGAGGCCTTCTTTGCGTCGGGCAACTTCTTCGATGGGCATGGAAAGTGAGTGGCGCAGGTTGAGGGTTGCGACGATTTCGCGGACCGGCATGCCACCCCAGGAATAGAAGAGCGGCTCGGGGAAGAGGGGACAGCCGTATTCGGCGAGGGCCTGCTTCCAGGCAATGTAGTGGAGAGGCATGGAGTCGGCGACGGTGCCGTCCATGTCGAAGAGCCAGGCGTTGTGAGGGCCGGGTGGGATGGTGAGTTTCATGGGCTGGTTTGATTGTAACGAGCGAGAGGCCAGCGAACCGCGAGCGAAAACCGAGCGAACGGCGAGCAAGAGGCGAGTAAAAGCGCGTAGGTTCGCGCGTTCCCACATCTGCCAAGAGCAGGCAGATATTGGGGCACCCGGATTTGATGGTAGGCGAGCGAAGAGCGAGGAAAGGCCGGTGCTTCGCGCGTCCCACATCTGCCAAATGCAGGCAGAGCCATTCGCCACGCACCTCGCCAGACTCAGTGCTCGCTCAGGCCAGGTTATGGGGCACCCGAATCCGGTGGCGCTCCAGCAAACGGCGGCGCGCTTCGCGCTTTCCCGGGTCACAAAATCGAGACCCGGGGCACCCGGATTGGTCCTTCACACCAAAACGAAATCAAAAGAAACCACAAGGTCCCTCGCCGCTACGCTCCTCAGGGTGACAGAGTTTTCAGGGTTGGAGGGTGGCGGTGCGGAGAAAGTCGAAGGTGCCGGAGGGGTTGGGGTGGATGTTGGCGAGGCGGCGGTTGTGGACGATGACGGAGTCGAGGTACCAGAGGTTGAGGGAGGGCAGGTCGCGGGCGGCGAGCTGCTGGATGCGGACGTAGTCGGCGATTTGCTGCTGGCGGTTGGTGGTTGAGGTGGCGTCGTCGATGAGGCGGTCCATCTCGGGGCTGGAGTAGAAGCCGCGATTGGCGCCGTGGGGCGGGAAGGTGGCGCTCGCGTAGATGTAGCGGAACATGTCGGGGTTTTCGTTGCCGCCGATCCAGCGGGAGGGGGCGAGCTGGAAAGCACCGCGGGAGAGGTCGGCCAGGAAGGTGGCGGGCTCGTAGCTGCGCAAATCAAGGGCGATGCCGATCTGGGCGAGCTGCTCCTGGATGGCGGCGGCAGTGACGCGGACGGTTTCGTCGTTGGAGGATTTCATGCCGATGTGGAAGCGGATGCCGTGGGAGTCGCGACGGTAGCCGGCCTGGTCGAGGAGGGTATTGGCGGCGGCGGGATCGAACGGGTGCTGGTCGGTGTCGGCAGTGAAGGCCCAGTGTCCGGGCGGCAGGAGGCTCTCGGCGAGGCGCGCCTGGCCTCGGTAGAGCGCCTGGATGAGGAGCGGGCGGTTGATGGCGAGGGCGATGGCGGTGCGAACGCGCGGGTCGCGAAGAATGGGGTCGCGCGTGTTGAAGACGATGTAGTTGAGGACGGTGCCGGGGCCGTGTTCGACGACGAGGTGTGGATCGCGACGGAGAGCGTAGACCTCGTCGGCGGGGAGCGCGTTGCTTTCGACGTCGGCGGAGCCTTTTTCCAGCTCGAGGGCGCGGGTGGTGGCGTCGGGGACGACGGCGAAGCGGACGCGGGGGATGTTGGGGAGTGCGTCCCAGTAGCTGGGAGCGCGGGCTATGACGACATCGCGATCGAGTTGCTGGCTGACGAAGGTGAAGGGGCCGCTGCCGATGGGGTTGCGAGCAAAGTCGCGCCCGCTGCCGTAGGGAACGATGCCGATGGCGCCGTCGCAGAGATTGAAGGGGAGCGCAGGGTCGGGCTTTTTGAGACGGAAAACGAGGGTGGTTGGGTCGGGGGCGTCGATGTGATCGAGAGTGGCGAAGGAGCCGGCCTTCACGCTGATGACGGTGCCGTCGAGAATGGAGTCGATGGTGAATTTCACATCGCGCGAGGTGAGAGGGCGGCCGTCGTGGAAGCGGGCATCGGTGCGGAGATGGAAGACCCAGGTGAGAGGGTCGGGGGTTTCCCAGCGGGTGGCGAGGAAGGGCTGGAGGCCGAAGTGCTCGTCGCGACGGACGAGCGCGTCGAAGAGGAGGGAGTCGATGTGTTCGGCCTGGCCGTCGTTGCCGATGCGGGGATCGAGGTTGGTGGGGCTGGACTCGATGAGCATGGTGACGGTGCTGGGGTCTTGATTTTTGCGGCAGCCAAAAATCAGCAGCACAGAGCTCAGAGCACAGAGCACAGAGAAGCAGCCCGTAGTCCGTAGCCGGTAGGTAGGGCAGCGAGAAGCGAGCGAACGACGAGCGAGAGGCGAGCCAGAGGCGAGCGAACGACGCACGGGTGATTCAGACATAGGTAATGGAGCCGAGGATGGCGGGGCGGGTGGCCCCGGTGGCGGAGGGGATGTTGCCGGGGCGACGATGCCAGGTTTGGTACGCGAGGAGGGCGAAGGCGGCGGCTTCTTTGGCTTCGGCGGGGAGGCCGGTCGCGTCGATGGTGGCGACGGTGCAGTGGAGGGGCGCGAGGCGGTCACCGAGCTGGGCAAGGAGGGTGACGTTGCGCGCGCCTCCGCCGGAGACGATGACGTCGATGGGGGCGGCGGCGGTGAGGGGCAGGGCCCAGCGGCGGACGGCGTCAGCGATGCTTTCGGCGGTGAGGGCGGTGGCGGTGGCGATGGCGTCTGCTGGTAAGAATGCCCGGGGGCGCTGGCTGTGTTTGCGGCAAGCGGCGAAGAAACTCGCGGCATAGGTTGCGCCGAATTGCTCGCGGCCGGCGGATTTGGGTGGGGGCTCAAGGAAGAATTTTTCTTTGAGGGCGGAGCGGAGGACGGGCTCGAGGACTTTTCCGCGGGCGGCGGTGCGACCGTTGGGGTCGTAGGGCCTGGAGAGGAGCTGCTGCATGAGGGTGTCGATGATCATGTTGCCGGGACCGGTATCGAGGCGATTATTTTTTCCTGGGGCGCGGCGGGGGGGATGACGGTGAGGTTGCCGATGCCGCCGATGTTCTGGAGGACGCGGGCACGGGTGGGATGGGCGAAGAGGACGTAGTCGAGGAGGGGGACGAGGGGCGCGCCCTGGCCTCCGGCGGCCATGTCGGCGGGACGGAAGTTGGAGACGACGGGGACGCCGGTTGCGGCGGCGATGAGGGCGGGTTCGCCGAGTTGCCAGGTGCAGGCGATGCGGCGNNGGGGTGATTTTGGTGGAGGCGATGGTGGCGCGGACGGCTTCAGCGTAGGCGATGCCGAGACGCCAGTTGAGGTGAGCCAGCTCGGCGGTGGAGGTGTTGGGGGCGTCGGATTGTCCGGCCATGGCGGAGAGGATGGCGTGGCGGAGGGGTTTGGGGAAGGGGAAGGCGCGGTGGGCGAGGAGGGTGAGTTTGAGCCCCGATGTTTGTTGCGGGGTGCGGGGGACGATTTTGGGCGTTATCTTCACCAGGGCAACGTCGATGCCGTCGGCGGAGGTTCCGCTCATGATGCCGGCGACGATCATCGATTTGGGTTGGAGCATTCGGGGGCTTATTTTACAGGCAATAGATGCGCGCGATCGTCGTTCCGGGGGAGATTTGCTCCATTCGCCTGCCTGGCTTCGTCATTCCGGCCCGGCTCAGCTTGCCTGGGGCTGGCAAGAGTACGTGCGTAAGAGTACTACGCTGTAACACGAAACTGGGATAACCACGATTACCCGATTTTACTAGAGTGACTGAAGAGAGCGCCCCCTTCAACCACTCGCGTTCATGAGAGCGCTCCTAGATTTACCCAGCTATGCAGGGAGCGATCAGCATGACTTCCTTCTTGCGCCGCCTGATCGGCACTCGACTTCACTGGTTTCGGGCAATCACCTTTTCAGTAACGGCCACTCGCGATGCAAACCCGGCTACGTGGCACTTCCGGCGAGTGACTAGCGCTATCTTGTGGGTTGCGATGGCCGAATGTCTTATGGGTTGTGGCAACATAGCGGTGCCCGACCTGCCTACAGTAACGGCGTTACCTCAACCGCTCCTCGGCGCGGGCGGGTTATGTGGTGCGTTTACTGACTCGGAGGGAAATGTTGTGGAAGCCATTGCCATCGGCGCGGCTTCCCGTAAATACATTGTTCCACCCGGGGCTTCTCAGTTGCAGCTCGGAGTCGATGACGACGGACTCTCCAACAACTCCGGAACGGGTTTTACCGTGCCGGTCAATGGTATCTTCGCCCTCGTACCCCCTACCACGACGCCCTGGAATTGGCAGTCAAATGGGGTGAATCAGAATTACCGGTTCGGAGAAAATGACGGGACGCCACCGGTCGTTGCGATTAATGGCCTGACCCCGGGGGATGTCGTCGTCGTAGGTCCGTCAATGGGCTCTGTTTCGATCACAGGCTCGCTCGGCGATGCTACGAATGCCGACGGAGCTCTCAGCTGGATCACTGGAACGCGGCCCTATTACAACCTTGGCACATTTCCCACATACTATATGACCGGGATTTCAAATCCCGCTGGAGAGGCCGTCCCGCTGAGTGCCGCGGTCATGAACTGGAACGGCACGCCACTGCCAAACATCCTCGTGACAGCGCACATTACAGGAGCCAACGTGCAGGATTTGACAGGAGTGACGGATTCTACCGGAGTCGCGGCGTTCACTTACCTCGGGAGTAATCCTGGGACCGACAACGTCATATTTGAGGCAAATGGAGGCAGTTTTACGAGCGTATCGGCAGCCTCGTCCATTTCCATAGTGAATGCAACTCAATATTGGTCGGTGCCTGAACTCGGCACTCTCTCCATCAGCCCTAAATCGGTATCCTCATCTCGCGGCGGAACCCAGAAATTCACGCTGCAAGCTCAGCGCGCAGACGGCAGCCCGGCTCTTTCGTTAGGTGTCACGCTTTACATCGTTGGAGCCGACAAGCTGTCGGCTGCGGTTATGACAAACTCCAGCGGTATGGCGAACTATACCTACAAGAACGCACATTCCGGACAGTCCTTCCTTGTAGCGGTCGCAACCATCGATGGCATGGCCGTTTATTCGAATACCGTCTCGATGGAATGGTAACCGCAACATAGGAATTGATTGGTCATCGCCACAACATTCCTGCTGCCGTTCCGGCCGTTCGCGTCTTATGCCTTCGGGACCCAACGCTCTGGGTCGGCGGAGACCGCGGGCGCTTCGCCGACCTGGGCGGCAAAGGCTTTGACTTCGTCGCGGAGGCGGTCGAGACGGACGGGCGAGAGATTCTGGCGACGGGCGGGCTGCAGCCATCGTTTCTTGGAGCGGTAGATTTTGCGCCATGCGCTGGTGACGACTTCGCGGAAAGCGGGAGAGCGCTCGGCCTCTTTGATCAGGCCTTCATACGCGCGCTGGATGAGCGAGGGGTCGCGGCAGATTTCGATCATCTGAATGCCGGCGAGGAGGGCCTGGACGGTGGCTTCCTCGATGGACATCTGGGAGAGAATGCCGCCCATCTCCATGTCGTCGGAGAGGATGACGCCTTTGAAGCGAATGTGACGGCGCAGAACATTCGTGACCCAGAAGCGGGAGACGGTGGCGGGAGCGGGGTCGCGGCCGAGCCAGGGGTAGGAGGCGTGGGCGACCATGGCGAAGGGCAGGTGGCTGGCGACGGCGAGCCAGGGCGCGAGGTCGGTGCGCCACATGAGTCGCGTATGGCGATGGATGACGGGCATGGACTGGTGGGAGTCGGCAGTGGCGGCGCCGAGTCCGGGAAAGTGCTTGCCACAGGCGAGGATGTCTTCTTTCTGCATGCCGGAGAGAAAGCCGCGGGCGTAGTCGATGACGCGCCACGGAGCGGCGGAGACCACGCGAGTGCGGAGGATAGAGGCGGATTCGGGGAGCGCGAGGTCGAGTACGGGAGCGAAGACGGTGTTGAAGCCCAGAGTGCGGGCTTCGCGGGCGATCAGCAGGCCGTGCTGGCGGAAGAAACGACGCCTGCCGGTGGCAAAGACAGCCGCGGCCGAAGGCATGGGGGCGATGAGGTCGCGCAGGCGATCGACGAGACCGCCTTCGAGGTCGACGCAGCGGAGGAGAGGGGTAGTGCCGGTGCGTTTAGCCTCGCGCAGCAGAGAGGCGACCTGGGCCGCCTGCTCGATATTGCGGCGGAAGAGGATGATGCCGCCGGGGCGGATGCGGTGGAACCAGGCGCGCTCTTCGGCGGAGAGCGAGGCGCCTTCGACGCCGGCGATGAGGATCTGACCGGCCTGCTCGGCGAGTTCCACATCGCGGCGGCGGGGCATGAAGACGCGCGATTGGCGGCGGCCATCGGTGCGGGCTTTTGGGGCGGGAGTGGTTTTTTGTCTGCGCCGTCGGCTCATGGGCTGGTGGCAATTAACTGGTGCTAACTTTCCTGTCCCCGATTTCGGCCTTCAGTTCTTCCAAAAGGTTCAACGCCTGAAGCGGCGTAAGTGTGTCGATGTCGGTCTCCGCCAGACGATCGAGGATGCGCTGCGAGAGCGGAGTGAACATGGTGAGTTGCAGCGAGGGTTCCGTCTCCACAGCAACATTATGCTGCTCAGAACGCTCGTGCAGACGCAATACCTGACGGGCACGCAAAATAACCGCCGGGGGCAGGCCGGCCAGGCGTGCGACGTCGATTCCGTAACTCCGATCCGCGGGGCCCTGTTCTATGCGATGCAAAAAAACGATGCCGTGGGGAGACTCCTGGATGGCTACGTGCAAATTTTTCAGGCGGGGAAACTCATCGGCGAGCATGGTGAGCTCGTGGTAGTGAGTGGCGAAGAGGGCGCGGGCACCGATGTGGCGCTGGAGGTATTCGAGGGTGGCCCAGGCGAGGGCGAGGCCGTCGAAGGTGGAGGTGCCGCGGCCCATTTCGTCGAGGAGGATCAGGGACTGGGCGGTGGCGGTGTTGAGGATGGTGGCGGTTTCGGTCATTTCGACCATAAAGGTGGAGCGGCCGCGGGCGAGATTGTCGCTTGCGCCGATGCGAGTATAGACGCGGTCGACAATGCCGTAAGTCATGCGATCGGCGGGGACGAAGCTGCCGGTTTGGGCGAGGATGACGAGGTGCGCGGCCTGGCGGAGGTAAGTGGATTTGCCGCCCATGTTGGGGCCGGTGATGAGAAGCAGGTTGGGCGCAGAGGTGTTGTCGCTGGCGTCAAGATAGAGGTCGTTGGGGACGAAGCGGGTTTCACCGGCGTTGTCCATGAGGCGCTCGATAACGGGGTGGCGGCCAGCGACGATTTCGAGGAAGGGTGCGGGGTCGATGCGGGGGCGGGTGTAGCCGCGAAGCGCGGCGAGATGCGCGAAGTTGGCGACGAGGTCGATTTCGGCTATGGTGGCGCTGGTGCGCCGGATGCGGCTGGCGTTATCGACGAGGCGACGGCGGAGGTCGGCGAAGATGCGTTTTTCGATTTCGACGGAGCGCTCCTGGGCGGTGAGGACTTTGGTTTCGTAGTCCTTGAGCTCAGGGGTGGTAAAGCGCTCGGCGTTGACGAGGGTTTGCTTGCGTTCGTAGTCGGCAGGGACGCTGGCGAGGTTGGATTTGGTGATTTCGATGTAGTAGCCGAAGACGGAATTAAAGCGGACCTTGAGGGAGCCGATGCCGGTGCGGCGGCGCTCGCGGTCTTCGATGGCGGCGATGGAGGCTCGACCCGATGAGCCGATGGAGCGGAGGTCGTCGAGCTCGGCGTCGATGCCTGCGGCGATGACTCCGCCTTCAGCGAGGGTGAGGGGCGGTTCGGGGACGAGGGTGGAGAAGATGGCGGCGCAGAGGTCTTCGAGGGGGTCGAGGGTCGTACTTGAGCGGGTCCATAAGAATTCTGACGAAGCTGCCTTAGGTTCGATGGTGACGGAGGGAGTTGTGGTCTGTGGGGCGGACGAAACACGAGGTCCTTCGTCGCTACGCTCCTTAGGATGACAGCCGCTATGTGAGCTGGCGAGCTGAGCGGCGGATTTGCGGACTTCGGGGAGGTGTTTGAGGGAGGCGGCGAGGGCGAGGACGTCGCGGGGGCCGGCGCTGTCGAGGGAGATGCGGGCGAGGAGGCGGTCGAGGTCGAGGATGCCCGAAAGGGAGCGACGGAGTTCTTCGCGGCGGATGAGGTCGGCGCGTGCGGCGTCGACGGCTGCGTAACGGGATTCAATGGCGGCGGGGTCGATCATGGGGCGCAGCAGCGAGGCGCGTAGCATGCGCTTGCCCATGGGGGTGCAGCAGGTGTCCATGGTGCGGAAGAGGGTGACGTCGGGGCCGGATTCGGAGAAGAGCGGCTCGACGAGCTCGAGATTGCGGGCGGTGACCTGATCGAGGTGAAGGCACTCGGCGCGGGCGTAGAAGCGGAGGGAGTCGACGTGGCTGATTTCGTTTTGCTGCGTGGTGCGGACGTAATGGACGATGGCGCCGGCGGCGATGGCTGCCGCGGGATGACCGGCGAGGCCGAAGCCTTCGAGGGAGCGGCTGCCGAGCTGGCGCTCGAGGAGCGGGACGGCGAAGTCCGGCGAGAAAGCCCAGTCGTCGACGGGGGTGCGGGTTTTGATCTGGGCGAGGAGCGGGTCGAGGGTGGCGGCATCAGTTTTGGGGCCGAAGGGGCCGCGGGTTGAGGGGAAGATGAGCTCGCTGGGCGCGAGGCGAAGTAGTTCTTCGAGACATTGCGCGGTTGCGCCGGGGCCGGAGAATTCTGCGGCACGGAAGTCGCCGGTGGAAAGGTCGAGGAAGGCGAGTCCGGTGGCGCTGTCGGTGAGGTGGACGGCGGCGAGGTAGTTGTTTTGATCGGCGGCGAGGGAGGGATCGAGGGCGGTACCGGGCGAGAGGACGCGGGTGACCTCACGGCGGACGATTTTCTTCGTGAGCTTCGGGTCCTCCATCTGGTCGCAGATGGCGACGCGATAGCCCTGGCGGAGGAGGCGGGCGATGTAGTTCTCCGCAGCGTGATACGGGACGCCGCACATGGGGACGCTGCGCTCTTTGTCGCGGGCGGTGAGGGTGATTTGCAGCTCGCGTGATGCGGTTTTGGCGTCGTCGAAGAAGAGCTCGTAGAAGTCGCCGAGGCGAAAGAAGAGCAGGGCGTCGGGGTGCTGGCGTTTGGCGGCCAGGTACTGGCGCATGAGCGGAGTATGGGTGTCGGTCGTCGCCTCTGGCACGGAAGGGTCAGGATACAGGGGAACGGACTGGTGGAGATGTATTCAGAGGTTGCGGCAAATGGCTCTTTGGTCCTTATAATATGGCTAGTCAGACTAGTTTGACTGGGAGGAAATCGAATGCCCAATAGAACTCAAGCTTCTGCCGCAAGGAAAAGAGCCACCCATCCCGCGCTGGATTCATGGCAGGTACAGACGGCGAAAGCTCGGTTCAGCGAGGTATTTCGTCTGGCGCGAACCAAGGGACCGCAGCGAATCACCCGGCAGGGGCGGGAAAGCGTGGTGATGGTTGCGGAGGAAGTTTACGAGGAGCTTTCCGCAAAGTCGCGCCAGCCAAAGAGTCTAGTTCAGTTCTTTCGCGAATCTCCGCTGGCGGGAGCAGATCTCGATCTTGAGCGCTCGCGCGACCCGGGGCGGGAGATCGAATTGTGAATGGATTTCTGCTCGACACGAACTGCATCTCCGAAGTAGTGAGTCCCAGGCCTGAGCGGAGGGTGCTGGAGTGGATGGATGCCACCGATGAATCTCTCCTGCATCTGAGCGTGCTGACAATGGGAGAAATTCGCAAAGGAGTTGCGGGCTTGGTCTCGGGAAAGCGGCGCTCGCAGCTGGAAAGCTGGCTTGGGGTCGATTTGCCAGCGCGCTTCGCTGGCAGGATTCTGTCGATTGACCGGGCGGTCGCAGATCGATGGGGATTGATCTCCGCGGAGGCGAAGCGGAAGGGGAGAACGCTGGCGAGCATCGATGCACTACTAGCAGCAACGGCGCTGCATTTCGAGCTGACTCTGGTGACCAGGAATGCCGGCGACTTTGCACCGACGCACGTTTCCCTTTTGAATCCCTGGCAAGTGACGTGACGCAGAGAAGTTCTGTGGCGAAGCGGCGCATTGGGATTCATTTGTCGACGGCGGGCGGGGTGTTTCGCGCGGCGGAGCGGGCACACGAGATTGGCGCGAATACTTTCCAGATTTTCTCGTCCAGCCCGCGAATGTGGCGGGCGCACCGGCTGGGNNACTTTGGCGGCGAGGTGGAGCGGGCGCTGGCATTGGGAGCGGAGTATCTGGTGCTGCATCCTGGATCGTGGAAGGGGCTAACGCGTGAGGAAGGTTTGCGACGAGCGGCGGAGTCAATTGCGCGGGCAGTGGATGGGGTGCGGTTCGACGACTGCGATTTTCGCGTGTTGATCGAGAACACCGCCGGGGCGGAGTTTTCGCTGGGCGGGAGCTTTGAGCAAGTGGCGGAGCTGATTGAGAAGCTGCGCGGACTGGTTCCGGTGGGCGCGTGCCTGGACACCTGCCATTGCCATGTGGCGGGCTACGATCTGGTGAGCGGCGAGGGATACGAGGAGACGGTGGAGCGGGTTCGGGACAGCATGGGGCTGGAAGCTGTTCGAGTTTGGCACATGAATGACGCAAAAGCTGTACGCGGGTCGAGGCTGGATCGGCATCAACATATAGGAGACGGGACGATGGGGCTGGAGCCGTTTCGCCGGCTGCTGAACGACCGGCGGTTTGCGCACTGCGCGTTTATTGCGGAGACGCCGGTGGAGGAACCGGAGGACGACCGGAGAAATGTGGAGACGATGAAGAGCTTAGTGATCAGAGCTCAGAGCGCAGAGCTCAGAAAATCCAGCCGCCTGTAGTGCAGGCACTGAAGCGGAGCAGGCGGCAACGCGGGGCTGTGGTGAGTCCGCATTACAATCGATACTGAGTCCGATATGGCGACAAAAGAACAAGCACAAGCCGCCCATCAGGCGGGCAGCGGAGAGTCCTCATCTTTCGAGGCCAGGTACAATTTCGCCGAGAATGAGGCGCGCTGGCAGGCGCGATGGGAGTCGCAGCCGGAGTTGTATGCCGCTGAGCCAGCTTCGTCGACGAAGCCGAAGTATTACGTGCTGGAGATGCTGCCGTACCCGTCTGGGCAGCTGCACATTGGGCACGTGCGCAACTACTCGATTGGGGATGCGCTGGCGCGCTACATGTGGATGCAGGGCTACAATGTGCTGCATCCGATGGGGTGGGACGCTTTCGGACTGCCCGCGGAAAACGCCGCGCTTAAAAACAACACGCCGCCACGACCGTGGACGCTGGGCAACATTGCCGCCATGAAGCGGCAGATGAATCGAATTGGGCTGAGCTACGACTGGCGCAACGAGATCACGACGTGTTTGCCGGATTACTACCGGTGGAACCAATGGTTCTTTTTGAAGATGTACGAGCGGGGGCTGGCGTATCGCAAGAAGAGCAAGGTGAACTGGTGCCCGCAGTGTGCGACGGTGCTGGCGAACGAGCAGGTGGTGAATGGCTGCTGCTGGCGGCACGAAGAGCAGCCGGTGGAGCAGCGCGATCTGGAGCAGTGGTTCCTGCGCATCACGAATTACGCGCAGGAACTGCTGGACGATTTGGCGAAACTGGATGGCTGGCCGGAGAAGGTGCGCACCATGCAGCGGAACTGGATCGGGCGCAGCGAAGGCGCGGAGATCGAGTTCGACCTGGAGGACGCGAACGACACGACGGAGGATGAGGAGAAGGCGCGCAAGGCGGGGACAGCGCTATTGCCGGCTCGCGAGGGCGTGAAGGGAACGGGGAAGAAGGTTGCGGTCTTCACGACGCGGGTGGACACGATTTACGGAGCGACGAGTTTGCAGCTGGCGCCGGAGCATCCGCTGGTGAAGGAGATGGCGGCGGCCGATGCGGAATTGTCGAGCTCGGTGGCGGCGCTGCTGGATCAGCAGAGGAAGGCGCGCGATGACGGGGATGTGGGCGCGATTGAGAAACACGGCGTGTTTACGGGGCATTACGCCATCAATCCGTTCAGCGGCGAGCGGCTGCCGGTGTGGGTGGGCAACTACATCCTGCTGGATTACGGGACCGGCGCGATTATGTCAGTTCCGGCGCACGACGATCGCGACTACGATTTCGCGAAGAAGTACGGGCTGGAGATCAGGATTGTCATCCTGCCGAGAAAGCAGGGCGAGGCCCTGGAGAACGGGGAGCGCGAATCGCCGTTGCCCTATACCGAGGAGGACAGCCTGCTGATCAACTCGGGCGAATTTAGCTCGCTGGGGAACAAAGAAGCGCAGCACAAAATGGCGGCGTATGCCGAGGAGCGTGGATTTGGCAAGGCGACGGTTACGTATCGGCTAAAAGACTGGGGAATCAGCAGGCAGAGGTACTGGGGCACGCCGATTCCGATGCTGTACTGCCCGAACGACGGGATTGTGCCGGTGCCGGAGAGCGAATTGCCAGTGCTGCTGCCGGACAACGTGGAGATTACGCAGCAGGGTGGGTCGCCGCTGGCGCGGATGCCGGAGTTCGTCAACGTGAAGTGTCCGAAATGCGGAGGAGAGGCGCGGCGCGAGACGGACACGATGGATACCTTCGTCGATTCGTCCTGGTATTTCTATCGATACACGGACGCGCATAACAGCAGCGCTCCATTTGCAACGGCGACTGTGGCGTATTGGTTTCCGATCGATCAGTACATCGGCGGGGTAGAGCATGCCATCCTGCACCTGATCTACTCGCGATTCTGGACGAAGGTGATGCGCGACCTGGGGCTGGTGAGCAATGACGAGCCGGTGGAGCGGTTGTTCACGCAGGGGATGGTGATCCGCAACGGCGCGAAGATGTCGAAGTCGAAAGGCAACGTGGTGTCACCGGACGAGATGATCGGGAGTTTTGGCGCGGACTCTGCGCGGATGTATTCGCTGTTTGCCGCGCCGCCGGATCGCGATCTGGACTGGCAGGAGGATGGGGTTGCGGGGGTGAGCCGGTTCCTGGGCCGGGTTTACCGCTTTGCGATGAAGTATGCGGATCGCGCGAAGATGGCGCGGGGCGGCCGAGGTGCGGAGTTGTCGCCTGAATCGCAGGTTTTGCTGCGCAAGCTGCACCAGACAATCCGGAAGATCACCGAGGATTTCGCGGGACGCTGGCATTTAAACACGAGCATTGCGGCGATTATGGAGCTGGTGAACATGCTGACGGCGGCAGAGGCTGCGATCGGCGCGGGGAAGGTGCCGGACGCGGTGCTGGCGGAGATTTTGCGGAGCCTGACACTGCTGCTTGCGCCGTTCGCGCCTTATCTGGCGTGTGAATTGTGGGAGCGGATCGGCGAGAGGAGCGAGTTGCTACGCGCGCCGTGGCCGAAGTTCGATGAGGCGCTGGCGCGCGAGGAGCAGATTGAGATTCCGGTACAGATCAACGGGAAGCTGCGCGCAGTGGTGCGGGTTGGGGCGGATGCCGATGAGGATGCGGTGCGTGAAGCGGCGCTGAAGGACGAGAAGATCGCGGCTTTGCTCTCCGACAAGGAGATTGCGCGCATCATCGTGGTGCCGCGCAAGCTGATCAACATTGTGGTGAAGTAGGCGATGGCGGCGGCCGGATCTGGAGATGCGGGCGCGGCTGCGCCGATTGTGGAGAAAACCAAGCAAGGCGAGGCGCGCGGGACGCAGTCGTTCGTGCACATCCTGGCGCTGTGCTGGCGGCGGCCCTCGCTGCTCGGCCGCGAGGTGTTATGGCGCTGGAGTTACGGCATCCCACTGCTGGTTGTCCTGTGGTTCGCGGGGCAGCACATCTGGGCGGAAACAGCCGCGAAGTTTGAGGCTACCGGCGTCTTTCAGTTTTCGCTGCAGGACCCCATGCAGGGAGCGGTGCAGGTATCGGACGCCATCGATGTGCTGAGGGCTCCCGTGCTGCATATTGCTGCGTGGCTGCTGCCTGTTTCGATGCTGGCATGGGCTGTGGCTGCTGGGTTGGGGCGCAGCTCAGTTTTGCGGGTCTACAGGCCGGAGACGCCGCGACGCTGGTTAGCCATGATCGTGCTGCAGCTGCTGCGCATTGTTGCGCTGTGCGGGACGCTCGTTGTGTGGTTTGGCGCGATTCGGTGGGCGGCGCTTTTCGCGCTGGGGACCGGCGCTGCCGGCGAAACCGGGGGCGAGCCGAATCTGGTTCTTTACTGCGCGCTCGTGATTATTTTTTCGCTCGGGATCTTCACGATTTGGGCGCTGCTGAGCTGGGTGTTCTCGATTGCGCCGCTGCTGGCGATGCTCGAGGGACGCGGCATCGCGAACAGCCTGGTGCGGAGTTTGCGGCTGGGGCCGCTTCGGGGCAAGCTGGTGGAGATCAATATGGTGATGGGGATTGTGAAGCTGGCGCTGATTGTGCTTGCGATGGTGTTCTCGGCGACTCCGCTGCCGTTCGAGGAGGTCGCGCATGGCGCGTCACTGTACGCGTGGTGGGCGGTAGTGACGGCGCTGTATCTGGTCGCGTCGGATTTTTTTCAGGTGGCACGGGTGGTGGCGTTTGTGGAGCTGTGGAGACTCGCCGTCCAGGTGGACACGCCTTCGGCGCCATGAACCTTCCGCGAAGGGGCTCGGCACATTCCTTTACAGCGAAATTAATCCCTGCCACACTGACTAGTGCCCACACCGTCGATCGTGATCCTCGATTTCGGCTCGCAATATGTTCAATTGATCGCGCGTCGCATCCGCGAGCAGAATGTTCACTCCGTGGTTCTGCCGTGCACGGCGAAGATCGAAGAGATTCGAGCGCAGAATCCCATCGGCATCGTTCTTTCCGGAGGACCGTGCTCGGTGTACGACGCCGATGCGCCGCCGGCGGATCCGGCGATTCTGGAAATAGGCCTGCCGGTGCTGGGGATTTGCTACGGACTGCAGTTCATCACGCATCATCTGGGCGGGCGGGTGCGGTCGGCGGTGAAGCGCGAGTACGGGCCGGCTGACGTCGAGGTGATCGACACGGCGAATCCGCTGTTTGCCGAGCTGCCGGCTTCGCTGCATGTGTGGATGTCGCACGGCGATGAGGCGCTGGATCTGCCGCCGGGATTTCATCTGACGGCGAAGACGTCGAACGCGGTGGCGGGGATGGCCAACCACGAGCGGCGCATCTGGGCGGTGCAGTTTCATCCAGAGGTGCACCACACGCAACAGGGCACGGCGCTGCTGCGGAATTTTGTCTTCAATATTTGCCACGCCAGCCCGGATTGGACGCCGGAACACTTCATCCAGAGTACGGTGGCGGCGATTCGCGAGAAAGTCGGCACGGGGCATGCGATCTGCGCACTGTCGGGCGGCGTGGATTCGTCGGTTGCGGCGGTGCTGGTGCATCGCGCGATCGGCGATCATCTGACGTGCGTGTTTGTAAACAACGGGGTGCTGCGCAAGGATGAATTCGGGAAGGTGCAACAGAACCTGCGCGACAAACTGGGGCTGAAGTTAGTGGCCGTCGATGCGAGCAAGCGGTTCCTGCTGAAGTTGCGTGGCGTGACCGATCCGGAGGGCAAGCGCAAGATCATTGGCAACGAGTTCATCGCGGTTTTCGACGATGAAGCGAACCGCATCGCGGTAGAAACCGGCGGAGTGGAGTGGCTGGTGCAGGGCACGCTCTATCCCGACGTGATCGAGTCGTCGTCGGTGAAGGGGCCGTCGCAGACCATCAAAAGCCATCACAACGTGGGCGGGCTGCCCGAGGATATGATGCTGCAGCTGATCGAGCCGCTGCGGGATCTGTTCAAGGACGAGGTGCGGCGGATTGGACGCGATCTCGGGATGCCAGAGGACATTTTGCAGAGGCAGCCATTTCCTGGACCGGGGCTGGCGGTGCGCATTGTGGGCGAGGTAACGGCGGATCGCGTGGCGCTGATCCAGGATGCCGACGAGATTGTGGTTTCGGAGATCAAGAATGCGGGGCTCTACCAGCAAATCTGGCAGTCGTTCGCGGTGTTGCTGCCGGTGAAGAGCGTGGGCGTGATGGGCGATCAGCGGACGTACGCGTACACTTGCGCGATTCGCGCGGTGCATTCGGAAGACGGGATGACGGCGGACTGGGTTCCGCTGCCGTACGAGGTGCTGAAGACGATTTCCAGCCGGATCGTAAATGAGGTGCGCGGGATCAATCGGGTGGTGTACGACATTACTTCGAAGCCGCCGGGCACGATTGAGTGGGAATGAAAAGCAGGGAATAGGGTGTTAGGGGATAGGGTATAGCGATCAGCGTTCAGCGATCAGGTATTTGCGCCATTCTCCGGTTTCGGCGGCTTGTTTGAGTAAGGCACATTTCCCTCTGATATTCTGCAACCTCCGTTACGAATCCCTGTCGCCTGAGGCTGTGCCACAATGAAGATCCGCTGCCGCCTGATCGTTTTTGCGCTTGCTTCCCTTCCCTGCCTCGCGTCCTTTCCGGTGTTTGCGCAGACGGCGCTGAGCCCGACGTACGCGCGCGATCCGCAGCAGGCGATCGATCAGGACTACACGGATCACATTAAGAAGTACACGACGGAGCCGTACTTCAATTCGCCGCTGACGGATTATCTGCCTGCGTCGAAGACGGTGCCGACACCGGCAAAGGTGCTGGGGGATGTTTCGGGCGCGCCGAACATGCTGCCGTATGCCGAGGATGTGTACAAGTATTTTCGGCTGCTGGCCGTGAGCACGCCGCGGGTGAAGGTGTACACGATCGGGCACACGGAAGAGGGCCGCGAGATGATCGCGGTGGCGATCGCGGACGAATCGGTGCTGGCGCGGCAGAAGGACAACGACGCGCGGCTGGCGAAACTGGCCGATCCGCGGACGATCCACCTGGACGACAAGGTCGCTGCCGATCTGGTGAAGCAGTCGTTTCCGATTTACTACATCACGGGAACGATCCACTCGCCGGAGACGGGCGCGCCGACGGCGCTGATGGAGCTGGCGTATCGGCTGGCGGTGGATGATTCGCCGTACATCAAATACATTCGCTCGCACATGATCGTGCTGATCACGCCGGTGGTGGAGGTGGATGGGCGCGATCGCATGGTGGACATCTATAAGTGGCACCTGGCGCACCCCAACGACAACTGGCCGCGGCTGGTGTATTGGGGGCATTACGTCGCGCACGACAACAATCGCGACGCGATGGCGATGACGCTGGACCTGACGAAGAATGTGCTGAACACGTATCTCGACTGGCATGCGCAGGTGCTGCATGACCTCCATGAATCAGTGCCGTTTCTCTACGACAACACGGTGGGCGATGGGCCGTACAACGCGTGGATCGATCCGATTCTGGTGGGCGAGTGGGCGGAAATTGGCTGGAACAATGTGCAGCAGATGACGGAGTTTGGGATGCCGGGCGTTTTTACGCACGGCGACTTCGACACATGGAGCCCGGGGTATCTGATGTTTCTGGCGGCGATGCACAATGGCATCAGCCGGCTGTATGAGACGTTCGGGAATGGCGGGGCGGATACGGAGAAGCGGATTCTGGCGCCGGACGAGTATCAGCGGACGTGGTACAAGCAGAATCCGCCGCTGCCGGTAGTGGAGTGGTCGCAGCGCAATAACAATAATTACGAAGAGACGGCACTGCTGACGACGATTTCGTATTTCGCGCAGAACAGCCCGCAGTGGCTGGAGAACTATTACCTGAAGGCGAAGCGGTCGATTGAGAAGCCGGACAGCGCGGGGCCCGCGGCGTACGTGATCGCGCCGGATGGGCAGTCGGCGAGCAGGCGCGCGGAGCTGCTGCGGGTGATGGCGCTGCAGCATGTGGAGGTGAGCCGCCTTTCTGAAGCAGTGACGGTTACAAACAAGCCGGCGGTGAAGAAGTCGGACGACAAGGACAAAGCGGATACGGCGAAGACGCAGACGTTTCCGGCGGGGAGCTACGTGATCCGCATGGATCAGCCGTATTCGCGCATAGCGGATGCGTTGCTGGACCGGCAGTACTGGGCGCCAGACGATCCGCAGAAGCATCCGTATGACGATACGGGTTGGTCGTTTCCGGATTTGTTTGCGGTGTCGACGGTGCGGGTGACGGATGCTTCGATTTTGAAGGCGAAGATGGAGACTGTGGCCGACGCGGGGGTTCCGGCGGGTTCGACGAGTGGGGCTGGTGATGTGGTGGCTGTGAACAACTCCGGGGAGATTACGCTGCTGGGGCTGCG
>PMAD01000240.1 GCA_003152415.1 Acidobacterium sp.
GCGCTTTCGCCAGTTGCGTCACGACGCTGGGCGGTGGCTTCAGCTATCCATTTGCCGTGGCGGTGGACGGGAGCGGCAACGTCTATGTCGCCGATTACAATAGCGGCGCGGTGGAGGTGATACTCCCCGGTTGCGCTTCCTTCAGTTGCGTGACGGCGGTGGGCGGCGGGTGCCCGGGGTGTTTGGGCTTCAACTTTCCGCAAGTGCCATAGGGTTGCTCGAAGGAAGCTCTTGTCCCTTTGCCACTCGTTCCCGAGCCCTTCTGATGCGCTCTGCTAACCAATCTGCACGTCCTCCCCGGCTGCAATTGGAGCGCCTGGGCCTGATCCGGCGCACCCCCGATTCAGGGCGAGCGGACGCTCCAGAATCTCCGCATCGCTGAGCCACTTTGCTTCCTGAGACCCTCTGATAATATGGGATAAGAAGGAAAAGGCCGCCTCATTAAGAGGTTGCCTTTTCCGTTTCCGGAGAGAGTGATGCAACGCTTCTGTCAGGACCACGGCTGGACCCACAACCCGCTCAATCGCCAGGCTCGGTGCCCTGCCACCCCCATCCATCCCTGGAAAACGCGCCAAAAGGCACTTGCAAGCGACCCGTTTTCAGCAGCTTGCCACAGTCAAAAGGTACCCCCCTCGAAGCCACGCCGATGCAACCGTTTGTCAGAGTCCCATACCCAGGTGGGGGCCCCCCTGTTTTACCGCTGCGGTTTCGAATCCGACGAACTCCCGGACGGTGGCGTGGTTGTGCTGGCCGGAGGCGGCGTGCTGGTTGCCGCTGGCGGCGTTGCTCCTTGCGGTGGAGTCGTAGCACCGGGTGGCGGCGTGGTTCCTTGCGGCGGTGTGGCTCCTTGCGGACCTGCTCCGGTTGGAGGGTGCACGCCGGATCCCGGAGGCCGCGCGCTCATCCCCGGCGCACCCGGCCGCACGGCGGGCGGCGGAGCTGCTGGCCGCGTGTCGCTCTGGCTGATCAGCTCCACGTCGAAAATCAGCTCGGATTTCGCCGGAATCGGACCTTTGCCGGTATCGCCATACCCCAGTTCGTACGGAACGAACAAGCGGCGCTTGCCGCCGATATGCATTCCTTCGAACCCGGTGTCCCAGCCCGGAATCACCTGATGCGTCCCGTAGGGAAACGAGATCGGCTGGCCGCGGTCACGCGACGAGTCGAACTTCGTCCCGTCGGCCAGATAGCCCGTGTAGTGGACCGTCAGCCATTTGCCCGCTTTGGCGACCTCGCCCGTCCCAACCTGCGTATCGACGTAGTCCAGCGAATAGGTCGCCGGCCCGCCGCTGAGTTCGTCGCGAACCGCCGCGCTCACCAGCGGCGAGGCGTAGTCCAGCTTCGTGGTCGGCGTGCGAGACACGGTGTAGAGGACTTTCGCGCATGGAGCGGAAGCCGGGAGCGCCGGGATCTTCGGCGACAGCTCCGGCGGCGTCACGCATCCGGGTGCGGCCCGATGCGGCGCCGCAGCTGCGGTCGACCGATGCGGAGCAGTCGTCGACGCTGGAGGTGTTGTTTGCGCAGCCAGCGGCAGTGCGGCCGCGGCCATGAAAGGGAGAATGAAGCAGAGCAACGAACGCTTCGTCATCGCTCCCCAGTGTATGCGAAAGCAGGGCTGTTTCGCCCTCGTCGGGAGATCATGGAAGTTGAGACTAACGAGTGGCACCGCGAAATCTCGGTATGGGTTGCTCGATTCGATGAATGCCAGACGGCCAATGCACCTCGCCAGCTCTCATGCGGGTTGTTGCCGAATGACCGGCAAACCGGAATTACACAATGTTCAACATCGGCCCGAAGTGTTGCCGCAGTCGTTATTTCCGTATGGCCGACGATACAATCACCCTCCGCAACGTCGGAGACGGCACACGGCTAGCTAAGTCATAGACCTATTGGCAGAGAGTGGGCCGCGTCCCGCTCACGCGGTAGCGGCCCCCTGGTTAAAGAAACCAGGCGCCCTGAACATCGAACGCCTGGTTCTAATCGCAAGCGCGCCGCTTAGTAGGGCGCTTGGGGATAATTGCCCGCCGGAGTGAAGTCGCAGATTACGTACCACCAGGGGTTCCCATCACTGAACGGATTGCTGCTTCCCGGACACTGTGTCACAGCACAACCTATGGCGGTGGTGGTGCGCCACATATCCTGCGAGTAGTGACCACACGCAAGGGTCATGTCCCCCTGCGTGCAACCACCACTACCTGCCGGGTAGACGTAGTTGCTCGCCTCGCTATCCCAGCCCGTTGCCGCGATCGTCCCGTTGAACGATCCCACAGGCTCCCCGAAATCCATGTTCTCGCCGCCATCCCGGTTCGGGTTGTGGGTGTGGCTACACCCTGCTACCCAAGCCGCCGCAACTGTTGCGGCGCCCGGATCCCAGGTGAGCGGCAAGAGCGCCCCACCTGGCTCGGAAGACGGCGCGGGGTTTGGAGTTCCGGTCGAAGGTCCCCAGGGCGCAGCAGTACCCGGGAAGGGCCCATTGAGCCGGTCCGCGTTAATTTGGGAAAGAATGTTGCAAAGGACCTGGTTCGAGCAACCATAGGGAGCTAACGTAGCTATTTGCCATATGGGGGCGGGGGTGCCAGGGCTCCCGTTGCTCGTCAACGTCGTCCCGTTCATGAGCCAGATGTAGACCTGCCCGGTGGCGAGTTGCCGCCACAGGATGCCGGCTCTGCCGCTCCCATCGTAGTCGCCCACCCCCTGAATGCTCCACCCATCGCCCACGACGGCAGAGCAGGTATCGTTAGCACACGCCACACTCTGTGGGGGGGCGGCGGTGGCGGGGCTCCCGTTGCTCGCAAACGTGGTCCCGTTCATCAGCCAGATGTAGACCTGCCCGGTGGTGCTGTTCTGCCACAGAATGTCACTCTTGCCGTCCCCATTGAAATCGCCAACCCCCTGAATGCTCCAGTCCGGGGTGATGGTGCCGGGGCTCCCGTTGCTCGCCATCGTGGTCCCGTTCATCAGCCAGACATAGACCTGCCCGGTGGCGCCGTTTTGCCACAGGATATCGGCTTTGCCATCCCCGTTGAAGTCGCCAATGCCCAGAATATTCCATACGGAGGAGACGGTGGCGACACTCCCGCCGCCCGCTATCGTAGTTCCGTTCATGAACCAGATGTAGAGCTGCCCGGTGGTGCTGTTTTGCCACAGGATATCGGCTTTGCCATCCCCATTGAAGTCGCCAACCCCCGCAATGTTCCAGTCGGAGGTGATGTCGCCGAGGCTCCCGTTGCTCGTAAACGTGGTCCCGTTCATCAACCAGATGTAGACCTCTCCGGTGGTGCTGTTCCGCCACAGGATGTCACTCTTGCCGTCCCCATTGAAATCGCCAACGCCCTGAATGACCCAGTCGGAGGTGGGGGTGCCGGGGCTCCCGTTGCTCGCAAACGTGGTCCCGTTCATCAGCCAGATGTAGACCTGCTCGGTGGTGCTGTTCCGCCACAGAATGTCACTCTTGCAGTCACCGTTGAAGTCGCCCACCGCGTCAAACGACTCCGGATTCGGATTCAGATTCGGGTTCGACTTCGTCGTACATTGCGCGGACGATGACTCTGCGGGCAAGAAGAGCGTTGCCATGAGCACCAGACTGGCGAAATAGCACGGCAGGGCAAGCGCGAGCTTCAACTGCCGCCCGGCGTAACGCATTCTTTCTAAGTTCATCGAAAACTCCTCACTTCGAACGGGCATTTTTGATGCAGGGTCGCTCTTTATTTCGTTGAAGCACATAGAGTCACGGAGAAGCCAACGAGTATCGCATGCCGGTTGTCAACAGGGCAGGTGTTTTTCTCAAACGGCACGCCTATGGGCCCTCAGCATAAAGAGGCCCATTTCCTTCGGCTTCGTGTAGCGAACCGCCGTTTCGACCAGCATGAGATACCTGTCGCGGGCGATGCTGCCATTATGTACACCAACGGAGAGAAAGCTGTCAATGGAAGGCATGTTGACAAATCCTGGATCGACGCCGATCCGAAAACTGGGGACGGAGCCCGCCACCAAAGCCGCACCCAAACATGCCACCGGAGCCGCGCCTGCGCCGAAAACTCCCCCCCGCAGATGTAGATAAGCTCGATGGAAGCTTAGAGACCTGGACCGGCAATGATGTTGCGAACATAAATCGGCAGGAGCTCGTGATTCTGGAACCGTGACTCGACATCGATCGTGACGGTCGCCCCGGTATGGCCGGCCGGACGTCCTCACTTTGCCAACGATCTCACCCGTCACAATTACGGTATTCGTGGGTTAGACATAGGCGCGGTCTGGCCCGAAAACCCAAATTTCCTTACCGACTCCCACTCTTCCTGATTCACGATCTACTGATCGCACACATTAGTCTGACCTGCCCCCCTGGATCCGCACAGAACTGAGTATGATTTTCGGATTCAGGAGAGGACGGTATGGGCAGGAGCAGGCATACGGAGGCGCAGATCANNGCCGGGCACACGGTAGAGGATGTGGCCCGGGAGTGCGGCGTCAGTTCGGCAACCATCTACGCATGGAAGGCGAAGTACGGCGGCATGGACGTCAGCGAGGCGCAGCGGCTGCGTGCGCTGGAGGATGAGAACTCGCGCCTGAAGCGGCTGGTGGCCGATCTGAGTCTGGACAAGGAGATGCTGAAGGCGGTGATCGCAAAAAACGGATGGAGCTCGTAGACCGAAGGACGGATGCCAGCTGGCTGCGGGAGCAGTACGCAGCCAGCCAGCGCCGGGTGTGCGGGCTGATGGCGATTGCGGTTTCGAGTTATCGATATTGCACGCGGCGATCGGATGAGTCGCTGCGGGAGAAGCTGGTGCGGCTGGCGCGGGAGAAGCCGCGCTACGGCTATCGGAGGCTGCAGGTGCTGGTGGAACGCGAGGGCGAACGGGTGAACCATAAGCGGCTGTGGCGGGTGTATCGCGAGGCGGGCTTGTGCCTGAAGCGGAAGAAGCGGAGGCACTGCGTGCGCGTGGGATCGCCGCGGACCGCGCTGACCGGCGCCAATCAGGAGTGGGCGCTGGATTTTGCCCACGATGTGATTGAAGCCGGGCGCAACATCCGCGTGCTGAGTGTGGTGGATGCCTTCACGCGGGAGTGTCTGGCGCTGGAAGTGGATACAGGCTTCGCCAGCCGGCGCGTGACCCGGGTGCTGGATCAGATCATCGTGCGGCGCGGACTCCCGCAGGCGATCCGCTGCGACAACGGGCCGGAGTTCACGAGTCGTCATTTCCTGGCCTGGGCGCTGGAGTGGAAGATCGAACTGCGCCACATCCAGCCGGGCAAGCCGACCCAGAACGCACATGTGGAGAGCTTCCATGGACGGCTGCGCGAGGAGTGCCTGCAGATGAGCTGGTTCGCGAACCTGTTCGACGCACGCAGGAAGGTCAGTAACTGGAAGGCGGAGTACAACGAACAACGTCCACACAGCAGCCTCGGCTACCGAACTCCGGCCGAGTTTGCGCGCGTGGCTCTAACCCAGAGCTATGGAAAAGACGTGGGCTCCGCCCACTTGGAAAACGCCTGCGGCGTTTCCCACTTTCCCACAGCTCCGGCGGCGAGTTAGATTTACAGAATTACCTGTACGGATTTAGGGGGCAGGTCAGCCCCACCCATCGGGATGAACATGCGATGAACAGGGCTGCCCAAGGTGGGTGGGATTCCCCTCACCCGCGAATCGAGGAGTTGCATCTGCTGCTTCTGGATTGTCTGTGCCTCTGTGTGTTAGGCCGCCCTGCCGAAACAGCCCTGTGCCTACCTCGGTTCACTGTCTGCGATAGTCGCCAAGTCCCAAGACTTTCCCCTTCAGCTCTCTGCTATTGAGTCTCTTGAGAGACGTACTCCATCTTACGTGCGGGACGCCGGCCATCGCGCTCGCAATTGTCTCAGGCTTTCCGTTGTATCGATCACTGCATAGGAAATCGTCCAGTTTCAGATAATTTGCGAGCAGATGTCTTGCGGCTTGCTCCAACTGGCCCAGCTTCCCGAAAATCTTTCCTCGAAAAACAATCTCCATTGCAGCTTTTCGTTGCTCCGCAGAAATCTGTGGCCTGAAAATGGGCCCGAGCGCTGGCCAAAACCCCCTCAGCAAATTGAGGAGATCGATGCGTCGCCGGGTTGCGCCAGGGATATCCCATTGTGGCCTCCTCCCTCGCCTTCGTACTTCAGGAAGCGCCCTGCCCGGTCCTTCGTCAGCGGGCGGAATGCTGCCATAGAACGTCTCATCATCAGAGGCTTCTCTAAGCCGCCGGACTTCGGTCTCCAGATCGGAGATCCGGGCCTCCAAATCAGAAACCCTTGTCAAGAGGGAGCGCCGTTTTTTCTGCGCTGAGTTGGGCAGCATTTTCGAGCCTCTGCGACATAATTCTCACCTAATTCGGGCCGACTGCGACAGAAGCGATTTTTGATCGTGGTCCCTGACACCCATTTCCTGGGAAATCGGGCTTAAGATGCGCTCCATCGTCTGTGAGCAAACAATGGCCTCACGCCTGCTAAACGAATTCGAAGCGTCAGAGTTCCTGGGCATGAGCCCCGCAACGTTGCGCTCCTGGCGTTGCAGAGGTACTGGCCCAGATTTCATCAAGATGGGAAATGGCGCAAAGGCCCCGGTGCGCTATGATCAGACCGACCTGGAGCAGTTCATCGCTCGGAGTCGCCACGTTCCTTCGGTGCGGGCTGCATACGGGGGATGAGTGGACCTGTACAAGCGTGATGACAGCAAATTCTGGATGGCGGACTTCGCCATCAATGGACGCCGCTATCGAAAGTCAACCAAACAGACCAGGAAGGGTAAGGCGAGTGAAGTGGCAGCGGAATTTCTGAGGCAAGCGCAGTGCAGTGAGTTTCCTGTCCGAAGAGGACCGATGACCGCACTGCGGCAATTTGCCCAGGATCGTTTTCTGCCATTTGTCAAAGCCAGCACTCTCGCTGAGAACTCGAAATCGTATTACCAGTTTGGGTGGAAGCAGCTTCAGGGCAAACCTGTCGCAGACATGAGGATCGACATGATCACCACGTCCGTGGCTGACACTCTTGAGCTATCCGGCACAGGGTCAAACCAGAACTGCGCATTGCGCACTCTGCGTCGAATGCTTTCACTGGCTTATGAGTACGGCATTCTTCAGGCAGCGCCTCGTATCAAACTGCGCAAAGAGAACCAGCGCACAGCGATTTGGGATGCGAAGTCAGAGGAAGCCTTGCTCAAAGTTGCTCCGCAACCACTGAAGGACGTTTTCCTGCTCTGTCACGATTCGGGGATGCGCCCAGATGAAATCATCGCCCTTCGTTGGGATGATGTTCTCTGGGACAAAAACCTGATCTTCGTGCGAGAGGGGAAGACGAGGAAAGCGACCCGCCACGTACCTCTCAGCGACCGCGTGCGCGACAGATTGCGCGTTCGGGCGAAGGGAGCCAAGACGGAGTGGGTGTTTCCTTCAAAGCGAAAGAAGAGCAAGACCGGTCACATCACTCACACCGCGATTGAGAAGCCCTTCAGGATGGTCAGGAAGGCTGCCAAGCTGCCGAAGGAACTCGTACTGTATTCGGCGCGTCACAGCTTCGCCACAGACCTTCTGGACCGGACGGGGAATATCAAGCTGGTGAGCGATGTGCTCGGACACGAGAGCGTAACGACAACCCAGAAGTACCTGCACCCGGCCCTGAAGAATCTGGCAGAGATTGTGAACCAGAGGAATGCGGGGAGGACAGCAGAGGCAGCAGCATGAACTTTACGTCACGTTTTGCGTCACGGTCGGCGCAAATCGTGGAGACCTTGAACCCGCAAGTTGCTGAAAGTATGGTGCGCCCTGAGAGATTCGAACTCCCGACCTACTGATTCGTAGTCAGTCGCTCTATCCAACTGAGCTAAGGGCGCACTGGTGAGAGGCGATGCAGACTTCCCCAAAAGGATAGCAGTTTCCCGCGGGTCGGATCAATCCGGGTGAGGGCTTCAGCGCGATTGCAATGCGGGCCGGATCAGCACCAGTCGACGGAGCGTCGCGGCAAGGTGTGGGATTCTTTGGATCCGATCGCCTCGACCGGCGCAGCGGCTGCGGTGGGCTGCTCGCCCGCGGCTTCCAGTTCCTCTTCGGTGAGGATGAAGCGGCGGATGTAGCGGAGCGGCTCATCCCAAACGGCCATCTGTTCGAGATGGTATTGCCAGACGGTGTTGGAGGTGGAGCGCGAAGAGCGGCGCGTGAAGGATTTTCGCTTGATGGTGACGACTTTTCCGCTCGCGTCGAGGCGCGTGTATTCCTGCGAGGGAAGGAGGAAGGTGATCTGCGTGCCCTTTTTCCAGAACTGGCGGGCGAATTCGTGCGAGAAGAGGAGAGCGTAGTAGCGGTGGCCGGAGGAGAGCGTCGCAACGGCCTGGTCGAAGCCAGGCCATTCAGATTCAAGGTTGGTTTGAAACCATTGCCGGAACTCGAAGCCATGCACGCGGGCGCGGAGGACAACGATGCGAAGGAGTTCTTTGCGGGTCATGGGAGTTTTTTGGAGAGAGGTGGAGGTAATACCCGGCGGTTCCGCTCTCGGTGGCCCCAACGGTAATCGAAAGCGATGTCCGAGGCAAGAGGAAAAAGAGTGCACCATGTTGCCGAGCCGGGTGCGGTGGCTGCGCGGCAAGAATCCGCCGGAGGCTGAGTTCATTAACTACTTCGTATAGCCTGCTTTTCTGGATTTTGGCTCGTTATAAACCGCTGATTGCGATTGGCTTATGGTTCATGTGTTGAATGCAAAGCGGATAATCGCCTGTTTCTGGTTCCGCTCGATGCGCGGGCTGAAACGGTGGAGGCCTGGCCGCTCCTCCTTGATTCGAATATGTTTGTCCTCAACCGGTCCGTGCGCGAAGCACGCCTTCGTCTCGAGCGAAATCACGAGGTCCGTCGAGAGGCCAGGAATCCCAGGGGCGATGCCGTATCTTCGTTTATCGAAGTCGATACTAGAGACGATCTAACTTCTTGCAGGGAAATATACTTGTTGCGGCACTATGACCTTTGGTAACCAAAGCCGCCTGGGTCCGTCCGGGATCAGCGAACGTAGGGAATGTAGGCGCGGGTGCGGGCGCGGTAGGCGCGGAAGGAATCCTGGAAGCGGCTTTCGAGGAGCCGATCTTCGGAACGGATGCGAATCTCAGTGCCGGCGAGGAAGAAGAGGATGGAGGCGAGGAACATAGGCCACCAGGTCCAGCAGAATCCAGTGGCGAGCTGCAAACCCAGCATCGAAGCATAGATAGGATGGCGAAGCCGACGGTAGGCACCGGTCTGGATGAGCTCGTGATCTTCGCGAAGGGCCGCGGCGTAGCGCCACTGTTTGCCGAGGCGACGCGCTGCGACCCAGACCAGCGCAACCGAGGGAGGAGCCAGAATCATGGATGCGATGAGGGAAGGCGCCGATTTATGAAAGCCGATGGGGCGAACATACGCCCATACCAGGGCGAAGCTGACCATGACCAGCAGAATGCCCCACTTCGAAGCAGGGGATCGGGCGACCTCTTTGCGATCGGTCGCCTGCTGGCTGGGTTTTACGAAGGCCAGCGACCACAGAATCCAGCAGAGGAGGAGTTCGGCGAGGGCGATCCACTGGAGCATGGGCGGAATTATAAGCGTCTGCATAAGTGAGTTTCGCATTCGGAAACCGTCGCTCAAGGGCACCTGGCCGACGTGATGCAGCCGGGTGGAATTGAGACTGCACGCAGATAACCGGCGTCTACAATCCCTGAAGGTATGTTGCGTTCCCCACTGATTGGCTGCATTTCCACGGCACTGTATGTTCTGCTGCTGGGGCCGGGAACGCAGTGTGTCCGGGCTGAGACGGTGGATACCAATCCGCTGAGCCGGCAGCCGGAAGTGCAGCAGGCGTTCGAGCTTTTCTACAACATGGATTATGACGAAGCGCTGCCGCGTTTCGAGAAGATTCGGAGAGAGCATCCGAACGACCCGATGGCGACGGCGTATTTGCTGGATGCTGTGGAGTTCCGCGAGCTGAACCGGCTGGATCTGCTGGACACGACGTTCTACGCGAACGACGGATTTCTGACGGGGAAGCATACGGTGGTCGAGGATCCGAAGGTGCGGGATCGGGTGAAAGCGCTGGGCGATCAGGCGGTAAACCNNGCGGGGATGGGTGAGGAGCCTGGAGGCGACGTACTCGGCGATGGTGGAACGGGCGTTTGTGGGAAGCCTGAAAGAGGCGCTGGGAGCGCGCAGCGACTGCGACAGGGTGCTGCAGCTGGATCCAAACTACGTGGACGCAGAGCTGGTGACGGGCGTGTATCAATATGTGGTGGGTGCGCTGTCGGCGCCCTTCAAAGTGATGATCGGCATCATGGGCATTCACGGGTCGAAGGGCGCGGGGCTGGCGTTGTTGCGGGACGACGCGGAGCGCGGCGTGATTACGCGGGTGGAAGCCAGGACATCGATGATGCTGTTCCTGCGGCGCGAGGCGAAGTACGAAGCGGCAGTGCAGATCGCGAAGGGAATGGCGGAGGAATATCCGCATGACTACCTGTTTCGGCTGGAAGAGGCGAACCTGGAGAAGGACGCAGGCGACGGGATGGTGGCGGTGGAAACGTACGAGGGGCTGATCGATATGGCGAAGCGGCCGGGATATTATCCGAATGCGCATCTGGAGCTGGCCTGGTTCGGGCTGGGCGACAGTCTGCGGGGGCAAAAGAAATTCGGCGATGCGGTAGCTGCCTATCGCGAGGGTGCGAATCAGGCGACGATCAGTCCGGAGCTGAAGCGGCGGTGCCTGCTGGAGGCAGGGAAAACGTTTGACCTGATGCGGGAGCACGACAAAGCGGTGCAGCAGTATGAGGCGGTACTGAATGCGGGCAGCGACACGGTGCAGGGCGAGCAGGCCCGGAAGTATATGAAGTCGGCGTATACGGGGAAGTGAAAAAAAAAGGCAACAGGCAATAGGCGACAGGACAGAAGAAAGGCGGCGGCTCAAGTTTGAGCGCGCCGCCTTTTTCGTGGGTAAGCGTTGGGGAGGTTTAATTCATATCGTCGATGTAGCGAGCCAGAATCACCGAGTCACCGGAGGTGGGGTCCTTGATAAGGAGGCCCACGACGCGGATGTTGGCGGTGACATCGGTAAGGGAGTTGAAGCCGTAGCGGAACTTCGTGCCATCGGCAACGTAGACCGTGACCGGCTGACCGGGTACGAGCAGGCCGGCGAAGCCATTGATATTCATCTGGAAGGTGCCGTTGCCGGTGTTGAGGGAGTTAGCGACCAGGGTTCCATTGAATCCCCAGTTGCGGAGGACGACGCGTTTCACGCTGAGGGCATCGCCGTTGGCTGCACCCGAGAGCGGTCCGCCGACCGAGACATGCTGGCCGGGCAGNNCTGAGGTCGACTTGCGCAATCGTGCCGTCGGTGACGCCGTCGCCACTGGCGGGCAGCGTGCCGCGGACGTAGAGCTGGAAGTCGCTGGCGACGCCGGAGGAAGGCTGAACCCAGGTGATCTGACCGGCGGCGTAGAAGCCATCCTGACTGAGAATGGCGACTTCGTCGGCGTCGATCGTGGAATCGGCGCGGTCGATGGTCCCGGAGATCTGGACGATGCTGGTGGTGGTGAGATCGGCGAGGGTCTCGCCGTTATCCCACTCGGTCTGACCGTTGACATTCACGGTGAAGGTGCGGCCGTGCGGTCCCTGAATCGAGAAGGACTGCGCGGAGAGGGTGGGGTTGACGACGCCGGCGACGAATTCATCGATATAGGCGCCAGGATCGCTGGGTCCAACCGCGTTGATCTGCAGTGTCGGGGTGACCATTCCGGTGATCTGACCGCCGGTGACCTGAATCGATTTATCGAGACGGAAATCCATGCGAACCCCAACTGGGCCGGTGGCGCTGACCACCAGCGGATTGGCGAGGGTCTGGGTGTAGCTCGATGTGGTGAAGGTCGCCGGCATGGTGGCGATGGTGGGCGCGCCCGTACCGGTCTGGAGATAGCCGATGGTGGCGCTGGAGAAGGTAACGGCGATCTGGGTGTAAGTGTCGGCCGGAACGTCATTCATATCCATGAGCGTCTGCAGGCCGTTGTAGCGGGCGAAGTCGATGGTGGGGTTGCCGCTGACCAGGGGAACGGAGTTGCCGTCGGCGTCGATGGCGTCAATGGACTGGATGGTGGCGTTAAAAGAGACAACGCTGGCGACCGGCGCATCGGTGCCGATGACGAAAGCGGAGCCGCTGTTGGGGGTGGTGTTGGAGGACTGGGTCATCTTGTCGCCGCAGCCAACGATCAGAAATACAGAGAGGAGCAAAGGAGCGGCGCTGAGGCACAGAGCGGAAATGCGCGAGCGCAGCCGTACGTGGGTGGACATAGGGAGAGTCGCTTTCCGCAGTTCCGGGAAGCTGTTCGAGAATGCGGCGCCGTTCATGGAAGATCAGGGCCCGGACGCAAAAAGAGGGTGCGCGTACGAGACGCGAAGCTCGTTGCAGCCAGGCTGTGATCCTCGGAAAGCGGCGGTCGCAGTGCGCGATGGAAGCGTGCCCGTGAACCGCTGATGGTTTCGATATTGATCGGCAAAGTTCGCCGTCGCAAGGGTGAACACAGGGGTACGCACGAAGTTTCGGAAATTTTCAGCACCTTGGTAACTCTCCCAAAAGATTTGCGTCGGCGATGGGTGACGAGATGGGGTCCACAGCGGTGAAATTGTGCGAACTGTAATGCCCTGTTGACTGTGCATTTTCCAGATCAATGCGAATGTGCACAGGGAAGAAAATGCAGCGCGGAGCAGGCGTGCAGCGCATAACACGAAAGTTGCAGACGATGAAACGCGACACAAGATCCCGGTTTGGCGGCGCGAAGACGGCCGATTGGCTTTTTCCGCTGACGCACTGGAATTGGAAGGTTGCGCTGATGACCGCAGTGCTGCGCGGCTTGGCGTGCGTAGCGGCGCTGCGGCATATGGAAGTGCATGCGCGGAATCACTTCGGTGTGGTGGAAGCGGCGTTTGTGCTGGTGACGTGCGGGTTCTTTTCGGCGCTGCAGCAGCAGTCGCTGCAAATCCGGTCTCAGATTCTGGCTTGGTTCTCCTGTGTGGTCGTGGTTCCGCTTACCTCGCTCGGCTGCGATGCGGCGCTGCACTTCTGGCTCGATGGACGGCAGACGCGACAGCTGGGAATTCCGGCGCTGGTGTTTACTGTCTTGTCGGCAACCTTTCACTGGCACATGATTCGGAACGGCGTGCTGCTGGTCGGCGATGAATCGCACTCTCTGAGCACGGATCTGAAGCGAATCCCGCGGCTGACGGCGACGTATTTCACAACGCCGGTGTTGTGGATGTGGAAGCTGGCGAGCGCGATGATCGTGAAAGGCGGGGCNNAAAATCCAGATGGTCCGCTGCACGGCTGAAGTCGTGCCCTGATAAAAAGCGAAAGCTAGCTGGTCTGCGGCACGACTGAAAGTCGTGCCCTGATGGAAAAGCAAAAGTTAGGCGTCGAGTTTCTTCGTGACTAATTCATTCAGCAGCGCAGGATTGGCCTGGCCTTTGGAGGCTTTCATGACCTGGCCGACGAANNGCGGCTTTTCGCGTTCGTAGACGACGCCGAAATCTTCGTTGCGCTCGAAACTGAGGTCGAAGAGCTGCTTGAGCTGCTTCGACGAGAGCTTGCCGTCTTCGGCGAGATCAGCGGCCTGAGCGATTCCTGACATTGAAACCGGTGACTGCTCGAGCTCGAGGCCAGCGGCTTTCAGGCGCATGGTGAGCTCGCTCTGCACCAGGTTGGCGACGCGGCGCGGATTCTTTGCGGCGCGGGCGGCGGCTTCGAACTGATCGGCGAAGGCGCGCGTTGCGGTCAGCGTGTGCGCGTCCTGCTCCGCGATGCCATATTCGGCGATCATGCGCGCGCGGCGCGCTTCCGGCAGCTCGGGCATGCGGGCGGCGATCTCGGATTTCCAGGCATCGGGAACGATAAGCGGCGGCAGATCGGGCTCAGGGAAATAGCGGTAATCGTGAGCCTGCTCCTTCGATCGCATGGAGTAAGTGCGGCCTTCGTTCGCGTTATAGAGGCGCGTTTCCTGGACGACGCGGTTGCCGGATTCGACGATTTCGATCTGGCGCTCGATTTCGTATTCGAGAGCAGCGCGGATGAAGCGGAAGCTGTTGACGTTTTTGACTTCGGCCTTGGTGCCGAATTTGTCGGCGCCACGCAGCCGGACGCTGACGTTGGCGTCGCAGCGCAGCGAACCTTCTTCCATGTTGCAGTCGCTCACGCCGGTGTAGAGCATGATTTCCTTCAGGCGCGTGAGGTATTCGTACGCTTCGTCCGGCGTGCGCATGTCGGGCTCGCTGACGATTTCGATCAGCGGCGTGCCGCAGCGGTTGAGGTCGACATAGGTGCGCGTGGCCGAGTCAGGGAAACCGTCGTGGAGGCTCTTGCCGGCGTCCTCTTCCATGTGCAGGCGCGTGATGCCGATGCGCTTTTTGCCTGTGGGCGTCGGGATCTCGATGTGACCGTGCTCTGCCAGCGGCTTGTCGAACTGGGAAATCTGATAGCCCTTGGGCAAGTCGGGGTAAAAGTAATTTTTGCGGGCGAAGATGGAGCGCTCCCGGACCTCGCAGTTGAGGGCAAGCGACGCCAACGTGGCGAATTCGACAGCGCGTTTGTTAAGAACGGGCAGCGCTCCCGGCAAACCGAGGCAAACCGGGCAGATGTTGGTGTTCGGCGGCGATCCGAAGCGATTGACGCAGCCGCAGAAGGCCTTGGTCTCGGTGAGGAGCTGGACGTGAACCTCGAGGCCGATGACCGGTTCGTATTTGGCGCGGATTTCGGGCGCGACGGTAGCTGCTGTGGCCATGGAAACTTCAGTTTAGCAAGCGGTGGGGTACCCCCCTCCCCCCTGGGTGGGGACTGTGGCAAGTGGTTCGATCGACGGGGCTTCCAGGAGGGCTGTTTTGGACTGTGGCATGTTGATGAAAATGAGCCACCTTGCCTGGGCCTTTTGGCGCGTGACGGAGGTACCACGGGGATGGTTGAGCGCGGTGCGGTGTGGCATGAAGTTTCCTCCAGAAACGGAAAAGGCCGCGCGTGGCAGCCTTTGCTTTTGATTGCGGTTTGATCTTATGGGGGGTCGAGTTTCTTTCTTACCCCCTATTATCAGAGGGGCTTAGGACGCAAAGT
>PMAD01000166.1 GCA_003152415.1 Acidobacterium sp.
TGCGGTCGAGCGTGGCTGAAGAGGGCGAAACATTGGCCAGCCCTTTCCCCATCAGCTTCGACTCATTCGTGACCGCGCCGCCGCTGTAGCACGTATCCAGAATGACCGCGGTGCGCAGCGCTTTCATGCGCGTGGCAACCGCGTTGGCCAGTTCCACCATCGGCAAGGCGGTCGCGTACAACGCGTCTTCGTCCGGACTATCCGCATTCTTGATTTCCGTATCGTAGGTCACGATGTAGTTCACACCGCCCGCTGAATCCAGCTCGCGCGGCGAGCCGTGCGTCGCGACATAGATCACGACCAGATCGTTGGGCTGCGCGTTTCTGGCGATCCAGTTCAATTGCTGCTTGATGTTTCTGGTGGTGGCCTGCTCGTCGGTCAGCACGCGCACGTTGGCGGCCGAAAAGCGCCCAATCGCAGGATCCTTGAGCTCCGCCGCGAAGGAGTTCGCGTCGGCCGTGGCGAAGCCGAGCGTGGGCACGGCGCGATCGCCGAAGTGGCTGATGCCCACAATCAGCGCCCATTTCTGCTGTACCGGACCGGCGACCGCAGGTGCGCCCTGCGCCGACGCGCCCTTCTGCGGCGCACTCGAAGTGAGAGCCCGTTTCGCCGGCGGCGTCGCCAGCACAAACGGATTGACTCCGTCGCGCATGGCATCGGAGCCAAACATGCGCGCCTTGTCCATCGAGTATTGTGCCAGGCTGGCGTGTCCCAGCCTCTGCTCGACAAGGCTCCGGTAGTACCAGGCGTCGCCCAGCTCGCTGCACGTGGAAACCGCATGCTTCAGCAGCTGCAGCGCATCCTCAAAGGCGTCGTCGCTGCTGGAAGGGGTCACGCGCTCCAGCGCCTGCACCACCAGATCCTTGCCTGCTCCGCAGCGTTCTTCCTGCGCACGGGCGAGGTTGCAGGTCACAGTGCAGGCGAAAACCATCAGCAGCGCCAGCCCTATCGCCCGATTTCGCAGCGAGTTCGTCATTGCCCGGTTGCCGCCCGCGCCTTCATCGCGCTCACCACCGTCGGGCTCACTCCACCTGCTGTCAGCCGCTGCTGCCCCGCAGCGCTCAGATCGAAATTCACAGCTTTGGCGTTGCGCACCGTCTGCGCGATCGTGTCATCGTCGATGCCGTTCTTCACCATCGCGATGACCTGACCATCGGTCAGCGCGCGCGTTCCCACGGTACCGTGCGAAGTGGCCGTCAGCGATCCGTCCGCGCTCGTGGTGCTTTTTGGAGGTGTGCTCGGAGTGGTGCTCTTCGTCCTGGCGGACGTATGTTTCACCGTCGGCGCGCTGGCCACGACCGGTGCAGTTGGTGGTGGAGCTCCTGCAGGGGGAGCATTTCTGGCCTCTTCCAGCTTTCGGTAATGGGCAATCGCCGTCTCGATCCGCTTCTGTGGCTCCAGAAAATACTTCTCGCTGGGCTTATCGTCGACGGCCTTGCCATAATTGATGGCGGCTTCATCCAGAAACTTCATCGCCGACTTGGGATCCTCGGCCGCGTAACCCAGCGCCTCATTGGCGACTCCGATGTTGTAAAGCCGGTAGGCATCGTCTTCCTTCTTCGACATCGGTTTCGCAGTTTCAAACGTCTCCAGCGCCCTCTGCCACAGTCCGGCTTCCGCCTGCTTGTCGCCTTCGTCAATCGGCCCCGATTTCTTTGCCAGGAAGACCTCGATCGTCTCATCGGTGTTCACAATTTGCGGGGCCATTTTCTGAATAGCCATGGTAAGCAGCTTCGCGCGCAGCTCTGGCTCGGTGGGCTGACCGTTGTCCGACGCGTCGGTGCCTTTGCTGCCTTTCAGTCGATGCAGCGAGCTGCCCATCGTTCCCAGAATCCCATGCGAGGTGTTGTCGCCGGCGGCGTTGAATTCCTGGTCGTAATTCGCCGTCACGTTATCCGACGCGACCACGCGTCCGCTGCTCGTCTTGACCTGAAACGCCACGTTCAGCGATCCGGTAACCCGGGTGAAGCTCGCTGGCTGCATGGTTGTCTTCCCGGTCACGCCCGTGGTCGGGACATTACGCTGGGTCACGATCGGCTGCGGATGGGCGTAGCTCGTGATCTGGCAACTGATGGTGACGGCTGGATTGTTTTCGTCTTCCTGGAGGGTTCGATCGTTTTTCAGCAGCTCTGTGGTCAGCTGCGACTGCAGATCGGTGGTGATGACGTCGGTATTCTGATGCGCGCTCGTCACCCGCACGCGGATGGTCTTCCCAGGCATCTGCACCATCGCCGGAAGCCGGCGTTGGAGCGTCACCCTGGTTTTCAGCCCCATCATCCCAAAGTTCTGCGCCTGTATCTGCAGCGCCACGGCCGCGACAGTCAGTGCTGCCGCCGTCCCGATTCCGCGCACGTTCATCGCCAACTCCCTCGGACCCTGGGGACCCCTGTTTACTCAGGCTTGCTCCCGCTGCTCGAGCTTGTGCTCGTGGTCTTCTTCTTTGTACTGCTACTGCTGCTGCCACTGCTGCTCGTGGTCTTGGGCGGGGCAGGCGGAGGCGGCGGCTCGCCCATCGTCACCAGCGAATTCACCGTCATATTCATCGTGATGTAGCTGATGTCCGGCTGAGCCTTCTCCGCCGATTCGTAGGTCGAATCCGACGCTGACGCGTCCTTGGGCACCATGTAACCGTTGACCACCTTCATCTTGTCGAGGTACGGCTTCAGATCGTCGGTATGCGACTGCGGCACCAGCACGTAATCGCCCTGGGGCAAGTTGATCCCGATGGTGGTATTGGCCTTCTGCCGGGCTTCCTGCGTAGCATAGGCTGGCTGCGGCCGCGCCTGAAAGAGAAATGTCGAGCGGTTCGCCAGGACGCCATACAGCTTGCTGAACCCGGCCAAGGCTGTCACGCTGATCTCCGGAAATCCCAGCACCGGCGCCACTGCGGAAGCATCATTGACCAGCGTCTTGATCACCGTCCAAAACGCCGACTCCTTATGCACCATCGACACATTCACCGCTAAATGTCCGAAGCCGCCCGGCAGCACGATCTTCTGCATGTTATTCGCCGTCGTCGATGGATCGAAACTCAGATTCTGGAGCGGCGGCAGTTTCCCGGCATCGTCCGGAAAAATCGCTGCCATCGCCATCCACGCCAGCGGGTCGAGCATGCCGTACATCTGCTGGCCCTGCAGCATATCGATGCGCAGCTGCGCCGACTGGAGCTGCTCGAATTTGGCGCGGTCTGCCGAGGACAGCCGGATGCCGCCCACCGTCATGCTGACCGCCACGTCGCCCGGATAATCAGGCAGTTCGGTGGGATCAATCTGGTCGGCGTAGCGGAGCCCTTTGTCGGAGTCAAAATGCAGGAAGTTTACCTGCCGGTCGGCATCCGTTCCCGGAGGCGCCTTATGCACCAAGCCGCGTTCGTGGCCCGGCGCGGCCATGAAGCTGCCCCAGAACGCGGCGGCATTTCCCGCGCCTGGTTCCTGGATCGTATCGTCGATCGCCGCCGCCATCGCCGCGGCCGTATCGGGTTTCGCCAGCAGTCCTGCCAGAGCTCCTGTTGCCGCCAGCTCGTTCAGAAATAGCCTTCGTGAGATCGCCACAGCCGCTTCCTCTCTTCGCCGGGCACCGGCGTCTTATCGAGCTTCCCTCCACCTGTCAGGGAGGGAAACATCATAGCAATAACTTCTCATCCCCGGTCATCGATTCGGGCGCACCCAAAGATTCCCGCCTTCCCATCCCGTCGTTGCTTTCCTGTCGGACCCGTCCATCAACTAATTGTTGCGTTTTTCGCTTGGAGCCGCGCCCTGTCCCGCTCTTTCGCGTGGTTCGCACTCGAACCGATTCATTGAAAGTAGATAGATTTTCGACCCAACGCGGGCAGCCATTGCAAAGCGGCGACGCCCGTTCTCGCCTGTCGATCGCAGGCTGGCTTCCAGGGGGCTCAGGGTTTACGGCGCACACCGTCGTGCCAATAAGAAAAACCGCGTGCAATGCCGGCATTTCGGGGGAAAGATTGCCCTATAGTAGCCGCGGTCTGCCTGCGCAGGCAACACAAAGTTTTTCCGGCATCCGGGGTTCGCGAAGTGGTCCCTCAGGCCAGGCCGCCGGCGCGCTTCAGCGTATCGATGTCGATCTTTTTCATCTGCATCATGGCCTGCATCGCGCGCTGACCGCCCTCGGCGTCCTTACCCTGCAGCAATTCCGCCATGTTCGCGGGGACGACCTGCCACGAGAGACCGAACTTGTCCTTCAGCCACCCGCACTGCACCTCGCCGCCGCCCGCGGAGAGCTTTTCCCACATCTCGTCGATCTCGGCCTGATCTTTGCAGTTCACGACGAACGAAATCGACTCATTGAACTTGAAATGCGGTCCCCCGTTCAGCGCGATAAACTCCATCCCTTCGAGGGTGAAGCTCGCTGTCAGCACCGACCCCGGCTTCCCGGGACCGCCTTCGCCCCAGCGCGTCATTGCTCCGGCTTTGGCATTTTTGAACACGGAAAAATAGAACGCGACGGCTTCCTCGGCATTGTCGTCGAACCACAAAAACGGCTGGATCTTCTGCATAGAACCTCGCTGCGGGTA
>PMAD01000075.1 GCA_003152415.1 Acidobacterium sp.
CCAGGTTCACCCCACAGCAAGCAGCGTAGGCTCACACCCTGTGCTGCCGGTACAACTGTGTTCCGGACTTCAACTCTTCAGTACTGTCTCTAAACCCAAAACGGTACGCCGTCCGTCCCGCGCTCCGCTTCGCATGGGCGAACTGGCGCCCCTGCGGCCGTTTTGAAGGGGCATGGCGTCAGGAGCTTGCCCTGAGCGCAGCGCCATCGGCGCGGAGTCGAATGGGTGCCGTTCAGCTTGAAAATGAAGTGGGCTTCAGCCCTGCGAGACGGTTCGACTGCCTGATCAGTACCTTCCTGACGTGATCCTGCTTCAATAAGAACCATGCCTCAACTCACTATCGCCACCCACCGCAAGCGCGAGATCCTCGACATCACCGAGCAGGTCGAATCCCACCTCCTCGACGCGACCGGCATCGTCTGCCTCAACATCCTGCACACCACCGCGGCTCTCACCACTGCCGATCTCGATCCCGGCACCGATCTCGATATGCTCGACGCCTTCGAGGCCATGATGCCCAAACTTCGCTACCGCCATCCCCACAACCCGGAGCACGTTCCCGACCACATCCTCTCCTCGCTCATCGGCACCGCGCTTACGCTTCCGGTTGAGTCAGGCGCGCTCGTCCTCGGAACCTGGCAGCGCGTCATCCTCGTCGAACTCGACGGTCCCCGTCCCCGCAACCTCACCCTCCACTTCCTCAAAAGTGACTGAGCGGCCGCGCCCCTCCGTGCTCTCTGTGGTGGAAATATCCTCAAACCTCCAAATGTGGAAAACTTGTCAAGAGGGAGCTCCAAAAACCGAAGTAATGACCTAACATTCCACGCCACTTACACCCTTATACACGCAAAGATATTTGGCCGGTTTATTCTCCTGATGTGATATCCTGAACTTATAGAGTAAAAAAAGAAAAAGGCCGCCCCGCGCGGCCTTTTCTGTTTTGGAGAGGAGAAACAAAATTGCCGCGGACCCAGGAACTCCAGGTGCCCACAACGGGCACTGAGCCCAGCACCGCACCCGGGGTCCCCTGCAACCGCCGTCTTACACCCGTCTGCTTGTCTCCTGTCTCCTTGTCCCTCAATGCGGCCGTCTCTGTCACAGACCCGGCCGACCTTGACGCAAACTCGGTCGAGACGCCGTCAAACTCGGCCAACCGTGCATCAAACCCAGCCGGAAAGCAACTGACTTCGATTCAATCAGGTCGGTCCATCACAGCCGAGTCTGTATCAAACACGGCCGTTTGTGTAACAAACACGGCCGAGTTACACCTGACCTCGATCCAGCAACATAGTATGTTATCGAGCTTGATAACTCCCGGCCGCCCCAGCAGAATCAATCATCAAGCCGGAAAGGGGGAGGGTGGTGGGGGGCGGGGGTGGCGAGTGGTGGGTACAAACTCCCGACTTGGAGCGTGAACCGTAACGCTGTCCGCACCTCTCGCTAAAGGCTCCTTGCTAAAAGCCTCTTACTAAACGCCTCTCGCTAAGAGTCTTTCGCTAAAAGCCCTTTGCCAAAAGTCTTTCGCTAAACGTTTTTCGCTAAAAGCTTCTTGCTAAACGGCTCTCGCTGCTTCGCTAAATCTTCACGTCGAAACCGGCGCTGCCTTCTTCCGCTCGCACCGCCGCTTCCGCCGCCTGGAACCCGATCTTCGAATGCGTTCCATCGCAGAAAGGTTTGTTCACCGACGCGCCACAACGGCACAGTGAAACCCACGGCTTGCCTTCGGGCAAGGTCCACTCCTTGCCCTCCGCGTCGACCAGCGTAAACGGGCCCTCCACGCGATACGGCCCGTTGGGACGAACCGTAATCTTCACATCAGCCATGCGCATGACTCCTGGGAAATCAAGATGAAGCTGCGTCTCTCAGTTTACCGGAGCGAGACGCTTCACCCGGTGCCGCTCGCGTTTCCCATGCCCCGGAAGAACCATAGCCCCTGCGCAACCGAGCAGCGAACATTGAAGGAGAAGACCACGCAGCCATGAGTACCGTCCTCGCCAATCCGAGCGAATCCTCACGCGAAGCGCGAAAGCAGCAACAATCCGCCAGCCCGCTCTTCCGCTGGATTCTTCCGCTTTTTGGCGTCGCCTCGCTCCTCGCCTCCTGCATCCTCTGGTCGCTGCGCAAGCAGATGTGGGGCGACGAAGTCTTCACCGTTACCGAACTGCGCGACCCCTCGCTGCTGCACCTGCTCCACGCCGTGCCGCACCTTGGCGGCGCCGGTATGCCACTCTTCTACCTGACCGCGTGGCCTTGGGCGCACCTCTTCGGACTCAGCGACCTCTCGCTCCGTCTCTATTCGTCGTTCGGCGTCTGCGCAGCCTTCCTGATTCTCCTCGCCGCGATGCGCCGCCGGTTCGCCGCGCCCGCCGCGTTCCTTGGCGTCGCCTTCGGTTTCTTCAGCTCGCTCATCGTCCTCGACCAAAACAGCGAAGCCCGCAGCTATGGCCTCTATCTGCTGCTCTGCGCCCTCGCCGTTGTCCAGGCCCTCAAAGTCGCCGAAGTGGAAGGACCACGCACCCGCGCCCTGATCCTTCTTGCGCTCACGCAGGCAGGCCTGGTTCTCGGCCACATNNCGGATGGCTCGCCCTCGTCCCGTGGATCCCAGCCATCCAGGCCTCCGCAGCCGTCGGCCGCCCTCATGGGTGGATCGACGTTCCCACCCTGAGCGATCTGGCGGCCAGTCTCTCCTTCTGGCTCTTCACGGGACTCTACTGGCAGCTGCCCCACGTTCCCGCCGCCGTCCTCGTCGCCGCATGGCTCTGCGCCGTCGCTTGTGTCGCTGTGCTCGTTCTGGCCTCGGTGCAGGGAAGTAAAGCTTCACCCGAGCAGCGTCCGGTTTACTTCATGGGATTCGCACTGCTCCTGGGCCCCATCGCCTTCTTCGTCGTCTCGCATGTGGCCTCGCCCATCTTTCTGCCGCGCTACCTTATCCCGTCGGCTCTCGGCATCTCGATTCTGGCCGTTGCGTGGGCCGCGCGCAGCAAAGCCGGGAAGGGAACTGCCATCACCCTGCTCAGCTTCGCCGTTCTGCTGTTTCCCATCGCAACCGCCTTGCTGGCTCGTCCCACCGGACTCAATGTTGCCAACGTCGACGAGATCGCCGCTGGCCGCGTTGTGGTCTGCGACAGCCTGAAGGATTTCCTGGTGATGACACGCTACAGCACCCACCCCAACCTCACCGAGTATCCTCTCGACGAAGCCGCCGCGAGCACCGTTCCCGGCGTCGACACCGATGTTCGGCTGCTGANNGCCAGAAATCGTTTCTCGTGCTCGACAATGCCGGCGCGCCGTGGTTCCCGGTCGCGATCGAACACAACCCGCGCTTCAACTGGAAAACGCTCGCCCAGATCGACGCCACACGCCGCCTCATCGAAGTCGATCAAAAACCCTGATGGTGGAGTGATCCGGACCGAGCCAAAAGCTCAGCCGAGCGAAATAGCTTCTGGGATCGCCGGAGTCGCCGGGACTGTCGCACGTTTTTCCTCCCACCGCGCGTACAAGTACCACGCCAGCCACGCAGGCGCCGGCCACAGATACCAGTGCGAATGCAGCCCAGGGGTATAGAACGGCTGAATCTCCAGCCAGATGTAGAGGAGCGCCAGCACCGCAACCACTTTGCGCGACGAAGACCGCCACGCGCCATACATCAGCGCCGGCATCGCCAGCGACTGATCGTAGATCCAGCAATACGGAGCCACCAATATCGAAACCAGCATCACGAGGTTGCCATGCTCGAGCCAATCCCAATCGTGCCGGCGCGGCCAGTAGTAGATCACGGCCCAGATTCCGCCCAGCACGCTGAGCGGCAGCACGAGCCATTTTGCTGAAGGGTTGATGAGTTCGCGCAGTTCGACGCTGAGGCAGGGAATATATTCGTTGGCAATGCCCGACGTATGCGCCCAGTGCGCGTATTGCACCCACGCCAGCGGATCGATAATCTCCGTCACCACGCAGCTCACCGCGATCGCCGTCAGAGCTCCGGCCAGAATCCGCCATTGCCGGGAAACAAAAATCCAGATCAGCAGCACCAGCCCGAACGGCAGGAACAAGTGAGGCTTCAGCGTGCACAGCCACAGCGCCGCGCCCGCCCAAAACGGCCGCGTCCGGTAATTGCGAAGAAACAGAACCAAACCCAGAAGCAGAAACAGGGAAGTCTGCCCCATGATCACGCACTGCAGCGCAGGGGGAAAACAAATACCCAGCCACTCGAGCAGCGTTCCCGGAGCTCCGTACATCTTCCACAGCGTCTGTACACAAACCAGCAGAATGCCCAGCATCAGCAGAGACCATGGCAGCGCCGCCACGCGCGGCCCCAGGAACCCGAGCGGCAGCGCAAGGGGCAAACCCCACGGCGGATTCCGCATGTAGTACGAGCCACGCTTGCCATCGAAGCCGGCGCTGCGTTCGAGATTCCCCATCGCCTCCGGATCGTAAGGATTGGCGTGATGCACCAGCTGCTGCCCGGTCGACCAGTAGACGACGTAATCGCGCGCCCCCGCCAGATGACGGACCATCGGCATCACGCCCAGAAACAGCGCGGTCAGCGTGATCGCCATCCCGCAGGCGATGCCGACCAGAAGCTCGGTGAGGTCGGGCTTCCTTTTGGGTTTGGGGGGAATGCTGCCGTCTGCCATTGCGCCAATTCTAATGACGCGGGACGGTTACGCTGAATAGCTCTTTTGGATACCGGCTATGACCTTTGCCCTGGATCGGGCCAGTTCAGCTCTTCCGGCATTTCGCCAGGATGGCCTTGTGCAGACGCTCCCGCAGATCTTCCGGCAGCTCGTAGATCTCATGGCTGCGGTAAATCTGGATGGTCGTGCGCGTGGTGCTCAGCGTGATCTCGCAGTGCTCGCAGCAGCGGAGATGTTCTTCAAGGTCGGCGCGCAGAGGGATCGCCGCGTCCTGATCCAGCATTTCATCCAGCTGCGCCAAAAACTCCGTGCACGTCACTTCGCACCATCCTGGGCCTGGGCCGGTTTCGCGTCCCGCTTGAAGTAGCGGCTCAGCCGCTCCCGCAATTGCAGGCGCGCTCGCAAAAGCCGCGATTTTACCGCCGGAATACTCAATCCCAGCGTCTCCGCCGTCTCTTCCGTCGAAAGTCCTTCGACGTCTCGCAGCGCAAACACCACGCGGAAACCAGGCGGCAGGCCCTGAATGGTCCGGCGAAGAATGTCGGCCATCTCCGACTGCCCGTACAGCGCCTCCGGATCAGGGCTCCAGTCCGCCAGATCGCGCGGCATCGAGCCTTCGTCGGTCTCGACGTCCTCGTCGATCGAAACCATCTTGCCAGTCCGCCGTTTCCTCAGCCGCATCAGCGACTCATTGACGGCGATGCGCACCAGCCAGGTATAGAACTTCGAATTCCCCTGGAACTGGTTCAGCTTCTGATACGCCTTCAGGAACGCGTCCTGCACGACGTCTTCTGCGTCTTCGCGGTTCTGCACGATATGGTTGGCAATGCGAAAAACCTGGCGGTCGTACTGCTTCACCAGCTTCTCGTACGCCGCCATGTCGCCCTGCCGCGCCCGCTCTACGAGCAGGACGTCAGGATGAACTTCGGCCGCTCCTTGTGATTGGATGGATGAAGACATGAATGGCTTCAGAATTTGGACAGCTGCGGACAACGGGACCGGCCTCCATTCTAAAGGACGCGCTGACCGCGGGGCAAAGGCCGCGCCGGCGCTGATTCTGGGAACTGGCCTGTTTCTTTTGATGATCGGGTGCGGGAAGAAGACTCCGGGGTATGCCGGACCTCCCGATACCGTCCGCCAGATCATCATGAAAAAGTGGGAAATTGACCCTGCGCGGGTCGAGGTTCCCGAGGGCGCGCGAGTGGAGTTGGTAGTGACCTCAATCGACGTCGAGCACGGCATCGACGTCCCTGGCCTCGGCATTCGCGAGCCTGTGCAGCCTGAGCACCCCGCGGTGATCCGCTTCCTCGCCCAGACGCCCGGCGTCTATTCCATGCGCTGCAGCGTGCTCTGCGGCCGCGGCCACAACCGCATGACTGGCGAGATCGTTGTCACGCCCCGCTCAACTCCCTGACCGCTTATCGTGTCGATCACGGTACACGGAAGTGCAACTTTTCGGTTGGAGCCTCAGTTTTCCTCTCCGGACCACCCCCCATTCCGTCATACTCTGGTAAACAGAGGCATCGACGTTGGCTCTCCGCATTCCCCCCCGGATTAAGCGACTTCCTGCAGTGACAATTTTCCTGGCCGGAGCTGCGCTCCTGCTCGCCTCAGCCCACGCCCAGACCACCCCGCCGGCGACTCCGCCGCCCCACCAACCCAGCACCACCCACAGCACGGCAGCGCACCACACCACGCCCAGCAACGCGCATGCCTCGCATCGCGCGTCCGCAATAACCACCCACCGAACCGCCCACACCCGGACCATCGTCCACCATCGTCGTCGTCGTCGCGCGCTTACGGCCCGGGAGCTGGCCCGCAGCCGCCGCCTCCAGCACGCCTTCGTCGCTTCCTCGCAGTTGCGGCCCATGGCCCAGCAACTTGCGCAGACCCCCACTCCCGCCGCCTACGCCGGCGTCTCCAGCTTCGCGCACAGCCATACCGGAGAAGCCGCGGCCGCCGCGTACCTCGCGCTCGGCCACGCGTACCTCCTCGAACGCAAGTTTCCCGATGCGGTCAGCGCCCTTCGTTCGGCCCACCTGGCCGAGGCCAGCAAGACACAGCCCGACGGCGCGCTCGCCGACTACGCCGCCTACCTCACTGCTCAGGCTTTCCTGCAGAGCAATCAACTGCCCCAGGCCGAGTCAGTCCTCAACGGCTACGATCAGAGGTATCCCGACAGCATCTTCGT
>PMAD01000015.1 GCA_003152415.1 Acidobacterium sp.
TGGAGTACTACTACAAGACGCAGTGGGGCCATCAGCAGGAGTTCCTGAACCTCTTCCTGCAGTACCACTACCCGCTGCTGCAGCGGATCGAGAAGACGGGGCGGATGCTCTCGGTGAAGATTGAAACGCCGGCCAACCACATGACCGAAGATGCGCGCTGGGACTATCGGGTGACGATCGTCTTTAAGAACTCGACGGCGGCGACGACCGCGAATCCGGATGAGGAAGCGCTGATTAAGGAACTGTGGCCGGACCAGGACAATTATCGAGCGCGAGAGCAGCGGCGGTTCGAGATTTTGCTGGCGCACTGGGATTTGCCGGTGAGCAATATCACGCCGAAGTAGGCGGGTGCCTGGGCCGCGGAAGTTGAAGGTGTGTTTTCCATAATGGGACTCGGGGAGGGATCGGCGGTACTTTTGGATTGGAGCTCAGAATAAAGGCTATTGACCATTGGATGGCAGAGGTATCCACTTCTTGCTGTGGGGTGAACCTGGCCGGGTCCCAGCGGGGGGTGGGGATTTTTCCAGCGCTGCGTGAATGACGTTGCAGCAGAAACACACGCTGCGGCAAAACACGCGGTAGCACAAAGACGCTGCAGTAAAAAGCCAGGGCTGGTCCATGATTGGACCAGCCCTCAGCGCTTATCGGAATTACAGGCCGGGTTACTGCGCTGCAGGAGCGGCGGCAGCAGCCTTCTTGTGGTGATGATGGGCCGGGGGCGCGTTGCGAGGCTGCGCCTTGACGGCGTTCTCGTCAATCACGGTCGTGCCCGGTACATCGTTGTCGAAGTTCGCGCCTGCGGGAACCAGGTAATCGTCCACCTCGTTCTGGCCGCTGGTGCCCGTCTTGACGAGGATGCGGGCAGCGTCGATGCCCTTATCCGTGACGAGATACAGCTTGGTGTTGACCGCGCGCTGCGCTGCCAGCTCGTCGGCGGAGAGCTCCTTTTTGTGGTGCTTGCCCCTGGGCGGCGCAACCGGCGCCGAGTTGCCGACCAGCACCAGAGTGGCGTCAGCTTTTTGCTGAGCATTCAGCGAGACGTCATCGAGGCAGGCCTTGGACTCGTTATCCACGCGCGTGGGACGCCTGGTGTCGCGGTCGAACTGGATCGCGCAGAGCGTCTGCGACTTGGGAGGCGGCGGCGGAGGAGGAACCTGGACGTTCACCGAAGTGGTGGCGGAAGCGCTGTGCGACTTGTCGTCCCCCACACTGCAGGTGACGGTAATGGATCCAGCCGGAGCACCGGTGGTGGACAGAACCGCGGTAGTCCCGTTTCCGTTGACGGATCCGGCGGAAGCGGAATAGCTGTAGGTGAGAGGACGGTTCTGCGGGCTGGCTCCCGTGGCGGTGATGGTGGAGGTGCCACCAGACATGATGGTGTCAGGACTGGCCGAGCAACTGAGGGTCGGCGGATCGAAGGGCTTCACGGTGAAGTCGGACGAGCAATCGGCCGTCTCTCCGGGCTTGACGCCTTCCTTACCTTTTTTCCCTTCCTTCACTTCGGCCTTCACCGTGTAGCTGCCTGGATCAAGCGAAGCGGTGGCCACGGTTGCGCTGGTTCCGCTGCCGGAGACACCGGTGCCGCTCCAGGTGTAGAGCGCGTCCCAGTTCTTCTTCTCGACCAGGTTGGCAGGGGTGGCGGTGACGGTTTGCGGATCGCCTGGGTAAATGGAAGGGGCGCCTGCGTTGCATGTGAGCGTAACGGGCACGATCTTTTTGCAGCCGGTGGACAGAAAGGCCAAACCTGCCGACGCCACAACCAGGCCAACAGACTTCAGAATTCTTGAATGCATATATTCGTTCTCCTCAATCGAAACTTGTCAGCGATGGAGCCGCTTGTTCAGAGCGACACCTGCAGCGGAAAACCACGACCGGGAAGCGATGAAGCTGCATGATGCGGAGGGAACAGCTGATCCGCAGCGATGCACCGTTGCACACTTCACGCGATCGCAACCGTTCAGCAACGGTGCCTATTGTAGTGCCGTTGAACAGAATACGCGCCAAGGATGCCACACCGCTGATCAATTTAATACAGGGGCGGGCACGCATCGATGCACGATTGGTTACTAGTGAAGATTGCATCGTGCGATTTGTGGAAGGAGGGACGCGGAGCCGTCGGTCGGGCCTCGCTCTTCCGTATCCGGCATGGCTTGCGATGCTATTTTCAGGGCATCGCATGCGGGTGCGCCGTGGCCGCCGCTGTGTGCGGAGGTAGTGGCGAGAAGGCCATCACCGGGTGGAGGATTTGGCGAGGCACCCACAAAGCAGAGGCCTGGAAGCGGGCGGAAAGGTTTGGAACCCACCGGTGGATTAACCTGAAGGCAGGAAGAAAACGATGGCGACGATCAGGCAGGAAGATTTTATTCAGAGCGTGGCGGATGCGCTGCAGTACATCAGCTACTACCATCCGGTGGACTACATCACGAGCCTGGGGCGGGCGTACGAGCGTGAGGAGTCGGCTGCGGCGAAGGATGCGATGGCGCAGATTCTGATTAATTCGCGGATGTGCGCGGAGGGGCACCGGCCAATTTGCCAGGATACGGGGATCGTGACGGTGTTTCTGAAGATCGGGATGGATGTGCGGTGGGACGCGACGATGACGGTGCAGGAGCTGGCCGATGCGGGGGTGCGGCGGGCGTATCTGAATCCGGATAATACGCTGCGGGCGTCGATTCTGGCGGATCCGGCGGGCGCGCGGAAGAACACGAAGGACAATACGCCGGCGGTGGTGAGCGTGGAGATGGTGCGCGGTGGCGAGGTTGACGTTATCGTTGCGGCGAAGGGTGGCGGGAGCGAGGCAAAGGCGAAGTTCATGATGCTGAATCCGTCGGACTCGGTGGTGGAGTGGGTGCTGAAGACGGTGCCGACGATGGGTGCGGGGTGGTGTCCGCCGGGGA
>PMAD01000211.1:0-4074 GCA_003152415.1 Acidobacterium sp.
TCGCCTTTCTCGATGGCGCGGCTGATGCGGGTCATGGGACGCACGCCGATGAGCGCCGGCTTCTTTGTTGCGCGCACTTCGGCTTCGGACATCCCGATGTGAGCGAGGGGTGGATCGATGTAGGTGGCGTACGCGAAAATGCGGTCGCTCACGCGGCGCGAAGCGCCATTGAGGAGGTTGTCGGCGACGATTTCGCTGTCGTTGTAAGAAGTGTGGGTGAAGGCGCCGCGCCGATTGCAATCGCCGATGGCGAAGATGCCGGGAGTCGTGGTGCGGAGCTGATCATCGACGGGGACGTAGCCGCGCTGGTCGGGAGTAATGCCGGCGGCGGGAAGGTTCAGGTCATCGGTGTTGGGTATGCGGCCGACAGCCAGCAGGACATGTGAGCCGGTGACATGCCGCTCGCCTTCGTTGCATTCGACGCCGACCAGGACCTGGTCACCCTGGCGCTCAAGATGAATGCAGTTGGCACTGATACGCACCTTGATCTCTTCGGAATCGAAAATGTCACGAATGACCTTAGAGGCTTCTTCGTCTTCTTTCGCAGCGAGGCGGGAGTTCTTATCGATGATGGTGACCGCTGAACCGAAGCGGCGAAACATCTGGGCGAACTCGAGACCAACGGGGCCAGCGCCCACGACGATGAGGTGTTCGGGGAGCACGTCGAGATCGAGGATGGTGGTGCTGGTGAGGAACGGGACGGAATCGACGCCAGGCATTTTGGGGACGAGCGGGCGCGCTCCGACGTTGAGGAAGATTTTCGGAGCTTCGAGCAGATCGTCTCCGACGCGCATGGTAGTGGGCGATGCGAAGGAAGCCGTGCCCGTGAAAACGGTGCAGTTGGTGGTGGTGCGCAGCCCCTTCTCGACGCCGTTACGGGCGCTGAGGATGATGGCGTCTTTGCGGGCCTTGACGGCACGCATATCGACGGTGACGGGACCAGCATGAATGCCGAAATCGGCGCCGCGGCGCGCAAGGTGAGCGGCGTGGGCGCTGGCGACCATGGCTTTGGTGGGGGTGCATCCGTTGTTGACGCAGGTGCCGCCGAAGAGATGACGTTCGACGGCGGCCACTTTCCAGCCGGCGCCGGCAAGGCGGGTGACCAGGGGAGGGCCGGCCTGGCCCGCGCCAACGACGATGGCATCGAAAGAGTATTTCATGCAAGCCTCACGGCGAAGATGGCAATCGCGATGGCGGCGATGTCTTCGAGGATTGCTGCAGGGAAATCGCGGCCGAAGGCGGCAGCCAGTTTGGCACGGGCCGCGGCGCCGCCAAAGGTTCCGGCGACGGCTCCAATGATTCCGCAGAGGAGGCCAAGGATGAGCTTTCCTCCAGATGCACCCACGGTGGCACCGACGAGACCACCGCTGAGGATGCGGATGGCGAAGGGCACGAGTTGTTTGCGGCTGGGGGTCGAAGGCAGCTTGTCGACCACCAGTTCACACACAGCGAGGACGGTAAAGACGAGAACGGTGATTCTGTATTCCATCAGGGCGACGAACGTCCCCTCGATGTTGAACAGGCCCAGGCGAGCGGACCAGCTGACGATTGCGGGGGCCATCATGGAGCGAAGCCCTGCTACGAGGCCGACCAAAAAGGCGCAGAGAAGAAGCATTCGATCCTCCAGAATTGCCAACAGACTACCTTGTGGAGACTTCGTTTCTTTGGTTACTGGAAGTTTCCGATCAGGACAAAGGGCGCCCAGTAATAAGGATGAGCATAGGACGTGGCCTGGGACGCGGGCTCAGAGCCGATTTGAACGCCGCGGCCGGTTCCCGAATGCGCGGAGGCCGATGAGCTGTGCAGGAAAGCGAGCTGGGCCTGGCGCAGGGCCTCGGCCTTGCCGATGGCGGGGTCTTTGACCCAGCGCGCGTAGAAGTCGCTCATGATGTGGCTGGTGCTGGCGTCGTTCACGTCCCACAGCGTGGCCAGCACGGCTTCTGCGTCTTTCTGCTGGGCAACCATGCCGAGGCTGTCCATCTCGAGGCCGTCGCTTGCGGTGTCGCCCTTCGCTGTGCTGCAGGCGGAGAGAGTGAGCAGGCGCGTGCCGTGAAAACTGACGACGGAATTTTCAAGCTCCGAGAGGGTGAGGGGAAATCCCTGGGGATCGCCTGCATCGTTGCCGCCGAGCATGAGCCAGGGCTCGGTTCCGCTGCCGGCTTCGAGAACGAAGTGACTCGCGATGTGGACTACAGGGTAGCCGGCGCCGGGACCGAGCTGCGCCTTCAACGCTGCCCAGGTAAAGCGCTCGTTGGGAAGAAGGGTTCCATCGATGGGGCCGTGAGACTGGGGGTCGGTGGGGTCGTGGACGACGGCGTCGAGCTCGGGAATAACCCCGGGCAGCGCGGGCAGGCCGCCGTAGCTCTTCGACAAACCCATGGCGAGGACGCGCAGCGCAGTTCCGTTGGCGTCGGGCGCAGTCATGTGGCCGTAGCTCGCGGGCGTGAAGAGGACGTTATTAAAGCGCTCGGCCATGTAACGGTGGCCGTCGTAGAGCGCGGCCACGGGCAGGTAGCGGATGGGGCCGTCGAGGGACCAGAGCAGCGTGGGAACGCGGCCCCTGTCCAGAGGATTTCGCTCGAGGGCGGCAAGCTCGGCTTCGAGGGGCGCGACGACGATCGAGTACATTTCCGCGAGGTGCGGTTTGGGATCGGATGAGGGAGTGCGGAGTTCGTTGCGCAGCTGCTGCACCTTGTCGTTGAGCTCGGCGGGCGTGGCCTTCAGCTCATATTTCCTGCGCGACTGCGGGGTGATTACGACGACGTAGGCGTGTTCATCGCCGAGCAGGAGCCGGATGCCGATGACGTGCGGGCCGAGGTCGGCCAGGGTGTTTTGGAGGCGGCTGACATCCGATTTTTCCTCGCTGAGCAGGGCATTCGCGGCCTGGGTTCCGGCGTTCTGCGCCAGCTCGGGGTAAAGCGTCTTCCGGAAGAAGTCGGAAACGTCAGTGTTTCCGGATTCGATCTTTGCTTCCAGCGCCTTCATCCGCGCTTCTTCCGCGGGCGTGCGGTTGGTTTTGGACAGCAGCGCCTCGTATTGCGCGCTCAGGTCGGTCAAGGCAACGGCGGCTTGTTCGTGAGCAGCCAAATCGGTCTCGACGTCGTGTTCGGCACGCGTGAGATTGAGCGGAGAGGCGTGGGCGTCAGGGTGATCCGCCGTGGCGAGGACGACTTCCTGCAGTTCCTGTTCCTTGAGCAGATCCATCACCTGTTCCGCTTCGCCGAGGCGGTTGGCCTCCAGCAGCAGCTCGGCAAGCATGCGGTAGGTAGGGGACTTCGATTGGGCAAACTGTTCCTGCAGGCTTTGATCGAGGCCGCTGATATTGCGGCGCATCAGCTGATAGGCGTTCACAGCTTCGGTGCCGAAGAAGATGGCTTCCTCAAGACGATGCTGGGTGCGGAAATCGAGCATCAGCGAAGCTCCTATGCCGCCCTCGAGGTCGGGATCGCCGGCAGTTTTGGCCAGCGAGAGCGCAGCGAGCTTCTGCGGCAACGCCTGATCGAGTTTTCCCTGGTCGGAGAACACGCGGCCAATGCTGTTCAGCGCGAAGGCCTGGCCGCGGCGGTCCTGCACGTCGCGCCACGCGGCGAGGGCCTGATAGTCGAAGTCGAGGGCCTTGTCGCGCTGACCGAGGTCGGAATACGCGCGGCCGATGTGATTGAGAGCGGCAGCCTGGCCGCGGCGGTCCTGGGTTTCGCGCCAGATGACGAGGGCCTGGTTGTAGAAGTCGAGCGCCGGTCGCGGTTGGCCCATCTCGACGTGGATTCTGCCGATGTCGTAGAGGGCGAGGGCCACGCCGCTGCGGTTGCCGACTTGGCGCCAGAGGGGCAGCGCCTGGTTGTAGTAGTCGAGTCCCTGTTGTCTTTGGCCGAGGTCGTCGTAGATGCGGCCGATGGCGTTCAGAGAGGCAGCTTCGCCCTCGGGATGGCCTAGTTCACGCCAGAGCGGGAGTGCAGCCTGGTAGGATTCGAGGGCTTTTTCCTTTTCGCCGAGGTTGGTGTAGGTTCTGCCGAGGTTATTGAGGGTCTGCGCCTCGCCGCCAATCTCGCCGACCTGACGCCAGATCGGGAGAGC
>PMAD01000211.1:4201-8412 GCA_003152415.1 Acidobacterium sp.
TTGCTCTGCGCCTGCTGGCCTTTGCTGGTCTCGATGGACAGAGCCTGAGCGCAATAATCGAGGCCCTTTTGAGGATCGCCCGCCTCGCGATAGAGGTTCGCGAGCGTGTTCAGCTCCGTCGCTTCGCTTCTGGGGTTATGCGACGCACGCGCGTCAGAGAGCGCCTGTTCGTGCTGAGCGATCAGCCCGTGCAGAGCTCCGGGCTGTTGCGCGCCGGCGGTCGCGCACAACAGGCCGAGACAAACCGAGATCATCTTCGCCGGATTCATCGTGACCACATTACTGCTCCGGGTTTTAGGGGGGCGAGGCCCGCCGATTCAGACATGATTACTGCGAGGCCTGCTGGGGGATGCTGTGAATTGTAGTCAGCCCGACGCCCCAGTTGGTTGGGACCTGGCCCGGATTGCCGCGGGTCCCGCTGCTGGTATTGCTCAGCAGTTGCTCCAGCGGCGATTGCTCGCCGCCGCGCGAACGCGAGACGCCCTCGAAGTTGAGGACAAAAGGATCGGCCAATGGCTGCGCGGTGCTCAGAAGAACAAAGGTGTCCGTGCCGAAAGGCGCACCGATTTTGAGGGCAGGAGCGCCCGGGATCAGAAACTGATTGCCGGTATCCGATTCGTTGGGAAACTGGTTTCCCGAATTTCCCCTCGGATAAAGGACCGTGCCCTGACCATGGCAATCGATGTCGAGGACATAGACCCAGCGTTTCTCGGTGACCTGGCCGTTTGCTGCCCGCAAGGCCATCTTCAGCTGATCACCTTCGTGCAGCAGCTGGCCGGGGGCGAGCGGCGCTCCGCCGGAGTAGGGAAGCAGCGCCAGAGAATAATAGTTGCCACGAGAAGCGTCGGCGGGGCTGTTGGCCATCTCGAGCCATCCATGCACTTTGGCCAGCAGCGACGCGTAGCGATTCAGCGTGGCAGCGCCCTTCTCCATTGTGCTCACGTCGGGCATCACGACCCAGTCGCTGCGGACGGGATATTGCGATGAGGTGGAACAGCCAGGAGTGAGATGGTTGGGGTTGGGTGGGGGCGGTCCGGCGGCAAGCTCATTTTTGTGGAACCAGGCCCATGCGGGGCCATTAGCGGTGAGAACGCCGGTCAACGCGTATTCCGCGCTGGCGAGCGTAGCAGCGGTCTGCACGGCGCTATTAGGATCCGGCGGGAGAAGCTGCGCGGCAAGCTCGCGCGATGGCGGGAGGTTGACCCAAAGCTTCGCGCCGGCTGGAATCTTTTTCCGCAGGGCCGCGGCTGTGAGGGTGGCGCCGAAAGGTGCGGGCGATGGCGCGCCGGCCTGTTGCACCGTCCAGTTTGTGCCGTCCCAACTGAGGATATGGGTCCATGCTTCCGCGGCCGGATCGGAGACGGAGACGATGCCGGCAGCCTGAATTTGTGCGGCGGCTGCGAGGATGTCCGCCTGCGCGAGGGTGGCTGGCCAGTGCCAGATGCGCAGAGGGGCCGACTGCGCGGGGCTCCACTTCGTCATCTCGAAGATTTCGCCGGGCTTCACTTTGGCACCCTGAGGACTGACAACTTCGGCCACGGAGCGAGCGATGCCCTCGAGCGCGGTGACGCGCAGCTGGACTTTCTGGCCGTCGCTGTCAGGAAGCGTCGCGGCGAATTCGCTGCCAACGCCCACGCCGGAGACGCGGCCGACGTCGAGCCACACAGCGCCGTTATTGCCGGTTCCGAGCGCGGCGGTGCGAATCTTGTCCGAGGCTACCGTCGCTCCACCGAAGAGCGGCTGCTCGCGACGTTGCGCAGTGGCGTCGAGATCCGGGTCCTCGTCGGGAACGTCTTCGTTCTGGATCACGGCTCTGACCCGCTGATAGACGACCGCGGCCGGCGCATCGGCGGGCAGAACCTGCAGCGCCTCGACCAGAGCAGCGGTGAAAGCGCCATGGGGTTCGGTCGGAGGGATGGTGTCGGGCGTCTCCTTGGAACTCTGGTCCTGCTGGACCGCGGAAAGCACGAGCGCAGGGTTATTCGGACGCTCCGTGGGCCCGGGTGGCGGGTCGCCGTTGGGGAGCAGGACCGGGGCTTCGGCAACGTCGCGCGGGTCGAAGGGCAGGTCACGCTCGCGATACTTTGGCTGGATGCCGCGGCTGATGCCGCCGCTGTGGCAGTTGTCGAGGATTACGGTCAGGTGAATCCCCTTGTCCAGCGCGGCGTTGAAGATGTGGGTCATTTCACGATCGCGAACGTCGTAGCCGCCTTTGTACGCGTCGGAAGGAACTAATGTGCTGTCGGCATTCACGTACTTGCCGTTAACGAGCACGGTGAGTTTGGTCCCTTTGCTGTTGATGCGCAGCGATCCGTGACTTGCGGCATAGAAGACGACGGTGTCTCCGGACTGGGGAATGTCGACAAGATACTTCTGCATCGCCGCGAGAATGCCATCGCGCGTGGTCTGTTCGGCGGGCAGGATCGTCTCGCCCGTACCGGGATGAGGCGGCGCCGGATTGGTGAGGAGGACGACCTGATTCGCCGGGAACCCAAACTTGGGGCTGGTGAGCACGTCAGCCATCGACTGCACATCGTTGACGGCGCCGTCGAGATTCTCAAAATAGCCCAGCTCGCAGCGTCCGTAGGTGCAGCCGTCGGGATGCTGAGCCTTAGTGCCAGCGGGTTCGTAGGTGTTAATACCGATCAGGAGCGCGCGCTTCGTCTGCGCCGGTCCCGGTGTTCCGCACAGCACGCAGAGCCAGACGAAGGTAGCAGCAACGGTGGATTTCATACACGCTCCGAAGGAAAAACTCCCATCGAGTATAGCGGGTGAGCGGCCCGGTTCGGACAGGTGGCTCGGGCAACGGGCCGCAGGGGGCGGGCGGATTGAATCGTAATATGGACTGGTTGGAGGAACTGGTCGGGATTTCCTGTGGCTTCGATTTCTGAAATTCACATTGTCGATTCCCACACGGCGGGCGAGCCGACACGCGTCGTCGTCGCCGGAGGACCGGAGCTGGGCAACGGACCTGTGGCGGAGCGTCTGCGCCGGTTTGCCGCGGAGCATGACGATTTTCGCTCGGCTGTAGTAAATGAACCGCGCGGCTCCGATGTGCTGGTAGGGGCTCTGCTGGTCGAGCCGGTGGATGAGGCGTGCGTTGCCGGCGTCCTCTTCTTTAACAACGTCGGGTATCTCGGCATGTGCGGTCACGGCACGATTGGTTTGGTGACGACGCTCGCCCATCTCGGGCGTATCGAGGCGGGTGAGCACAGAATTGAAACGCCCGTGGGTGTGGTGCGTGCGACGCTGTTCGACGATGGGCGCGTGACGGTGGAGAACGTCCCCAGCTATCGCTCGCAAAAAGGGGTCGCGGTTGAAGTTGCGGGATTCGGCGCGGTGACCGGCGATGTGGCGTGGGGCGGAAACTGGTTTTTCCTTACGGAAAACGCGCCCGTGCCGCTCACGCTGGAGAATCGCGAGGCGCTGACGAGCTTCGCGATGGCGGTCAAGGCGGCGCTGAACGTGCAGGGAATCACGGGGGCCAACGGGGGTGAAATCGACCACGTCGAGGTCTTCTCTCCGTCAACAGTGCCAGGAAACGACAGCAGAAATTTTGTGCTGTGCCCTGGCAATGCGTACGACCGCTCGCCTTGCGGAACAGGGACGAGCGCGAAGCTGGCCTGTCTTGCCGCAGACGGCAAACTCGCGGCGGGCCAGGTTTGGCGGCAGGAGGGAATCCTGGGGACGGTCTTCGAAGGCAGCTATCGGATCGGGACGGGCCCGCAGACCCAGGTGATTCCCAGCATCACCGGCTCGGCGTACGTCACGGGCGAAGGACGGCTGTTGTTACAGGAGGATGACCCGTTCCGGGTGGGGATTCAGGCGCCGCCGGCGCCGGCGAGGTCATGACTTCGTAAGCTCAGCATTTCTGCAACCGGCGGAAGCGTCGCAGCGAATGCCCCCGGTCTTCGGGTAACTCGCCAGAAAAATGCCAGCGCGAGGAAACGCTCGGGCAGGCCCGCGCACTATGCTCCCAGAGAAAGTCGTCGTGCCAACCAGCATCGGCGAAATCCCTGACCGCGGTACCCATCTCAGACCCACGAGGATGGGGAACGCAATCGGAGCGTGCGATGGTGCGGCTGACACTCTGGAACTTCCCCGGGCCGTTGATTCACCTGTGTTCCTGTTTCTGCCCTGAGTTCGCTCTTCCCCTGTCCATCTGGCTGAGTTGCGGCCGAATCGGACTCCTCCTCCACTGGCAGGCTGAG
>PMAD01000211.1:8423-21227 GCA_003152415.1 Acidobacterium sp.
CGCGCAGAGACACGTCCGGCCTCCCTCGGTCGATCACAAGCTCAATGCGCGCCAGGCGCCGATGCTATACTCGCGTCCTCCCGGGTTTGCGAGGACTTCTTTGCAGTTTTTTGCATTCGATGCGGGCTATATCGAAGGTCTCTGCGCAGGGGACCCTCGCACGCAGGAGCATTTTGTCGGCTATTTCACCCAGCTGCTCCATCTGAAACTCCGCTCGCGACTGAAATCCTCGCAGGCCATCGAAGATGTGCGCCAGGAGACTTTTGCGCGCGTGCTGACAACGCTGCGCAAAGAGAACGGACTGCGCCAGCCGGAACGCTTTGGCGCGTTCGTCAACACAGTCTGCAACAACGTGCTCTTCGAGCACTACCGCTCCTCCTCGCGCAGCGAGTCGCTCGATGAGGAGGACCGGCCGGAGCTGCCGGCAACCGGAGCCAGCGCGCACGACATCGCCGCGACGCGGCAGCTTGGAGAGAAGGTGAGGGAAATTCTGGCGGAGATGCCGGTGAAGGACCGGTCGCTGCTAAAGGCGATTTTTCTCGACGAGAAAGATCGGGAAGAAGTTTGCCGCGAGTTCGGTGTGGATGGGGAATATCTTCGGGTTCTGTTGTTCCGGGCAAAGAAGAACTTCAAGGCCGAGTACGTGAAGCGAATGGGCGGAGATTCCAATGCCGCCATTCGCTGAAACGTTTCACCGAACCGAGTCACTATCACCTGGAGCAGGAATTGGAGACCGCGTCCATGAATCATAGCGAAGCAGTTCAGATGATGGCGACCGAGCGGTACCTCCTCGGAGAGTTGTCTCCCGAATTGCGGGAGGCTTTTGAAGAGCACTACTTCGACTGTCAGGAGTGCGCGCTCGACCTTCGCACCGAGGCGGCATTTGTGGACGCGGCGAAGGCGCAGTTGCCGAACATGGCGACCTCGCCGGCAGCATCGCCCGCGGAGTGGACTCCGCCCGCCAGACCGCAGCGTGGACGGCGCGAGTGGTTCGCATGGCTGCGCCCGGTGATGGCCGTGCCCGCCTTCGCCTTGCTGCTCATTGTGATCGGATACCAAAACATCGCGACGATTCCGTCACTGCGAGTGGCGGCGTCCAGTCCGCGTCTGGCGCCCTGGTCGACGCTTCATGCCGAAACCCGAGCCGGCGCTCATCTGCCGGTCGTGGCAGATCACAAATCCGGCGCGGTGGTCCTGATCGACGTTCCCAATGACGGCGCATACACCTCGTTTGTCTTCGATATGGAAGATCCGCAGGGGAAAAGGTTCTGGACCCAGACCATCAGCGCCCCCTCGGAAACGGGCGGCGCGAGCGGCACACTCTCTCTTCTGATTCCAGGAATGGGCTTGCAGCAAGGCTCGTATACGCTTACCATCTCGGGCATCACCCCTCAGGGCAGCCGGACCCAGGTGGACCGGCGGATACTTGATGTTCGCTTTGACGAGTAGCACCCACTCCCCCCGGAAAGTGAGCACGCACGGCCATGTCTGGCGAAACCCCCCACCGAGAACACGAATACCACGCGGAAGCCCATGCCCTTTCGGGCCATCTGCATCATCCGGTTGAGCAGTCCATCAAGCCGCAGGCCTTTGTCCGCCTCGAGAAACATGGCGGCTATCTCTCTGAGCGGGCGCGCGATTATCGGCTGGAGGGCGTTTTCTCCTTCCGCCATTCCTACACCCAGGTCGCCGGCAACCGTGACCAAAAGAAGGACCACGGCTTCAACACGCTGGCGACCGCGGTCATCGAAGACTTCAACGTCCTCGACGTGGTCACCGCCGATCGCATCGTCTCGCAGATTTCCACCAACCATCCGCTCGTGGGCTATGTGCCCACAGTCACTTTTCTCGGCACGCGCTTTGAAAATCTGCGCATCGCGGGCAAAGAGGTGGACGTCGACCTCGACCTCGATTTCCTGGGACCCAAGCCGGCGAAGGACGCTCCGTATCTCAAGGACGCCGGCTTTCGTGCACGTGTCGAGAAGCAATTCGCGCGCATCCGTGGACAAAACCTTCCCCCCGCGATCCTCGGACGCTACAATCAANNTGCGGCCACGTCATCGAGATTCCAGGCTTCGGGCGGATTCTTCTGGCGGTGTTGCGTATCGAGCACTGGGATCCGAACAAAAAGACGGGCGTTCCGATGCGGACCAAAATCAACCTGACCATGCTGGAGATCGAGATGGGCTGCATCGGCCACGGGAACGCAGCGGCGGGCAACACGATCGTCAACGGACAGGGAAAAGGCACAGGTTAGTCGAAGCGATCGCCTGCCTCCTCGTGCTCTCGCTTTGCATAGGAGACCGAGCGCTTTCCGCAGCGGATCAATTCAACAGGGCGGCGACCATGTTTCAACATGGGCAGCTGGCAATGAGCCAGGAAGCCGCCGCGCGTCTCGCCGACCAATACCGGAATGCGGATGAGGTTTGGCCGGCGCGATTCAGAATTCTCGAAGCTCAGGCGGCCGCATGGCGCGGCATGAATCAAGAAGTCCTGAGTGTCCTATCAACCGATCTTCCGGCCTTTCCTGACGCAGATCTTCGCATTCGCAGGCTGTCGCTTCTGGCCGCCGCGAACATCAACCTCCATCGAAATGGCGATGCAATTCGATACCTCGGCGAAGCTGATGCTCTTTGCTCTCTCATGGATCGCTCTGTGTGCAGTCATGTCCTGGACGCGCATTGGACCTTTGCGATGGAGCAGGGAGACTACGATGAAGCGCTTCGTTTCTCCTCGCACGAACTCGCGCTCACGCGCAAATTTCGTCAGTCGTTCGACGAAGCAGCAGCTCTCATAAATCTGGCGGTAACCTGCCTGCAAACGGAACGATTTGACGAAGCTATCGACTGGCTGAACGCTTCGAATCGGCTTGCGGCTCCCTTGGGCGCTCAGGACATCCTTCTCACCAATGCGGGCAACCTCGGCTGGGCGTACTACAGCCTCGGCGATCGTGAGCGCGCCTTCGCATTGTTTCAGGACGCCGAGCGGCGGGCGGTCGCGCTGGGAGATACAGAAGACGCAATCAACTGGCTGACCACTACCGGCTATGTTTATCAGGATTCCCAGGATTGGCCGCGTGCGATGGAGTCGTATCGACAGGCTCTTTTGATGGCCAGAAACAGCGACAACCGCGACAAAGTCATCAATTCGCTCGAAAGCCTGGCCCACATTTCCATCGAGCTCAATCAACTCAACGAAGCCGATTCCTATCTCCGCCAGCTCGATCCGCTCATTCGCGCCAACGGCAACCGTCTCGACGCGCTCGACGTCCTGCTGGCCCAGGGACGCATCGCCGCGGCTCGGCGCCAGGATCAGCAGGCGGAAGAGCTCTTTCGCCAGGTCGAGGCCGATCCCGCCAGCCAGATCACCATGCGCCTGGGCGCGGAGCACGAGCTGGCCCGGCTTTTCGAGCAGCAGGGCCGCATCGATGATGCGCTGAAGATGTACGCGATCGCGCTGGCCACCTTCGAGTCCGCCCGCGCGCAGATCAAAAACGAAGACTCGAAACTGCCTTACTTCGCCAACGCCACGCCTATCTACAACGACTACATTCGTCTGCTGGTCTCGCAGGGCAAAGAAGAGGCAGCGCTCGCCGCCGCCGATCAAAGCCGCGCCCGCACGCTGGAGCAGGGGCTTGGGGTGACGGTCGGAAGCCAATCGTCCCAGGCGGCCTCGCTGCACCCCGGAGCCATCGCATCGCGCGCCGGCGCGACGCTGCTCTTTTACTGGCTGGGCGAGAAGCAATCCTCGCTCTGGGCCATCACGCCGAAGAAGACTACGGTCTTCACTCTGCCCGCCCAAGCGGAGATCGCGCGAATCGTCGAACGCTACCGTCGGGCGCTGCTGGGACCCGAAGATCCTCTTACTTCCGCCAACGCTGACGGCCTTGAGCTCTATCGCATCCTGGTCGCGCCGGCAAAGAGCGTGCTCCCGCCAAACGCAAAAGTCATCATCCTTTGCGACGGCGTTCTCAGCGAACTGAATTTCGAAACGCTTCTGACCGACACAACCGCTCCCCACTACTGGATCGAAGACGCGGACATCGTCTCCGCGCCGTCGCTGCTGATGCTGGCCGCCTCGAAGCCTTCGCACGACACCGGTCGCAAACTCCTCCTGCTCGGCGACGCTGTCTCCCCAGGCCCCGACTATCCCGAGCTGCCTAACGCCTCCGTCGAGATGCAGCAGATCCGCAGGCATTTTCTGCCACAGGACGAGACGGTCTACTCGCGGCAGCGGGCGAGCGCCGCCTCGTATCTGGAGAGCGCGCCGCAGCGTTACTCTTACATTGATTTCGTCGCGCACGGCGTGGCCAGCCGTACCGATCCGCTCGACTCGGCCATCATCCTCTCGCGCACTTCCGGCGGAGAAGATTCGTTCAAGCTCTATGCGCGCGACATCATGTTGCACCCCATCGACGCGCGTCTGGTCACCATCGCCGCCTGCTATGGCGGTGGGTCGCGAACCTATGCGGGCGAAGGTCTGGTCGGATTATCCTGGGCATTCCTGCGCGCCGGCGCGCACAACGTGATCGGCGCGCTCTGGGAGGTCAGCGACGAATCCTCTCCGCGCCTGATGGACGCCCTCTACAGCGGGCTCGAAAAGGGCCTGCCACCGAGTGCCGCGCTGCGCCAGGCGAAGCTCTCCCTGCTGCATGCCCCGGGAGATTTTCGCAGGCCCTTCTTCTGGGCCTCGTTCCAGCTCTACACAGGGCTGTAGCGGCGTTCATCCACGCCAATCGCCGGAGAGTTCCGCTTCCGCGAATTTTTCGCGTTGCCTGATACGAAAGTGCCAGGCACATCACTACTTCCCAGTGCGACATGAGGCGCGGTCCCCACCCAGAACGACCCTCCGGCCTCTCAATGCCAAAAGTCGCCGCGAAGGAGCAGCATGTCTTCAGCCAACAAGTTTGTGCTTCGCGTACCCCTCGATGCTTCGCGGGTTCCGGACTTCCTGCCCGACCGGTCCGTGAGCGTACTCGCCTGGTACAAGCAGGGCGTTCCCCAGCAGCGCATCGCGGCCTTCAATCCGCAGGGCAAAGGCTCCGCCTCTTTTGAATTCCAGCGCCCGCCGGAATCCCTGCGTGTCGCGCTGGGACCGGAGACCGCTACGCCCGCTGACCTCCAGCGCCTGCAAACCATTTCCGTCACTGTGCCGTCCTCGACGTGGCAGACAGGAGCCGAAGTCTCGCTGCCCGCCATCCGGATTTCCTCGTATCACTGGTGGTGGTGGCAGCACTGGCGCCAGAATTTCAAGCTCACCGGCCGGGTTCTCAGTGCGCGCGGCGTTCCCATCATCGGTGCAACCGTTTCCGCCTTCGACATCGACGCATGGTGGTGGTGGACCGCGCAGGAGCAGGTGGGGCGCGCCACTACAGACGCCGATGGCTGCTTCGCCATCGACTTCACGCGCGGCTGCGGCTGGTGGCCGTGGTGGTGGTGGGTCACGCGTGAATGGCAGGCCAATCCGGTGCTCGTCGACCAGATCACCGCGTTCGTCCGTCACTATCCCAGGCTCGCGGCGCTCGGGCCGGCAACGCCTGCGCCCAGTCTTGACGTCTTCCACTCGCTGCTCGCCTCGAGTCCCCGGCCCATGCCGTCCAGATTTTCCGCGAGCCTCTTCCAGTCAGGCCAAACCATTGCCAACTCCGCCATCGACCCCGCCGCGCTCGAGAGCCTGCGCGAGCGGTTGATTGAAATCCTGCCCAAAAATTTCACGCTTCCCATCTGGCCGTGGGCCGCGTGGTCTCCCTGGGAAGACTGCGGCGCCAACGTGCTCTTCAAAGTCACCGAGACCTGCGCCGATGAAACCACCGTGCTGCTGAACGAGACCATTAGTGAAGCCCGCTGGGATATTCCCTCGTCGCTCGATGTCACACTGACAGCGCGCGAAGGGAGATTCCGTGAGAGAGCCCTGGGGTGGACGCTGGTGGATTATCTTTTCCCGGTCAATCGTTCGCACATGTGGGGAGGGAACGCCGGGAAAGAGACGGCGACGCCGCCAGGCAAGCTCGCGTAAGTCGAAACAATAAATCCAAATCCGGGCCATTCTTTCCATGGCCGATGACCCCGAACTGCAGTGAAGCCGAGAAATTCAATGAACAGGAGTTCTTATGTGGATCCTAACGATGATGTTTGATTTTCTCTTCGGATGCCGCCACTCGGACCTGAGCCGTGTCTTCACCATCGGCGGTCAGACCTATCGGGTCTGCTGCACCTGCGGAGCAAGGTTCAGCTACTCCCTGTCGCGCATGCGACTGGAAGCGCGATGTGCCGAGGCGTCAGTTACAATCCCCGTCCTCTCCAGGTTAGGACGCCGACCTATCGCCGCTTTCTCCGAAGACTTCCAGATGGAATGAGGCTTAACTTTGCGCAAAGTTATCAGCGGGGGCTGGCACTCAGTTATTGGCCGGAGCCGTCGCGGTAGAAGAATCCGCCTGGGAAAGGCGGAATTCGTCGAGGAAGCTCCGCCACGCACCCACTTTTTCTGACAGCCCCAGGCTGTCGAGGTAAGCGGCATCGAACGGGATGTCGCCGGCCTCCCCTGTGTCGCCGGGTTCAATCGACAGAGCATCGGCGCAATGAACTGCCGTCAGGGGCGAAAAACGGGTCTCGATCGCCTCCGATGGACGGTGGTGAAACGCCACGGCATGCACCAGAGAAGTAGGCAGACCCCACATGCTCATCAGATAGGCGCCTAATTGCGCGTGAGAACAGCCCAGAGCCTCGATCTCAAGAGTTTCGATGGATCGCGGGGAGCGCTTGGCATCCTTCAGAATTTCGCCGTACTCCTTCGGTTTCTCGGCGAGAAGAATGATCTTGCCCGCGTCGTGGAGCAGTCCAGCCGCAAAGCACTCTTCAGCGAGCGACTTATCGCCGGTTTCGTCAACAGCGATGTGCTGCGCGACGGAGGCGACGCAGACGCTGTGATCCCACAAGGCGGGAAGGGAACTGGCGACCGCGGACTTCCTGTCGAACTGAGAGAAGACGTGAATGGACAGGGTCAGGGTGCGGACCGTCTCGATCCCGATAAGAGAGACCGCCTGACGCAGACTCGATACGCGGCCGTGCACTCCGATGAATGCGGAGTTCGCCAGCTGAAGAATCTTAGACGCCATGCCAATGTCCCGCGCAATGATCTGCTCGATTTGCCCGAGCGACGCGGTTTCCGAGCGCAGGGCCACGGTGAGTTCGTTATAGATGGCCGGCAAGCTGGGGATGGAGCGTAGTCGGGCAATGGCGGCGGCGATGACAGGGTTGGTCACGAGGTCGCGCGAGGCGAAAGCTTGATTGAGACGCAGCTTGAGCTCCCGGATGTCGCAGGGTTTGGCGAGGTATTGATGCGCGGGAGCGATGGAGCGGAGCACGGCCTCTTTTTCCGACTGCCCGGACAAGATGATTCTGACGATCTGCGGGTAGCGATCCTTGATGCAATCCAGCAACAGAGCGCCGTCCATGGAGGGCATGCGCATGTCGGTAATGACCGCATCAAAGGGTTCCTTCTCGAGCGCCTGCAGAGCAGCGTGAGCACCAGGAGCGAAGCGCATATCCCATTCCTGGCGCATGTCGTGCAAGGCTCTCCGGAGCCCGGCGAGAACCATGGCGTCGTCGTCGACGAAGAGCAGGCGTTTCAGCATCGGTTCTCCTCCGGCGCGCGGGCAGAACCGATGGGGAGGTGGACAAAGAACGTCGTGCCGGCGCCCACTTCGGTTTCGCACCAGATCTTCCCCTGGTGCTTTTTCACCACGACGCTGTGAGCCAGGGCCAGACCCTGCCCGGTTCCGGCGCCTACCTCCTTCGTAGTGAAGAAGGGCTCGAAAATTCGCGGGCGAACCTCAGGTGAGATTCCGGTGCCAGTGTCGGATACGGCGATTTCCGCAAACGGGCCGCAGGTCCTGGTGCGAACCACGATTTGTCCCTTACCGGTTCCTTTCAGCTTTTGGCGAATGGCGTGCGCCGCGTTGACGATCTGAACAAAGCTCTTCTGAATACGCTGACGGTGGCGCGCAATGAACTGAAGTATGTCGCCGACGTGGAAACCCAGCTTGGAGACTTGCCCCTGGTGGTTTGCAGTTTGAGCGATATGAATCAGGTCTTCGTGAACCTGCTGGTCAATGCCGCTCACGCCATTGCGGAAGCGGTGGAGGGAACCGGAAAAAGAGGCAGGATCCTGATCCGGACACGCCCGGAAGGCCCGATGGCGCTGATTACCGTTTCGGACACCGGCGCGGGCATTCCGGAGGGGATTCGCGACCGGATTTTTCGATCCCTTTTTTACGACAAAGGAAGTGGGCCGCGGAACCGGCCAGGGACTCGCGATTGCGAGGTCCGTGGTGGACCGCCATAAGGGAACCCTGACCTTTGAGAGCGAAGTAGGGAAGGGGACGACCTTCTCGATTCGCCTTCCGATCGAAGGCTCCGAGGCGTCGGGGACGGGTCGAAACTGACGGTTGGAACCCGCAATCGGGAAAAGAACAGGGGTCGGCGTCCCCTGCCCGGTAACCGCTGAGCCGTGAGCGGGAAAGCCGTTGTCCCTGGGGTGTTCCGGAAAGGGTCGGGTGACAGGTATCACAGCACATCCCCCCTGCCAGGGCGTACCTTCATCGGTTTTGGAGAACTGCGACAATGCAGGATTCCAGAAGCAGGCCGGGCCCTGGCAAGTTGCTGGATTCCCGGCATTTAGCTGTAACGGCCAGGGGGCTTGATGTCGAGCCTATACGGACACGTCCGGGAGGGCGACGAAGAATGACCTGGAGCGAAGAGTATCGGACCCGATCCATGTGGGCCGCGCAGGCGCTGGAGGCGGTACGGTCGGGAGCGCGTGTCTGGATCCAGTCAGGGTGCGGCACCCCTTCGACCCTGGTGAATGCCCTGGTCGCCCGGGCGGCGGAACTCAGGGATGTGGAGATCGTCCACATGATGACCCTNNCGGGCCGACTACACGCCGATCTTCCTGAGCGAGATTGAAGGCTTGTTTACCAGCGGCGCCATGCCGCTGGATGTCGTCCTGATGCAGGTGTCGCCGCCCGACGCGCACGGCTTTGTGAGCCTGGGCACCACGGTGGACTCCACGCTGACGGCGGCGCGCTGCGCGAGCACGGTGATTGCCGAGGTCAACCAGCAGATGCCGCGCACGCACGGCGACACATTCATCCACGTGAGCCGGATTTCCGCTTTCGTGGAGACAGACCACGCGCTGCTGGAACTGCCCACGGAGCCGTTCACCGAGATGCACCTGCGGGTGGCGCGCAATGTGGCATCGCTGATCCCCGACGGAGCGACGCTGCAGACCGGGATTGGCGGGATTCCGGAGGCGGTGTTGGCTTGTCTGGATGACAAGCGGGATCTGGGCATTCACACGGAGATGTTCTCCGATGGCGTGATCGACCTGATCGAGTCGGGCGTGATCAACGGAGAGCGGAAATCGCTGCTCCGGGGCAAAGCGGTTGCGGCGTTCGTGCTGGGAACGAAGCGGCTGTTCGATTTCATTCATGACAACGCCAGCTGCGAGTTCCGGCCGATCTGCTACACCAACGATCCGTTTGTGGTTGCCAGGAACGACAGGATGGTCGCGATCAATTCGGCGCTCCAGATCGACCTCACCGGACAGGTATGTGCCGATTCGATCGGCACCCGTCCGTACAGCGGATTTGGCGGACAACTGGATTTCATTCGCGGGGCGGCGCGGTCCCGTGGAGGGGTTCCCATCATCGCGCTGCCGTCGACGGCTCTGGGCGACACGATATCGCGCATTGTGCCGGTGCTGGACCCAGGCGCGGGCGTGGTGACTTCGCGGGCGGATGTGCATTACGTGGTGACGGAACACGGGATCGCATACCTGCATGGGAAGACGCTGCGGGAGCGGGCCAAAGCACTGATCGCGATTGCCGATCCGCGTTTTCAGCAGGAGCTGGAGGATTTTGCAGCGCGCGCGCATTATCTGGAGCGCAAAACAGTGGCTGTGCCGGCCTGAAAAGCGGCTTGGGGAAGGGAGCACGGAATGACGAGCGCCGGGAAACAGGATCGAGGACGGCTGCGGGTGGATCAGGATGAGTGCAAGGGTTGCGGGTTGTGTATCGAAGCCTGTCCGCCGCACCTGATTCAGATGACGGAGCGGCTGAACCACTACGGTTACCGGACGGCAATGTATATAGGGGCGGGCTGCACGGGCTGCGGAATCTGCTTTATGGTGTGCCCGGAGCCGGGAGCCATCACGGTGCTGCGTCTCGCCAGCCGCGCGGCAGGCGCCGTCGACAGCAGCGCAGAGGGAGTGAAGCCATGCGCCGGCAATTAATGAAGGGCAATGAGGCGATTGTAAAAAGCGCGATCCTCTCCGGATGCCGTGCGTTTTATGGGTATCCCATCACACCGGCCAGCGAGATCACCGAGGCTGCGGCGCAGTATCTGCCGCAGGTGGGCGGCGTGTTCCTGCAGGCGGAGAGCGAAGTAGCGGCGATCAACATGCTCTACGGCGCGGCGGCGGCGGGCGTTCGCGTAATGACGGCGTCGAGCGGGCCAGGAATCAGCCTGATGCAGGAAGGCATCAGCTACATGGCGGGCGCGGAGCTGCCCTGCGTGATTGCCGATATCACCCGCGGTGGACCGGGGCTGGGAAACATCGCCGCGGAACAGAGCGATTATCACCAGGTCGTGAAAGGGGGCGGTCACGGCAACTACCGGACCCTGGTGCTGGCGCCACATTCTGTGCAGGAGATGGCGGACCTGACGGCGCTGGCCTTCGAGCTGGCGGATCGTTATCGCAACCCGGTGGTGGTGATGGCCGACGGATTTATCGGACAGATGATGGAGCCGGTCGAGTTTCCGCAGACAGCGACGGAGCCGAAGTTGCCCAAGTGGGCGGTCGCGGGCACCGAGGAATCGCGTGGCAATCTGATCTCCTCAATCTACCTGGAGCCCGACAAGCTGGAGGCCCACGTTCGTCAGCTGGAGGCCAAGTATTACGTTGCCCAGCAGCGGGAAGCGCGCGCCGAAGAATGGCGGACCGAGGGCGCTGAAATCGTCCTGGTTGGGTACGGAATTGTAGCCCGCATCCTGAAGGCGGTAGCCGCCGAGGCTTGCGCCGAAGGGCTGAAGGTCGGCGTGCTGCGCCCGATCACGCTCTATCCCTTTCCCAGTTTGCAATTCCAAAAGCTGGCGGATCGGGCGCGCGTGTTCGTGGTGGTCGAGATGAGCAACGGCCAGATGCTGGAAGATGTGCGGCTGGCGCTGAACGGGGTGCGGCCCGTGGAGTTCCTGAGCCGCGTCGGCGGGAATGTCCCGTCGCATGGGGAAGTGCTGGAGCTGGTCCGGAAGCTGGCGAGGCAAACGCTCCCGGCCCCGCAGCCGGAAAGGGAGAGTGTGGGCCATGTCTAACGGAACGGAAGCGGAATACGAAGTTGCGCACGGCAGGCCGCAAGCCTTCTACGAGAATTTCGACCGCAAGGGCGAGCTGCAGCACCAGACACATTATTGCCCGGGGTGCGGGCATGGCATCGTGCACAAGATGCTGGCTCAGGCCATCGATGAGCTGGGCATTCAGAACAGGACGATCCTGATCAGCCCGGTCGGCTGCTCGGTCTTCGCGTACTACTACTTCGACGTTGGCAATGTGCAGGGCGCGCATGGCCGCGCGCCGGCNNTGTCGGCGATCGGGTCGGCGGAGATTCTGCACGCCGCCAATCGCGGCGAGAACATCACCGTCATCTTCGTGAACAACGCCATCTACAGCATGACCGGCGGGCAGGTGGCGCCGACGACTCTGCTGGGTCAGGTGAGCACGACCACGCCTGCAGGTCGCAACGCTGCGAACGAGGGCTATCCGCTGCACGTGAGCGAATTGCTGGCGACGCTGGAGGCTCCTGTCTATATCGAACGCGTGGGGCTGGGCGACAACCGGCAGGTGGCGCAGGCGCTGCGCGCGGTGCGGCGGGCCATGGAGAACCAGGTGCGCGGGCTGGGTTTCTCACTGGTGGAAGTTCTGTCCCCGTGCCCGACCATCTGGAAAATGTCGCCGGTGGACGCGCAGCACTGGGTCCGCGACGTGATGGAGAAGACTTATCCGCTCGCGGTCCTTCGCGATCGCACCAAGGAGGTCCAGCCAAAGCCAGCGCGCGAGTCAGAGCCCGCTCTCGAGGAGATTCCGCGGATTCTCGGCGTCATCGACGAGGGTACGGTCGAACCGAGCGATGCGCAAGCACAGGGCTGCGTCGATCTGCAGGTGCGCGTAGCTGGGTTCGGCGGACAAGGCGTCCTGCTGCTGGGCGAAGTGCTGGCAGAGGCTGGACTGCACGCGGGAATGGAAGTATCGTGGCTGCCGTCCTACGGGCCGGAGATGCGTTCGGGCACCTCGAACTGTCATGTGCGGCTCGCGCGGGAGCCGATCGATTCGCCGCTGGTCGTCCATCCGGATGTGCTGGTGGCTATGAACGAGCCATCCCTGCACAAGTTCTGCGCCAGCGTGCGCCCTGGCGGCTGGATCTTCTACAACGGCGATACGGTTCCGAAGGAGTGCGAGCGGGAAGACGTGCATATGCTGGCGCGTCCGTTCACTCATGTCGCCGACGAGCTGGGCGATGGCCGAGCCGGCAACATGGTGATCCTGGGCGCTCTGCTGGAAGCCACCGCGGCGTTGCCGCAGGCCAGTGTGGACGCTGCGCTGGGCCAGCTGGTGAAGAGCCCGCGCTGGCTGACGCTCGACGAGCGCGCTCTGGCGCGAGGGCGCGAGCTTTTGCGGGAGTCGCTCCAGGAGGTGTGCCATGAAGGCTGAGGCGGATCCGAACCTGATTGTGTATTTCGACGGGCAATATGT
>PMAD01000326.1 GCA_003152415.1 Acidobacterium sp.
ACTTCCGGATGGCCGACAATCCACTCACAACTCCGTCGATGCGTGCGTTGGCCTGTTCGACACCGAGATTCTCGACGCTCGTCCCCGTTTATCATCTTCGGCGCGGGCTCCGGCCTCCACGCGACTCCCCGTTCCACAACGTCTAGTTGGGACGGGCGGCGGTGGTTGTGTTCACGAAGAGGATGACGTCAAAGGCGCTCGGACCGGAATCGCTGCTCCATCGGCTGGGGGCGGTTGCATCGCTGTAGCCCCCGCCGATGTCGCGGGTGCGATGAGGCTGGGCGAACCATGTGGCGACAGGGCCGTCTTTGGGTAAAGTGCGCAGGTCGAGGGCGAAGATCGGGATGCCGGTGGCGGCGAGAGCCGCGTCGAAGGTGCCTTCGGGGGCGGCAGCGACGGTGAAGGGATGCACGTCGGGTCTGTGGGCCAGGTCGAGGGCCCGGAAAGAGCCCTTGTCGAAGGCAAAGCCGAAATTCATGATTTGCGGGCCAAAAAAACTGTGCAGAAGACCGCCCACGGAAAGCCCGTGGGAGTACGTCCAGGAGACATGACCGTTGTGAGCCCAAACAATCATCTTCGCGCCAGGGTTGTGATCGGCGATCCAGCGAATATTCTCGGCCATGCTTTCGTCGCGGAAATCGCTGGCCGTGTTCATGTCACCGGTGTTCTCGATGTTTTGCAGATGCGCGAACTGGCGGACCATGGTTGCGTGCTGGATGGCCCAGTCTGCGTCGCTCGCGGTGGCTCCGGCTGCGATCAAAGCGGCGCGATGTGCGGTGAGGTAGTCGACAACGGACTTGCATTCCGGGTCGACAGCGTCCGCATTGACCGGTGGTACCGTGTACTGGCTGCGAAGGCTCTGGGCGCCGGTGTGGGCGACAGATTTATCAATGGCGATGGAGTAGCCGGTGGTGGAGAAGCGCTGACCGCTGCCGCCCTGACCACCGGCCTCGAAGCCGCGAAGGGCGGGTGACTCGAAGTCCAGATCGAAGGAAGATGGATCTGAGTAGGGAACGCCATCCACCTCGACGGCAAGAGAATCGAACCAGGCTGTGCCGTTGCCGGGATGAACCACGCCGAACTTGATGGCACGCGCATCAGCGGGAACGTCGAGGGAGATCGCGTACGGAGTCCAGGAGGTCGTGCCTTTTGCGCCGCGGCCCTGCATGTTATCGAAGGCGAGCTCCTTGCCGACATCGCCATCGACGCGCCACCAGAGGCCGGCATAACCGTAGGTGATATTCTCGGTTTTGATGTAGCCGCTGAATCGAATGCGGTGACCGGCCGCGGCAGCTACGGGGAAGGTGGCAGTGGCCACTCCGAAGGAGGAGGCGGCGATCCCCATGTGCTGGAGTTCGGCGACATCCTTCCAGTCCTGGTCAAGCGTAGGCGACCAGGCAGGATCGTATTGCTGAACGAAGTGGCGGACGGCCTCGAGCGAGACGGTGGGGGACTGCATATCGAAGCCGGTGAATTCGATGTGGCCTTTGCCGGACTGATTGAAGTCGCGCATCCAGAGGATCATGTCGAGGACCTCCTGGGTGTCCCAGGTCCAGAAGCCCATGCCTCCAAGAAGCTCCTTTGGGTCGCCCACGCCGTGGAGGACGTATTCGTTGAGGCGGTACGCCTCGGGCATATTGCCTTCGATGGAGAAGATGGTGAATCCCTTTTGCGCGGCCAGGTATTCGATGATGCGGTGCTTGAGCTGGAAGAATTCCCGCGTGCCGTGCGTGGCTTCGCCGAGTTCAACGATTCGGGCGTTGCCCACCATCTGACCCAGAGGCTGCAGGTCGGCAAAGCCGTGGCCTGCTTCGACGGTTTCGAGGGGGATGGCGTTCTGGCGCATCCACTGGATGGCGGCCTGCTCTTCCGAGGTCTGAGCGTTGGTCCCGGCCGCTGCCGAGACGGGTGCAGACTGGGCGTCTGCGACGGCCAGGCCAAACGCCAGCAGGAGGCAACAGTAGGGCGCGCGTGAACTGAGCGTCATGACGTCAGTGATTCTACGGCAATTTCTGAGTTTGCTGGGACCGGTTGGCTCCGTGCAAGGTCGCCACTCCGTGAGGTCGCGTCACTGGATTTCAGTGGCTTTGAGAAACAGTGACTCGGGAATGGCTATAGCGCGATTGGAGTGAGGTCAACGCAAGCTTGCGGCTCGGTCAAAGGAATAGCCACGACCAGGAGAGGTATCAATAAGCACAAATCTTTCAGGGATACAGCAACGCGAATGTGTCACCGGCAAACCGGAAGTTTCGATCAATGCCAGGAATCATCCCTTATCGCCGGACGCTTGATCGCTAAGAGTCTTATCGCTAAAAGTTCTGTAGCTAACCGGCTTATCGCTGCCTGCCCTACCGGCCATCCCGCAGCCGCGCGGCCAGCCGATCCGGCAGGCCTGCCTGGAGAATCCGATCCTGCGCTTCTTTCACGTCGTAGGGGACACGATACCAGGTCATCGTCTTCTGCGCGTCGTCGTAGAGTGCGAAGGCCGCGCGCCAGTCGCCATCGCGGGGCTGGCCTACCGAGCCTGGATTCAACAGATAGCGCGCGCCGTCGCGGATCTCGAGTTCGAAATCCTCGGGTTCTTCGTCCGACCCGCTGTGGCCAGGCCGCTGCATCGCGTACTGCGGCGCCAGACGAAACCACTCGTCGCCGTTGGTCGCAAAGCCGCCCTGGATGTGCGTGTGCCCAAAGAACGTGATGCGCGCATCGGTCGCGTCCAGCGCCGGCCACGCGTCGCGCACCGTCAGCACATACTCGTCTTCATCGCTGGGCGATCCGTGGACGCAACGGACGAACGGGCCGTCGGGCGCAATGGGGCCCACGGCCATGTGCCGCAGCCACTCGCGATGCTCGCCGGTGAGCACGCATTCGGTCCAGCGGGCCGCGCGCTGCGCCACGGGATTGAATTCCTCGATGCCGCCGAGCCCCGAGCACACGCGATCATGGTTGCCGCGCACGAATACCTTTCCCAGCCGCCGCGTCTCGTCGATGACCTCGTTGGGATTGGCGCCGTAGCCGACCAGATCGCCCAGGTTCCAGACCACGTCGTGGGCCGGAGCCGCGGCCAGCACGGCTTCGAGCGCCTCGAGGTTGGCATGGATGTCGGAGATGAGCAGCGCGCGCATGGACTAATTCCCGGGAATCCGCGGCACGCCCAGGGCTGGCGGCGCGTGGAAAGCCGTTTACTACCTTATTCGACGGAGGCCACGCCTGTCTCGTAGTATTTCGAGCCGCTGGGAACAACCTGTAGCTGGTAGCCGGGAGCTGGGAGCCAGGAGCGAGTGGCTGGTAGCGGGTGGCTGGTTTCTGATGGCTGGTGGCTCATGACAACGAGCTACCGGCTACGGGCTACAGGCTACAGGCTGATCCTGGCCCAGTGTCCCGGCGACGCTTCTCGCAGCGGAACCTCCGCCGCATCGGCAGTTGCTGCGCCGACCATCGCCAGCGGCTGGTCGAGTTCGGTCCGCATGGTCGGGACCGCGCCCAGCAGGCTGCGTGTATATGGATGCAGCGGCTCGCGAAAAATCTCCGCCCGCGGAGCCTCCTCCAGCAGCAGGCCGCCGCGCATGACCGCAACCCGATCCGCGACCTGAGAAACCACCGCCAGATCGTGCGAGATGAACAGCATCGTCAGCCCGAAGCGCCGCCGCAAATCGGCCAGCAGCTCCAGGATCTGCGCCTGCACCGTCACATCCAGCGCCGTCGTGGGCTCATCGGCAATCAGCAGCCGCGGCCGGTTGGCAATGGCCATCGCAATCAGGATGCGCTGCCGCTGCCCTCCGGAAAATTGATGCGGATAGTCGCCATAGCGTCCTGCAGGATCCGGCAGCGCCACCGCGTGCATCGCCTCGATGACGCGCTCGCGCACCTGGCTCCGCGACAGCTCACGCTGATGGGTTCGCACCGCTTCGGCAATCTGCTCGCCGACCGGCATCACCGGATTCAGCGCGGTCATCGGCTCCTGGAAGATCATGGCGATCTCCCGCCCGCGCAGCCGCCGCATTTCTTCGGCGGAAAGCGCCAGCAGATCGCGCCCTTCGAAGGCGATACGCCCTTCGACGGTGGCCGCCTCATCCAGCAGGCGCAGAATGGCCAGCGCCGTGACCGATTTGCCCGAGCCCGACTCGCCCACGAGTCCCAGCGATTCGCCGGCGGCAACGTCGAGCGAAAGTCCGCGCACGGCGTGCGTCGCGCCGAAGCGGATATTCAGATTTTCGATGGAAACCAGCGCCACAGCGCCATGGTACAAGAGCGGCGCCAAGCCAGCCTGGGACCGAGCACACCGCGCCGGTCCGGCCTCTGGGGGAACTATGATGCCTTGCTGCTCTTCTTTTTCTTGTACTCCTGCAGGCCCTTCTGGAAATCCAGCGAAGTGCCGGCAGCGGCGCGCACGCGAGCACGCGATGCCTTGCGCGGCGTGATCGGCTTCTCATCCTCCGCAACGGCAGCCACGATCACCGCGGCGGGGGTCTCCGGCTCCGCGCGGAACGACCGCGGCAGCTGGGATGCGTTGAATTCGATCCCGTCGTGGGCCATCTGCCGCGCAGCGCGGGCCAGTAGTTCGCGCTTGGATGCCAGCCGCTTCGCCGCCGCGTCACGGTCGGCGTCGCACGCGAATTCTTCGTAGCGGAGAAGATGCGCCAGCTTGCGATCGAACAGGTCGATCTCCTCGTGCAGAATCTTCAGTTGATATTTGTCCTGCGGTATTGCAGACATGGGAAGCTCCAGCGGCCATGGCCGAGATTCAGCGAAGGGAAAGTCGTGGAGCGGAATGCCAGCGTACGACTTGACGGTAAGTAGAAAGAGGGGCCGAACTGGCCCCTCTTTCATACTGCCTGCATCGGTTTACAGGACCTGAACGTTCTCTGCCTGCCAGCCCTTCGGTCCCTTGACGACGTTGAACTGGACCGCCTGGCCTTCCTGGAGCGAACGGAATCCGTTGCTCTGGATGGCTGAAAAGTGGACGAACACATCCTCGCCGTTGGTCCGGCTCAGAAAGCCAAAACCCTTGGCGTCGTTAAACCATTTCACTGTTCCCTGTTCCATAACTGTACTTGTTTCCTTTTTCTTTGGAATGTATCGCTGAACTCTGCGTGGAATTTTGCGAGTCAGCGGTACAGCCAGAACA
>PMAD01000344.1 GCA_003152415.1 Acidobacterium sp.
ACCCACAGCCACTGGTCCGGATAGCGGCGAATAAACCGCTCGATGGCCGCCGTGAATCGTGCCGTGTTTTCCGCGACGTCGCGCTCGTCGTCGCCACTCTCGACCAGCGGAATCTCGCGCCCAAAACGCAAAACGTATTTCCCTTCGCGGGCCTCCCAGACCAGAAATCCCGGCAGAACCGCCGCTCCCGTGCGCAGCGCCACGCGCGCCAGTCCCGATGCCGTGCACGCCTCAACCCCAAAGAACGGCACGAACACCCCCTGCGGCGGCGTCATGTTTGTGTCCATCAGAATCCCGATCGTCTCGCCCCGCTTCATCGCCGCCAGCAGTCCCCGGGCGAAATCGTCCTTGTGCAGAACCCGATTGCCGTGCAGGCAGCGAATTTCGTTCACCAGCCGATCCACCCGCGGGTTGTCGAGTCGCCGGATCACCATCGCCATGGGATGCCCCATCAGCGAATGCCAGAAACTGGAAAGCTCCCACGCCCCCAGGTGGCCGGTGACGACCAGGACGCCCCGGCCTCTCTCCTGCGCTGCCAGGTAGTACTCAAGCCCCTCATAGCGGATCAGGTCGCGTGTGTTCTCTCGGGTGAAACGCGACATGTGGCAGAACTCGCCCAGCTGCCAGCCGAGATGACGATAGACCCGCCGCAGGAGCGACGCGCGCTCCGCCGCCGGCATCTCGGGGTACGCCAGCTCCAGATTGCGCATCCCGGTGCGCTTCAGATGCGGCAGCACCCACCAGGCCACCGCTCCCAGTCCGGCGCCCGTGCTCCGCGCCATTCCCCGCGGCAGGGCCCCCATCAGCCGCAGTAGAATCCAGGCAAACGCATATTCCAGTGCTTCTCGCATCGATTGCGGCGAAAAGCCAGTGTAAATGGCCGGCGGAGGAGTGCAACGCCCAGAGACGCCCGAAGAGGTTCAGGCCATGGGCCGAGCAGGACGTGCGAAGCTTCCACCCGTCCCGCTCCCGTGGCCCGCAGAACTAGCAGAATTACTCGTTTGCTGCGTGGAAATACTTCACGACCGTGCGCACAAACGGCCGCGCATCCGGGGGCACCGGCACGTCGCCGCGCAGAACGCCTTCGAAGGTCTCCGGGGCACCGTAGAAAAGGTCCGTGTCGGCGTGATTCTGGCTGACCGCAACCCCGCTCAGGTCGACCCCGGCAAACAGCCCCTTGCTCCGCGACCAGGTCAGCAACTCCGACTGCAGCCTCCAGTTCGTCGAAGCCTGCGCATCGCGTCCCACCGGACCGGCTGCGGCAGCCGCATCGGCGCCAATCTTGAACTTGCTGTGCAGCAGATCCTGGAATCCCTTGTCATTGACGGCCACCAGCACCAGATCGGTGCCCTGTCCGCCAATCTGGAAGCCCCAGGAACCGCCCTCCATCCTGATAAATACCGGCGCGCTCCACCCGCGGGGGCTGCGGCATGTGACGACTCCCTGGCCGTATTCGGCGCCAAAAACGAACGCACCCTTCAGCATGCCCGGAACCACACCCACGCAAGTCGCCTGGCGCAGGATCGAATCGGGAATCTGCTTGTCGGGGGTGGCCATGATCTGGTTCAGAACGTCGCGTGCCGCGTCCAAACGCGCGTCGATCTTCGCCCTGTCCTGGGCAAAGCCCGGAACCGTCAGGAAGAAGGTGCAAAGTAGCGTGCAGATTAGGGATGCAAGTCTTTTCATTTGTTATATTTCTCCCGTATAAAAGATGATCTGTCGGACATCCGTTATAGTACCGCAATTCGATGAGCCCCACGCGAAACCCAGCGGTCTGCGCTGGCAAACACCTGCCGTGACCTGTGACCGCTGTTGGGCGCGATGCCGGCTCGCGCTCCGGGGGTCCAAAAAACTGCCCAAAGCGCCGGCTGGACCCTCCAGTACGATGCACATCGGGCCCACAAGGTTGATGACGACAATGGGGAATCCTGGGGATAAACGAAACAAAAAGATGGGGCTGCGGATGCAGTCGCCTGCGAGCCATCAGCCCCGTTCCCCAGATCTGCGTTGTAAGTGTGTTCAGTTGTAGCGAGCCCTGTCGTAATTTCGCAAGATAACGGAAGTAGGCGCAACTTTAGTAATCTCAATGTCAGATCTGTTCACTCATCCAATAACCTTGAACAGGCCCGCAAACTCTCCCTGGAACTTATTCCGCCCCTGAAATAACTGGCTGGCAAACTCCCGAATCGAGGGCCATCACCGTCGGAATGGCCTTCGTCGTGTCAATCCTGCACCGTTCCTGGTGCACCGGAACGCAACGCTATAATCGCAGCAGCATGGCAGAACAAGACGCCGGGTGCAGTTTTGTTGTCGTACAGTCGGTCTGCGGTGTCTTTCACCACTTCGATCTGGCCCGCGAACTCGAGAAACGCGGTTACCTCAGGGCCATTTGCTCCACTTTTCCCTGGCGACGCCTTGCCGGCGAGTGCGTCCCCCGCAACCTGGTTCACACCTTTCCTTGGATCCACACCCCGCAAATGCTTTTGGGACGCCGGTGGAGAATCCCCGCCCCCATCGATCGGGCGATCTCCTGGCGGGCTCTCCTCCTGTTCGACTCCTGGGTCGCACGCCGCCTGCCTCCCTGCGATGTCTTTGTGGCGATCTCCTGCACCGGACTCACCAGCGGCCCCCGCGCTCAGTCCCTGGGCGCCAAATACGTCTGCGATCGTGGCTCTTCTCACATCCGCTTTCAGAACGCCATTCTTGCCGAGGAATACAGCCGCTGGGGATTCCACCAGGTGATCGTCGATCCGCACCTCATCGCGCGCGAGGAAGCCGAGTACGAACAGGCGGATGCCATCACGGTGCCCTCAGAGTTTTCCCGGCGGACCTTCATCGAAATGGGCGTCGCCCCGGAGAAACTCCACAAGATTCCCTACGGAGTGCGGCTGGATCGCTTCCAGCGCGTCGCCGAGCTGGCAAAAAACCGGTTTGAGCCCGAAACATCGCGCTTGGGACGCTCGAAACGCTCAGCGGGCAGGGCGACATCTTCATCGGGATCAACGGACCCAAAGGGTCCAGCGACGCAAGGGCTGGCCCGTGGACAATTACTTCCTCGACGACGGCGGCGGTCACCTTTGCCGTGCCCATGTCCACCACACCGACCCAGTGCACCGTGACGCCAACAGGCAGTACAACGACGACCGGCGCCCCGTTCGTCACCAGCCCGTCCCAGTCCGGTTTCACCGTGAACGTGCCCACCAGCGGGACGCTCAGTGGCACCTACTACTGCACTTACTCGATATGAGGCACGCGATGAAGAAGTGGCTTTGGACGCTTCTGCAGGTTTTTTGCACACGTCTCGCGCGTGCGTGAGCGTCGTTTTGGCTTCCTTTGCGTTGCGGTGATCCGTGTATCGGTCTTCAGTCCGAACGCGGAATTGTGACACTAATACGCGCGCGTGCGTGAACATGGGTTTGCACCCAGCTCCCAAGAGGGACATTCCCGAACGGTACGCGCGCGCGAAGCCGCCGGCGTGCCCGAGCCACGCTTACATCTCTACATCTTGTACTTCCCCAAATCCTCGTCCCCGAGGTTCTCCAGCCAGCGCCGCACGTCCTGCTCAGTCGGCTGCGTCTCGGCCGCGCTGGGCAGCACCTTCGCCGCATGCAGCACTTCTTCGGCAACGAAAATCGGGCAGTCCGACCGCAGCGCCAGCGCCAACGCGTCCGACGGACGCGCGTCGATCGCCACAATCTCCCCGTTCTGCTCCATCCAGATCACCGCATAGAACGTGTCCCCGCGCAGCTCCGACACCACCACCCGCTGCACCTGCGCGTTCAGCCCCATCACCACGTTCTTCAGCAGATCGTGCGTCAGCGGCCGTGCCGTCGTCGCCTTCTCCACTTCCAGCTGGATTGCGTTCGCCTCGTACAGTCCCACCCAGATCGGCAGCACCGCCTCGCTCTTTGGATCTTTCAGGATCACGACCGGCATATTCGTCGATGGATCGACCATCAAGCCTCGAATTTTCATTTCTACTTCCATCGTGTCCCCCGGTTACTGCACCGCTTCTCCAACCAGACTGTTCGGGAAGGCTTTTGTCACAAGCACCGGCACATATATGCCGGGCGCTGGAGCAATTGCCTGCGCCGCGGTGAAATTGAGCGTCTTGTTCTGTGACGTCCGCCCCACCACCTGCCCGCGCGCCGGATTCACTCCTTCCACCATCGCCTCCAGCACCTGCCCCACATGCTTTTCGTAATTCACTCTCTGGATCTCCCGCTGCCGGTCCAGCAGAATCTGCAGACGCTTCGACTTCTCCTCATCCGGAATCGAATCCGGCATTGACAGCGCCGGCGTATTCGGTCGCGGCGAATACTTGAACGCAAACACGCCGTCGTACTGCACCTCATCCAGCAGCGCCAGCGTCTCCTCAAAATCTTCCGCCGTCTCGCCCGGAAATCCCGCGATCACGTCGGTCGTCATGCTGATCGCCCGCCGCGCGCCCTTGATCCATTCGATGCGCTCCAGATACTGCTCGCGCGTGTAGTCCCGCGCCATCATCCGCAATACCTTCGATGACCCGCTCTGCACCGGAAGATGTACGTGATCGCACAGCGACGGCACCGCGTCGATTGCCTCCACGATATCCCGCGTAAAGTCCCTCGGATGCGACGTAGTGAACCGCACCCTTCGAATCCCCGGCACCTCACCCACGCCGGCGAGCAGCTCCGCAAAGCTCCGCTTCCCCTCCGGGTCGCGATACGAATTCACGTTCTGCCCCAGTAGCTGAATCTCCGTAAATCCCTCAGCCGCCATTCGCCGCGCTTCCTCGAACACCGACTCCGATCGCCGGCTCCGCTCCTTGCCGCGCGTATATGGCACCACACAGTACGCGCAAAACTTGTCGCAGCCCTCAATGATCGTGATGTACCCCCGATGCGGATTCGAACGCGCCGTAAACTCCGTCTCGAACGTCTCGTCCGTCTTCCGGTCGTCGAGCCCCGTCACTCGCGTCGCGCCCTGCTCAATCTGCACCAGCATCTCCGGCAGCCGCCGGTA
>PMAD01000214.1 GCA_003152415.1 Acidobacterium sp.
TGCCGCCGACGCCCCAGCCGAGGACGCCGAGTCCGTTAATCATGGTGGTGTGGGAGTCGGTGCCGACGAGGGTGTCGGGATAGGCCTGGGGCTTTGCGCCGCCGGTGGTGAAGACGCCGCGGGCGAGATATTCGAGGTTGACCTGGTGGCAGATGCCCATGCCGGGTGGGACGGCGGAGAAGTTGCGGAAGGCGGTTTGTCCCCACTTGAGGAAGGCGTAGCGCTCGCGGTTGCGCTGGAATTCGAGAGCGGCGTTGACGGAGTAGGCGTTGCCGGTGCCGTATTCGTCGACCTGGACGGAGTGATCGATGACGAGTTCGGCGGGCTGGAGGGGATTGATCTTTTGCGGATCGCCCCCCAGGACCTTCATCGCGTCGCGCATCGCGGCGNNTCGATGTCGCCGGCGGTGACGGATTTGCCGTCTTCGTAACGGAGGAGATTTTCGAGGAGGATGCGGAGGCTGAAGGGGAGGCGATGTAGGCGAACGCCGCGGTTGGCGTCTTTTTCAAGGGCGCTGAGGCGGAAGATCTCGTAGGTCTTGCCGCCGACTTTGAGTTCGGACTGGCTGCCGAAGGTGTTCATTTGCGGTTCCTTTCGTGGTGAGAGGCGCAGGGGCTTTCGCTCTCGCTGCACTCAGAGTCGGGCGGCGGAGCGGATCAGGGGCGGCCAATCAGTTCGATACAGATCTTCCGCGGTCGTGACGTCCACGCCGGAAGCGCCGGAGGGGCGGGGAAAACGAGATGAGTGAGCTCATCGTCACCGCTGAATATTTTAGAACTTTTCGCATCGAGGGCGCCAGAGATTTAGGCGGCAGTTTGCCGAGGCGGGAAAATTGTGAACATTTCTTAACACTTAGGTGTTAACTATGGTTTACAAACTGTGCTCAGGCGAAGTACACTCTTGAGATTGGCGGCGGCGTTCCGGCGCGCATTCTGACGTGCGGGATTCCTCGACCGGCGACCATCGGACAAGAAGAGAGCACGAGAAAGAGCGGGGATGAGTGCAGACGCACAACCCGGACGAAACCTGCGCGTGATGGCGGCGGAGGACGACGTTGTCGTCACGCACGAGGATATCGATCGCGCGCACGATCGGGCGCGTGTGTCGGCGGCGCGGCTGGGCCATGGCTTGCGGGCGCGGACGTGGCTGCTGTGGCTGCTGATCGGGCCGGGCATTCTGGTGATGCTGGGCGAGAACGATGGGCCGAGCATGCTTTCGTACGCGGCGACGGGAGCGAAATTCGGGATAGGTTTTTTTCTTCCGTTCGTGGTGCTGACGTTCGGGATGGCGCTGGTGGTCCAGGAGATGACGGTGCGGCTGGGCGCGGCGACCCATCGCGGGCATGCGGAGCTGATCTTCGAGCGCTTTGGGCCGTTCTGGGGTTGGTTCTCGATGATCGACCTGGGGATTGGGAATTTTCTGACGCTGATCACAGAGTTCATCGCGATCCGCGCGGGACTGGGATTCTTCGGGGTTCCGCCGTGGGCAGCCGTTCTGGTGGCGCTGGCGGTGCTGTTTTCGGCGCTGCTGAGCCATCGGTACTGGACGTGGGAGCGGGTGACGCTGGCGGCGGCGGCGTTCAACCTGATCTTTATTCCGGTGGCGCTGATGGCGCATCCGCACTGGGGCGCAGTGGGCCACTCGTTCCTTACCTGGAAGCCGCTGCCGGGTTTCAACCGGGACACGGTGCTGATCGTTTTGTCGGATATTGGCGCGACGGTGACGCCGTGGATGCTGTTTTTCCAGCAGAGTGCGACCGTGGACAAGGGACTGACGACGAAAGATATTCGCTTCGGGCGCATCGACACGGTGCTGGGCGCTGGGCTGGCGGCGGCAGCGGCGCTGGGAGCGATTGTGGCGACGGCTCCGCTGTTCGGGCGGATGAGCGCGGACAATTTTCAGGCGGCGCAGTTTGCGCAGGCGCTGGTACCACTGATCGGGCGGTTCGGGGCATCGCTGTTTGCGCTGGGGATGGTGGAAGCAGGCATCGTGGCGGCGATTACGATTTCGACTTCGTCGGCTTATGCGTTTGGCGAAGTGACCCAGCGGCCTCACAGTTTGAATCTGCCGATGACCGAAGGCAAGTCGTTCTATGCGGTGCTGGGTTTGTGCGCGGTGGCAGCGGCGGGGATTGTGGTGATTCCTGGATTGCCGCTGGTGTTCGTGGTGCTGGTGGTGAATGTGGTGGCGGTGCTGGCGATGCCTCCCGCACTGGTGTTTCTGTATCTGCTGGTGAACGACAAGGAAATTATGGAAGGGGTGAAGAGCCCCGCATGGATGAATGCGCTGGCTGCGGCGGTGGTGGTGGTGCTGACGGCTGCGGGCATTCTGTATGGACTTAGCGTGGTTGCGCCGGGCGCATTGGCGTGGATCGGGAGACTGTAGGAGCGTGATGCGATGAGCCAGGTCGAGCATGTGAGCGACGCGGACGCGGGTTTCGTGCTGTCGAATCTGGAGCCGGACCAGCTGGCGTTGGCGAAGAACGTTCCGGTGGCGCGGCGGCAACTGCGAGGCTGGAAGCTGGTGCTGGTGTGGTCGCTGCGGGTGTATCTGGTGTTCATGCTGGTGGTGGTGTTCTGGCAGGCCTGGCTGGCGGTGCGGTGAGGACAGTCCCCAGTTCTCAGTCCCCAGTTGACCGTCTCGAGTCCATAAGAAGGTTTGGTGCTGAGGGCGGCGCTGCGGTAGGCTCGGTTGGGGATGAAGAGGACGCCGAGATTCCGATGAAAGTGCTGGTGATTGGTGGGGGCGGCCGGGAGCACGCTTTGTGCTGGGCGATTCGCAGGTCTGCGCGCGTCAGTGAAGTGGTTTGCGCACCGGGGAATGGCGGGATTGCTTCGGTGGCGCGATGCGTTGCGGTCGACCAGAAGGACCTGAGCGATCTGTTGCGAGTGGTGGAGAGCGAGAGGCCGGATCTGACGGTGGTGGGGCCGGAGCTGCCGTTGGCGCTGGGTTTGGTGGACGCGATGATGGAGCGCGGGCTCCGGGTATTCGGGCCGACGCGGGAAGCGGCGATGCTCGAGACGAGCAAGGGGTACGCGAAGCGATTCATGCAGCGGCACACGATTCCGACTGCGGCTTATGCGGTGTGCGAGTCGCGGCAGGTGGCGCAGGAGTCGTTGGAGATGTTTCATTTGCCGGTGGTGATTAAGGCGGATGGGCTGGCCGGCGGCAAGGGCGTGCTGATCTGCGAGGACAAGGACGCGGCGGAGCAGGCGATTGCCGATTTGTTCAGCGGGCAGCTGCTGGGGTCGGCGGAGAAGAACGTGGTCATCGAGGAGCACCTGACGGGCGAGGAACTTTCGCTGCTGGTGCTGAGCGACGGGAAGCATGCGGTGCCGCTGGTTCCGGCGCAGGATCATAAGCGGATCGGCGAGGGGGATACGGGGCCGAACACGGGCGGCATGGGCGCGTACTCGACGGACACGATGCTGGATGCGCAGATGGGGGAGTGGATCCTGCACCACATTGCGCAGAAGGCGGTGGACGGCATGGCGGCGGAGGAGACTCCGTTTGTGGGCGTGCTGTATTGCGGGCTGATGATGACGGCGAAGGGGCC
>PMAD01000122.1:0-2299 GCA_003152415.1 Acidobacterium sp.
GCTCTTCGATGTGCGAGCCCTTATCGTCACGTTGTGTTCTAAGCTGGACTGTTACCAAAATACTGGCGAGGTTTCGCAGGGGCCGTTAGGCGGATTTGGAGGGCGATAGATGAGTGATACATCGCCGGGGGCAACGGCCGGAGCAGGCGTAATCCCTCGATACTCAGAGACGGTCTATGCCCAAACGGCCGCCGTCGGTGACCAGGCCACGAGCCACGACAGCCTTGGGTTCAAGCTCTACGTTGAGGCCCTGGCCAGATTCCTTCGCGCCCCCGCCACCAGAGCGCCGTTCACGCTTTCGATTGAGGGGCCTTGGGGCTGCGGCAAGTCCTCATTCATGCTTCAGCTCAAGAACGAGATAAAGGCAAAATCTCCGGGCGCAGTTGCCATCGATTTCAACGCGTGGAAATACGACAAGCAGGAGGAACTCTGGGCGGCATTCGCACTCACAGTGACTCGCTCTCTGCGGAGGAGCACTCCGCTCCTGCGGAGGGGGTTTGGCGACGTCAAACTTTACGTCTCAAGGCTTAAAGGCCTAACGGAAGCGGCTGGGCTGGTCGTCAAATGTTTGCTGTGGCTGGTTCTAGCTGCTGCGTTCGCGCTTGGCATTCGATGGTCATTGCATGCTTCGTACTCAGAGCGTTTTGCAATTGCGCAGAAGGCCGTCGGCGATACCCTGTCAACGTCCAAGGCCGAACGAAGTTCCGAGTCAACCCAGACCCCTCCTCCCCTCAGGGGCTGAAAGCCCGAGTCATTTTGCGGCGGTTACGGCACGACCAAGGTCGTGCCCTGATACAAAGGCGCTTGTTCGACTTGAATGGGCCACCCGTCCAACCCCTGGTCCCTTCGGGTTTATTTCGGCCGCTCCCACACCAGCACTGCTTCTGGATCTCTGGATCGACAAGGCCCGCGGGTTGCTGCAATCATGAGCCGGTTGAGCGGGTATACTTCCTCACAATCCCATCGTGAAGCGCCACGTGCTCATCTTCGGTGTCGTTGGCGGCCTGCTGATCGCCGCGCTCCAATACACCGAATACCGCTTCATCATTATCGAGCACTCGGTCGAGCTTTACGGCGCGCTGGTCGCCATTCTGTTCGCGGCCTTCGGCATCTGGCTCGGCCTGCGCATCACGCGCAGCCGCGAAACAGTCCGGGAAACGGTGGTGGTGAGGGAAGTGCTTGTCCCGGCAGACGCGCCGGCCGTCGGACCCTTCGCTCCCAATACGGCGCGCCAGCAGACGCTCGGGATCACGGCACGGGAGCTCGAAATTCTGGCCCTGATCGCGCGCGGGTTGAGCAATCGCGAGATTGCCACGCAGCTATTCGTATCCGAAAACACCGTGAAGACCCACTGTGCGCGCGCCTTCGACAAGCTGGGAGCGGCGCGGCGCACCCAGGCGGTGCAGCGCGGCAAGGAACTGGGCCTGTTGCCGTGAGCGCGTCACCCAAAAGCACGATTTCCGCTCCATTGCTCAAAAAATCATGCGAAAGGGTGACGACAGCCGGCCCGGTTCTATCGCATCGTGACTCCATCGACCGTCGCACCTGACACGCAACAGGAGCCTGCCATGAAAAAAACCGTCCTCACGTTCGGCCTNNGCTCCGGCCACAGCCTGGTTCTGGGCTACACCACGATGGTGGCGTCGTTCCTGCTGGTCTACTTCGGCATCCGCAGCTACCGCGACAACGCGCTGGCCGGGGAAATCTCGTTCGGGCGGGCGTTCGCGTGCGGGATTCTGATCACCCTGATCACCTGCGTCTGCTACGTCGCCATGTGGGAGGTGGTCTACTTCAACTTCATGCCGCACTTCATGGACAGCTACTTCGCCGCGCAGATTCACAAGGTCCAGTCCCTGGGACTGGACCCGGCCGCTACCGCCGCGCGGGTCGCTGCCATCGAACACTCGCAGCAGCTCTACCAGAACCCCCTGGTCAACATGGCCTACACGTTCATGGAGCCGCTGCCGGTCGGGCTTATCATTACTCTGATCTCCGCTGCCGTGCTGCGCCGCAAAGCTCCGGTCGAACCCAGGGCCGCTGGCGCAGCGATGAGCACATAGATCAAAAGGCCGGGGCGCAGGCTCGGGCTTTCCGTCTTCTCAACTGTTCTGACAGGAGGTTGCATGGCTTCAGTTACTGGCGTTGGCGGTATATTTCTGCGGGCGGACGATCCAAAAGCTCTGTATGCATGGTACGAGCTGCATCTTGGTCTGGCGAAGGGCGAGGGATCGTACGCGTTTCCTGCGCCGACGCAACGGGCGCAGGTCATCTTCGCGCTTTTCAAACAAGACAATGCGTA
>PMAD01000122.1:2306-12621 GCA_003152415.1 Acidobacterium sp.
GTCGAGCTTTGGCAGCCTGTCGGCGACTGACTGATGCGGTTCTGGCCGGCTAGCAAAAGCCGCTGAGGTTCAGGCGGCGCGGGTAAGCCAGCTCTTCATGGTGTTCGCGTCGACCAGACCGGCCTGCTGAAATTGAAGATTGCCGCTCGAGAAGACTGCGAAGTTTGGAATGCCCTGGACGTTGTACCGGATTGGCCTCGAGGTCAAGACGCGCGCCTCCCACCGGATTATTGCAGGATGAGCTTACAACGACGCGACGCTCCGGAGATGTGTCCGTTTTCGATGGGGGATCCCGGTCAAAAACCTGATTATTGACTGCTTCTTGCGCGCGGGTCGTGATATAGGTTGCGCAGGCCCACGAGCGAATCGATCCCAACGAATCGAGACAACCGCATGAGAAAGCTTCCGCTGTTGCTTTTTCTGCTGCTGCTGACCGGCGCCTGGGGTGTGGCGCGCGCCCAGAGCTTCGATCTGACCAGCGGCCGCGTGCCGATGGCGTCGCTCGATGGGCTGTGGCGCTTCCATACTGGAGATGATCCGGCCTGGGCCGACCCAAACTTCGACGATTCGAAGTGGCCGTTGCTCCGTTCCGATGAGAGCTGGTCGGACCAGGGGTACAAGGACTACGGCGGGATGGCCTGGTATCGGTTTCAGGTGATCGTGCCGGCCGGGCTGGATCATGTATCCCTCTACTTTCCCTATATCGAAACCTGCTATGAGGTCTTCGCGGATGGAAAGCTGATTGGGACCTATGGCAAGATGCCGCCCAATCGAGCGCCCTACACGGGAGGCCTGCGCTACGCCCCCTACGAGCTACCCGGAAGCCATGCAGGAGAAAAGGTGGAGATTGCCGTCCGCGTGTGGCATTGGCCGGGTTGGGCGATGTATGTCGGCGGCGGTCCTCAATTCCCCGGCGGCCTGGTCGGCGGCACGGATCCACTCAAGGGTCGGAACAAACTCGAGGTGGCGAGCAGATTTCGCTCCGAGGGCGGCGACGAGACTCTGGGTTTCCTGCAAACGCTGGCGGGAGCGGGCGCGCTGGCCCTGTTTCTCTTGCGGCGAAAAGACCGCGAATACCTATGGTTTGGCCTGATGATGCTGTTCGATGCGATCAACTATTGGGTCGAGGTGTCCCACGGCTTCCACATCTGGAATGGGAACCTCCATGACTTCATCGTGCAGATGGCAACGGCCGGCGCCTGGCTGGCCACGATCGGCTTTTATCGGGTGTTGTTCGGAGCGAGGCGCGCGTGGCTGTTCAAGATGGCCGTGGCGGCCGCGATCCTTCTGGTGGCGACCGCCTGTGCAGACGTGCTGTTAGTACAGACGATTGGTGAATGGTTCGTTGCCCTCATCATCGGTGTGAGCGATTTCGTCCTCAATGTATGGGTCGTCACCGTGGTCTTCACCGGCGCACGGCGGAAGTCCCCTGATGCGCGCTTGCTGTTGGCGCCGATTGTTGTGAGTTCGTCGGCAGCGTTCGCTTCGGACGCAGTTCAGTTTGCACAAAGGTTGGGATGGCAACCCAGGTTCGGCTACGTGTGGTTTGGTGATTTCGTGCTTACCTCGAGGCCTTTCCCGATCTATGCCGGTCATGCGGTGGATGCGCTGTTCCTGCTGGCGGTCTTCGCGATCCTGATTCTTCGTTTTACACGCACGCGCGGCGAGGAAGAGCGCTTTGCGGCCGAGGTGCAGGCGGCGCAGGAGGTGCAGCAGTACCTGATCCCCGCGCAGTTGCCGCAGACGCCTGGATTCAGGATCGAGAGCGAGTACCGGCCGGCGCGCGAAGTGGGTGGGGATTTCTTCCAGGTCCTGCCGAACGCGCAGGATGGCAGCGTGCTGATTGTGGTGGGTGATGTGGCGGGCAAGGGGCTCCACGCGGGGATGCTGGCCACGCTGATCGTGGGTGCGACCCGGACGGCGGCGTCGTTCACGAGCGATCCGGAGAAGATCCTGGCGCTGCTGAACGAGCGGCTGCAGGGGCGAGGGTTGGTGACGTGCCTCGCGCTTCGCATCGAGCGCGATGGAAGCGGGGTGCTGGTGAATGCCGGGCATCTGCCGCCGTATCTCAATGGGAAGGAGATGGCGATGGAGGGTGCGTTGCCTCTGGGCGTGATTCCTGGAGCGAATTTCTCCGTGCTGAGGTTCCGGCTTGCCGAGGGAGATTCGCTGATGCTGATGTCGGATGGGGTGGCCGAAGCTCAGGACGAGAAGGGGCATCTGTTCGGCTTCGAGCGCGTTGCAGAACTACTAAGCAGGCGGGCGACCGCCACGGGGCTGGCGACGGCGGCGCAGGAATTCGGACAGGAAGACGACATCACGGTGCTCACGGTGGCGCGCCTGGCCGCGGCGGCGTAGCAGGGTCAGGCGGTGCGAGTGAGCCAACCCTTCATCGTGTCTGCGTCGACCAGGCCAGCCTGCTGAAACTGAAGATTGCCGCCCGAGAAGACGGCGAAGTTCGGAATGCCCTGGACGTTGTAGCGCGCGGCGAGCTGCGGGTGCTGCTCGGTATCGACCTTGAGGACAACGGCCTGACCGGCGAGGTCGCGCGCGGTTTGGGCAACGTGGGGCGCCGCCATCCGGCAGGGACCGCACCAGGCGGCCCAGAAATCGACCAGCACAGGAACTTTGCTGTCGCGGATAATTTCGTCGAACTCCGCGGGGCCGACCGGGATGGGTTCGGCGATCGGCGGCAGCGGCGCTTTACAGGCGCCGCATCGTCCTGTGTCGGCGAGGTGGCGGGCCGGGATGCGATTGGGCTTGCCGCAGGATGGGCAGTTGCGGATGTTGGCCATAAGAGCAGGGAACAGGGAACGGGCAACAGAATACCCCTGTTGGATGCGCGCGGCGGGCATGGGATTCGTGCGGTGGGCGCCATCATCCTGGCCCGCACGTCTCAGGCAACAGGACAGAGGCGCCCGCGCTTCGGTGTTCCGCAGAAACAGTGAGCCCCGCCGACGCGGCCTTGGCTAGGGCGTGGAGAGCGGGTCGGCCTTGCCGGTGGCGAGGTCTACGGGGAAGGAGTTGTGCTCCTGGACGATGAGCCACTTGCCGTTTTGCTTGCGCCACACGTCGGTGGAGCGAACCACCATATGCGACTTCGTGCCGTCGGCCGCAGTCATGGTGCCGTCGTCGATGTAGTGCGCATACGCCACCGGGCCCACGACCGTGATATTGAGGTCGGAGACGGTGTTGGTGGCGGGGCCGGCGAAGGAGCTGAAGACACTCTGCCAGTCCTTCTTGTAGGCGTCCCAGCCGGAATATTCGCGGGGCGGGACGACGTCGAAAACGAAGACGTCGGGGGCGTAGACGGACATAATGCCGTCGACGTCCTTTTTGTTGAAGGCGTCGTTGAATTTGCTGTAGAGGGCTTTGATGGCGGCCTCGTCGGATTTTGACTGAGCCGCCGCGGGACGGACGCCGGCGGCGAGGCCGAGCAGGAGCATGAGGGCAGCGGCGACGTAGAGGGGCTTGCGCATGAGGATTTCTCCTTCGGAGAGGAATGGTTTTCGGGGGATTGGGTGCGGCGAGACTACGGTCGATGTGGCCGGATTGTCAAGGCGAGAGTCCAGAAAAGATATATCTTTCGAGTTGACATAAGATATATCTCACGATATATTGACTGCAGGAGAAATGAACATGTTTGATCAAGTAATTGAAAGAAAAGAAGATCGAGGTGGCCGCAGACGCCGCTTTGCAGGACGTCATTGTGAACACCGGGGCTCGCGCGGCTGGTTTGAGGCTGGATTTTGCGGCAGCCGGGAGAGCGAGTTCGGGGGTCGGGGAAGGCATTCGGGCTTCGGCGGGGGCCGGCGCGGACGATTCGAGCGCGGATTCGGTGGCCGGGAACGGCTGTTCGACGCCGGCGACCTGAAGCTGGTGATCCTGAAGCTGCTCTCGGAGGAACCAAGCTACGGGTACCAGCTGATGAAGAAGATGGAGCAGCGGCTTTCAGGCGGATACACGCCGAGCCCGGGGGTGATTTACCCGACGTTGACGCTGCTGGAAGAAGAGGGGCTCGCTTCCGTATGGACTTCGGCGGACAACAAGAAGGTCTACACGGTGACGCCGGCGGGGATCGAGTACCTGAAGGCCAATCAGGAGCGCATCGACGAGCTGTTCGCGCGGCTGGATGAGGCGGGGAAGGGCTTCGAGCGGGGACGGTCGCCGGAAATCATGAAGGCGTTCATGAACCTGCGCGGGGCGGTGATGGCGCGGCTGTCGCGTGAGGCGACGCCGGAGCAGATGAGGAAAATCACGGAGGCGATTCAGGTGGCGGCGAAGGCCATCGACGAATTGTGAAGGCGCGCGGGGCGGTGTCAGGCCAGACGCTGCCCCGCAGCGGGCTCTGAGCGAGCAGGGGGGATCGATGCGGGGGGCGCGTGGGATGGGGAGGGCCAGGGTTTCGGGGGCAGATGGCCAATCGGAGTGAGGCTGCGCAACGGGTCAGGGAAAGTGGCGTGCGCGTAAATCTCGAGGCCCCGCAGATTGGAGACGAAGAGGGCCGAGCCACGCTGTTCGACGAGTTTGCGATTGCGGAAGCCGTGCAGGGTGCGGGTGACGGTTTCGCGGGAAACGCCGATGTGCTCGCCGATCTCTTCGTGGGTAAGGGGGCAGAGGAAGCGGATGCCGCGTTCGGTCTGCCGGCCCTCGCCACACCACTCCAGCAGGAGGCGGGCGAGCCTGGCGGCGGCAGTCCAGGCAAGGCCGACGGTGCGCAGCTGATCGCAGTTCCGGCGGGAATCGAGGCTGAGCTGGCGGGCCACGTTCTGGCAGGCAAGCGGATAACTCAACAGGAAGTCGAGAAAGCTTTGCCGCTGGATCGCTCCTATCACGCAGGGTAACTGTGTTTCCGCGGTCACGTTCCAGGGGGAGCCGGAAACCGCTGAGGCGAGGCCCAGAATTTCTCCCGGCCCGACGATGCCGAGGATGAGGCGCCGGCCCTCGACGGAGTTCATGGAGAGTTTCACCTTCCCCTCCAGCAGGAAGAGGATGGAGCGGGGTGGCTGCTCCTCGGCGAACAGGACAGTATTCCCCGGGCAGGAGAACAGTGGAGCCAACGGCACAAGCTTAATCATGGCCTGATCCGGCAGACCCCGGAAGAATTCTCCTGCTCTGCCGGGCAGCCAGCGTGGGTCGTCCCACTCCCAAAGCGGCAAGAGCGTGACGGGGGATGAGAATGCAATCTGCGCGAAGGCATGCGGCGTGTGTTCTTCGAAGTGTGCGTGCGCAACGGTCTTCATCGCCAGCCTTCCTGCCTCTTTGCGACCAGTTCCCCCAGGCCCGCGAGCATCACATCCCAGGGCTGCTTTCTGAGGGTCGCGTCCGCAAAGGGGTCGCAATCGTCGGCGGATCTGGCAATGAGAGCCACGGGCACATGGGAACCCAGGGCCCGAATGAGGAAGGTGAATTCGTGCCTGGCTTCGGGGGGAATCGAAGGGCCGAGGAGCACCAGATCGAAATCACCGTCTCTGAAGCACTCGATTGCTTCGCGGACGGAGCCCGCGGCTTTGACGATGAATCCGGCGGATGTCCAGGCTGAATTCTGGGTCCTGAGCAGGGTGGAATCGAGTCCCACGGCGAGGACGACAATGATGGGCATAAGCACTTCCCTTTAGGAATAAAAGAGTGTTACCGCGTGAAGATACAGGCGGCTATCCTGCTCTAAGCGGCTGTGTTATTTAATTGAACTTAAGACAATTAGCCTGACTGCGTACTGCTCGCTGCAGCCTCACCTTTTCGGCAGGGATGAGGATGGTAACGCGCTTCTGGCCGGTCTTCGCCGCGAGGAAGTCAACAGTTGTTGGGGGAACAAGCGAACCGAAGGCCCTGGCCTGATTCATGAAAGGCACGATGATTAGCTTGAGCGCGAGACGCTCTTAAGCTGAACCAAGGGGCCCTGCATGAAGCTTTCAGGGCAAAGTAATGTGCGATAGTCACCGGACGTAAGCGGGATCGTCTATCGCTTATCGAACATAAGAGAAATAAATCCGCCGAGCGACTCCTTTTCCCTGGCCTTGACTAAGTTAATAACATCACGGACAGCCTGCGGGACAGGAGAGTGGGTGGCGCATGTGTTTCCGCCCAGATTCGGCTGCGCGGCCAGAGGCATCAAAGGTGAGGACTTGACCTTCCCGTAAATAGTACAGGGGCTTGTCACATCCTGGTTCGCGCGGTTGTTCACCATGCGAATCTCCCTTCAGCGGTTACTAACATTGGGGCCCGGAACCGCACGCCGCTTTCGGGACGGGGAATGGGAAGAGGAGAGGTGTGCGGTCAGCCAGAGAGATCCGCGTCCTTAACCCTATTCTCAACTGATCCTTCAGCGTGTTTCCAACGAGTTAATCAGCGCCGCCCAGGGCGGCGTGCGGCTCCAGGTCCAGGTGCACGGGTAAAGGTGAAGACAAGTCGCGGTCAGGCGAACGATCTGTGAGACCTCAATATTCGGAGTATGGGCGGCTACCAACGCGGTGTCAAGAGCTTAGATGCCAAAGTACAACACGCGTCAGCGTCCGGTGCCTATAAGTAATAGGCGGGGGGCCGGTTACTTCTCCGATGTTGTAAAGAAAAATAAATTGTCAGCCGTTAACCCAGTGGATAACATGATATCGACCTCGCTCATCGGGTAACAGTAGAACCTGGCCGGCGTCAGCGCGATCAGCTGCCATGGGTAGTCTCCATGAGCGCCCGAACGTCGGTACTTGCATGTTTCCACAATCGACAAGCACCCGGAAACGCAGGGTATTAGCTGCGACGGTCCGCGCCATGGCGGAAAATCGATTGCAGGCCGCCTCGCGTGTTCCCTGACAGTGCTGACTGAAGCTGGACGCTCCATTTCGACACTGAACCGATGCTCTCGGCGTCATGGATGGCGCGTATTCAGGCGAGGGAACGCGCTCGCAATCGCTCGTAGTGCAGTCGCGCTCGCTTGGCGGTTGGCTTGAATGCGACTCTGGCGGGTCCAGGTGTGTTGCCTCTTAAGTTCGATAAGCGACAGACAGTCCCACTCACATCCGGTGACTATCACACATTGGCTTGCTCCGACGCGCCGCGCGGGCGCCGCTGGTTCAGCGCAGCGCGTCGCGCGTGCAAGTTAACATCGTGCCTTTCGTAAATCACAGGGCTTTTGGTTCACTTGTGCCCGGCTACATTACTTTGGAGTAGGTCCCTTCATGACATTGCCTCTAATTCCCGGGGCAGGAGCGTATTATCACGCTGCATCTTTCATACGCAGCCCCGGTGCTCTGAAGTCAGGGCGCTGGCAGCCGATCCCTTGGCGCATCAGGTGTGGTTCACGTGACCCGGATGTGCCAAAGGAGGTCGTGTGTGGCTACAACTTCTGCCCGGAAGCCTTATAGAAACCGACTGCTGGCTTCGTTGCCGGCGGATTTGATCGAGCAACTGGCCAGGCACCTGACGCCTGTCGACTTACCCGTGAATCGAACCCTGCACGAAGCGGGGGGAAGAGTGGATACCGTGTACTTCCTGGAGGACGGTATGTGCTCGATGGTGGTGACCATGACCAGCGGCGCCACCGTGGAGGTGGGCAGGATTGGCCGGGACGGATTTGTGGGCGCGGCTGCGATCCTGGGCGGGTCTCATACGCCGAGCCGATGCTTCATGGCGATCGCGGGGCACGGGTACGGCATCAAAGCCAAAATTTTGCAGGAGCATTCTGAGGCGTCGCCGCAGCTGCGGCATTGCCTTCTGCGCAGCGTGCATTCGCTGCTGATTCAGACCGGGCAGACCGCCGCATGCAATCGCGTGCACGAGCTGCCGGAGCGTCTGGCTCGCTGGATCCTGATGTGCGCCGACAGAATCCAGGCAGGCCACGCTGCCGTGACCCAGGACATGCTGGCGATGATGCTGGGGACGCGGCGCAGCTCGATCAGCGTGGCGGCTGGGGTCCTGCAGAAGGCGGGATTCATCGAATACAAGCGCGGGCGGGTGACGATTCAGGATCACGCAGGGCTGGTGAAAGCCGCCTGCGAGTGCTACGAGGTCGTCAACGCCGAGTATTCGCGGCTCGGCCTTCTTTAAGGGGCGAGGTCCTGCGATGTTCCTCAGGGCGGGCAATGGGCATCCAGACCGTCATGCTGGGGCGTGTGCAGTCATCCTTCGGCTCACGCGTGGCAATCGGCAGACCCCGGCCCGGGTTAGCCGGGTCGGCGAGGTTGGAATCTCAGCCGGCCTTGAGCGTGTCCAGCGGATCGACTTTGGTGGCGCGGCGGGCGGGGAGATAGCTGGCCAGCCAGGCGATCAACAGGAAAACCAGGGGCGCGAGGGCGAAGGTGCGGAGGTCGTGCGCGCTGGTCTTGTAGAGGACGCTGGACATGAGGCGGGTGAGGAGGAATCCGGCGGCGAGGCCGAGGGCGATGCCGCTGAGGGCGAGTGTGAGTCCGTGGCGGACGACGAGCCAGAGGATGTCGCTGCGCTCGGCGCCGAGAGCGAGGCGGATGGCCATTTCCTGACGGCGCTGGACAACGGTCCACGCGAGCATGGCGGCGAGGCCGATGGCGGCGAGGGCGAGGGCAGTGATGGAGAAGACGGCGAGCAGGACCATGGTGAAGCGCGGCTGCGCGCGCCCGGTGTTCATGAGGTCGTCGACAGATTGGATGGCGGTGACGGGCTGGTCGGGATCGACGGCGGAGATTTGCGCGTGGACGGCGGCGGCCATCTGCAGGGGCGGAACGGCGGTGCGCACGAGCAGGTTCATGTCTCCCCAGGGGAGTTGCTTGAAGGGCAGCCAGAGCTGCGGCTGCGTGTCGGCGGCGAGGCCGTTGTTGCGGATGTCGGCAGCGACGCCGACAACTTCGGAGGCCATGGGGCCGCGGCCGACGATGAAGGTTTTACCGATGGGATTTTCACCCGGCCAGAAGCGGCGCGCACAGGTCTGGTTCACGATGACGACTTTCGGCGCCTGGCCGTCGTCGGCGGCGGTGAAGGTGCGGCCGGCGAGCAACGGGACGCGCATGGTTTCGAACCACTGCGGGCTGATGGCTTCAATGTCGATGAAAGGGCGTTGCGCGAGCGGAACGGCGGGCTGGCCTTCCGGCAGAACCGGCGTGACGCGCGTGAAGCTGAGCGGCAGCGCGGCAGAGATAGCGGCGCTGCGCACGCCGGGCAGCGCGGAGACGCGGCGGAGGGTTTCATCGAAGAAGCCGGTTTGCTGATCGGGCTTCGCGTACTTTTCGGTGGGCAGCGAGATGCCCATGGTGAGGACGTTGCTCGAATCGAAGCCGGGATCGACCTGGAGGAGGCGGTCGAAACTGCGCACCAGCAGGCCGGCGCAGATGAGGAGCAGGAGCGAGAGCGCGACTTGTCCGACGACGAGAAGGCTGCGCAGACGGCCGCGTGAGCGGCTGCCGGCGAGGCCGCGGCCCTCGTCGCGCAGCGTGGAGTTGAGGTCGGTACGCGCGATTTGCAGCGCGGGGAAAAGGCCGGTGAGGATGCCGGTGAGGAAGGAGATGACGACGGCGAAGAGGAGAACGCGGGCGTCGAGGGTGACGGGGATGCCGTCGGGGAGCTGGGTGGCGCCCCACGCCGTGAGTGCGCGATCGGCCGCGAAGCCGAGCGCGATGCCGAAAATTCCGGCGGCGCAAGCGAGGATCATGCTTTCGGTGAGCAACTGGCGGATGACGGCGGAGCGGCTGGCTCCGAGAGCGGCGCGGACGGCGAGTTCGCGGCGGCGGGCGAGCGCGCGGGAGAGCAGCAGGCTGGCGACGTTGGCGCAGCCGATGAGGAGCAGGACGGCGACGGCGGCGGAAAGAATCCAGAGTTTCGAGCGCAGGTCGGCGACGACAACGTCGCGGAGGGGCGTGACGATCATGGCGCGCGAGGCAGCGGCGTCGGGCGCGGTGGGATTCTCGGCGCGGTATTGCCGATCGAGGACGGCGAGCTCGGCATCGGCCTGGGCCAGCGTGGCGCCGGGGGCGAGACGCGCGGCGAATCCGAGATAGCCAACGCCCATGCGAATGCGCGCAGCGGGCATGAGGGTCAGCTCGAAGTAGCGCGGGGTCCAGACATCGGCTTTGCCGACGAAGGGGAACTGCACGCCCGCGGGCAGCACTCCGATGACCGTGTGCGAGACACCATCGAGCGAGATGCTGGTTCCAACGATGTTGGGATTCCTGTTGAAGCGCGTGCGCCAGAGTGTATTGCTGAGCAGGACGACAGGATGCCCTTCGGAGCGTCCTTCCTCCGCAATGAACCCGCGACCAAGTTCGGGGCGGACGCCGAGCATCGAGAAGAAGTTCGGCGTGACGCGGGCAACCGGGACCTGCACGGGCTCGCCGACGCCGGTGAGGTTGAAGTT
>PMAD01000122.1:12670-13229 GCA_003152415.1 Acidobacterium sp.
TGGCGGTGTTGGCTCCGATGGCAAGCGCCAAGGTGAGCATGGCGACAAGGGTGAAGGCCGGATTGCGGCGGAGCATGCGCAGGCCGAAACGGAGATCGCGGAGAAGGGTCTGCATAAGGAATTATCGCCGGGGGCAGAGCTCCGGGCTATCGCGCGTCGTGCTGTTCGTCACAAATCTCTGAGCCTTACAGCTGACTCGCTTTTCCAGCAGCAACTTTGCGATTGAATTCCACTGAACCCTTGCGCGGAATGCTGAGGGACTGCCAGTGGTCACCGGCGAAGTGTTTCGCTAGGAGGACGATTTGGCCGATGTGGTGGGGGTAGTGCGCAAGCTGGCGGTTGATAGCCTGCATGACGGAGTGGGCTTCGCCGCGGATGGTGACGGTGCGGGTGAGGTCGGCCTCGGTGAGCGGCCGGAGCGCGGAGAAGACGCTGGACCAGCCGGACTCCCATGTGGCGAGGAGAGCGGCGCGCGTCGCGGGTGGCTCTTCAAATTCGCCGTCGCGATTGCGAGTGGGTTTTTCGCCGTCGGTGGTCAGGAAGTCGGTCCAGCGGGAGA
>PMAD01000122.1:13263-13573 GCA_003152415.1 Acidobacterium sp.
GGGCTCGCTCGGCCCCGGCGAGCGCATAGTACTTCGAGGCGTCGCCGCTCTTGAACAGCGAGTACCACGCGTTGAGCGCGGCTTCGGGGTAGAGATTGAGGGTTCCGAAGATTTGATAGGCGAAGTCAACGGGCGCCGTTCCCGACGCGGTGATAAGGTTGCCGTCGGCGATCGCGGGGATGTTGCGGTAGAGGGAGCTGCCGCGGTAACGGCTGGCTTTGAGATACTCGGGCGCGTTGCTGGTATGCAGGCGATTGTCGAGAAAGCCGGCACGCGCGAGCGCAAGGGTGGCCGCGCAGATGGCGGCGAC
>PMAD01000126.1 GCA_003152415.1 Acidobacterium sp.
TCGTCCTGAAGTGCTGATCTATCTCACGGCGCCGCGAGGAGAGCAAACCGTCAGACGGGATGCGCAGTTCTTCCGGTTCTGCGGAGTTCGTCACATCGTGGGCCTTCCGGTGGGAGATCTGGAGGAATGCCGCTTCCTGCCGGAGAAGGACCTGTGGGAAGCGGAGGCGGCGCGACTGCTGCGCTGCGTGCGACCGCTGGGCGAGGTGGAGGTCGACGACCTGCGCTGGTGGGATCTGCGCCTGACGGAGTCGGAAAAGAGGAAGGCGTGTGAGGTCCTGACCGCGGTCGTGGATCGACCGATCGTGGCCTGCGGGCCGGGAACGAAGATGCAGGCCAAGGACTGGGGGCAAGAGAACTGGAGGACGCTGCTGGCCAGGCTCAGTGGAGAGTTTCCCCATCACGCCCTGGTGCTGGTCGGCGCCGAAGAGGACGCGGCCGTCAGCGAATACGCCGCGGCGGGGTGGCGAGGCCCGGTAGTGAATCTGTGCGGGACCGTAACGTCGCGGGAGACCGCCGCAGTCCTTCGAAATGCCGAATTGTTTCTGGGTCCGGACAGCGGTCCGATGCACTTGGCCGCGATCGGCGGCGTGCCGTGTGCGATTGCATTTGCGGCGAGGGATTACAGGGGAAAATGGTATCCGGCGGGAACCGGGCACAGCATCGTCTACCACACCGTGGAGTGCGCGCATTGCCGGCTGGAGACTTGCGTGGTGAACCGGCAGAAGTGTCTGACTTCCATCACCACGGATGAAATGTTCGCAGCGGCGATGGTAGCGTGGAATCAGGGACGGGGTGCACGGGTTTCGCAACGCACCTGAAGGGCGGCCAGCATGTATATCGTGACGGGCGGTGCGGGGTTCATCGGCAGCAATCTGGTTCACGAACTGAACCGGCATGGAATTGCCGACATTCTGATCGTCGACAACCTGGCCGACTCGCGCAAGCTCGTCAACCTCCATGGCGCCCGGTTTGTGGACTACATGGACAAGCGGGAATTTCGCCGGGCGCTGGCTGCGAAGGCGCTGGGGATTCCGCGCGTGGAAGCCATCTTTCATCAGGGTGCCTGTTCCAACACGCTGGTGGACGACGGCGTGTACATGATGGACAACAACTTCACCTGCTCGAAGGAGATTCTCGGCTATGCCATCGAGCAGGGAGCACCGCTGATCTATGCGTCCACTGCCGCGGTATATGGTTTGAGCGGTCCCGGACACTTTACGCCCACGCTGGAGAATGAAAGGCCGCTGAATATCTACGGCTTTTCCAAGCTGGCATTCGATCATCATGTTCGCCAGCGAATCGCCGAAGGATCATTGCCGATCACGGTGGTGGGGCTGCGCTACTTCAACGTCTACGGGCCGCGTGAAGCACATAAGGGACGCATGGCTTCCGTCGTCCATCACTTTTCAAAACAGATCGTCGATACAGGAAAAGTGGAACTGTTCGAGGCGTCAGGCGGGTATGGCAACGGGGAGCAGCGCCGTGATTTCGTTTTTGTCCGCGATCTTGCGCAGTTGAACCTCTACTACGCGCAGGCCGGACCCTGGGCGCCGCAGGTGGGGGAAAAGAGGAGAACCTGGCAGGCCGTGGTGAATGCCGGATCCGGCCGATCGAGCAGCTTTAACGAGGTAGCGCGGGCCCTGATGCAGGTCCATGGGAATGCCAGGATCGAGTACATTCCGTTTCCCTCTGATTTGAGCGCTCGCTACCAGCACTTCACGGAAGCCGACCTGACCGGGCTTCGTGAGACGGGATGCGATCTTCCCATGACCTCCCTCGAAGAGGGCGTGCGGGAGACTTTCGTGCAGACCGAGCCGATGCTGGTCTGAAATTCATGAAAGATACTCTTCGACGGCCTGGAGCAGCGAGCCGGAAACAGCGTCAGCGAGCGCGGCGGCCGCGTCTGCGCCAGGTTTCCGGGTTTCGGGGTCGCCCTGAATGAAAATCGAATGAATCCCGAGCCGTCTGGCTGCTTCGATGTCGGAAAGGGAGTCGCCGATCATCACGCTGCTGGCAGGCGAAGCTTCCTTGAAATCGCGGAAAGCCTGCAGGAAAAGACCGGGACCTGGCTTCCGGCAGCCGCACTGCTCTTTGTCGTGCGGGCAGTAATAGAACGCGTCGATTCTGGCGCTGTGGGCGCCGAGATGATCCTGCAGTCGGGCGTGGAGACCTTGCACGTCCGCAGCGGTGTAGTAGCCGAGTGCGATACCGCGTTGGTTGCTGACGACGATGACCCGCCGGTTGGAACGATTGAGCGCGGCAAGTGCCGACTCGGCGCCGGGAAGAAAATGAAAATCGCTCCATTGGCTGATGTACGCGCCTTCAGGGGGCTTGCGATTGATGACGCCGTCGCGATCGAGGAAGACGTAACGGATACCAGAAGAGGAAAAGGTCACAGGCTCAACGCTGTCCGCGGAAAATCAGGAGGTGCGGTGGCTAGTATGATAGCGAAGAATCGGTAGCCGGGCGCAGGTTGCTCCGGTGACCGGACCAATAGGCGGTGCCCGAAAAAGCATGATTCAGGATCTCCATCGCGTCATGCAGCTTATCGAAGGGGAGTGGCGTAACACCCGTGTGCTGGTGGTGGGCGACCTGATGCTTGACCGCTACATTTGGGGGGACGTTGATCGAATCTCTCCGGAAGCGCCGGTGCCGGTCGTGCGCTGCGGGCATCGCACAGAGCGGCCAGGCGGCGCCGCCAACGTCGCCATGAATCTTGTCGGACTCGGCGCAAGGGCGGCGCTCTTCGGTTTTTGCGGCGACGATGCAGACGCTCTCGCGCTGGAAAAGAGCTTGCAGGAGGCTGGAGTCGAAGTCACCCTGACGGCGGTCAGTACCCATCCCACCACGAGCAAGCTGAGGATCCTGAGTGGTAAGCAGCAGATGCTGCGCCTCGACACAGAGCAGACCGATGGATACCCTGCGGAAGCCTACACAGCCCTGATCGGCAAGGTCGACGCCGCGCTGGAGACGGCCAATGCAGTGGTGCTCTCCGATTACGCCAAGGGGGTTCTGACCGAAGAGGTGTGCCAGCAGGTGATCCGGGCGGCGAGCCGGCGCGGCATTCCCGTGTTGGTGGACCCGAAGCAGCGCGATTTTACGCGGTATCGGGGAGCAACGGCGATCTGCCCGAATCTCACCGAGCTATCGATAGCAGCCGGCGTCCCGCCGCAGAACCTGGACGCCCTGCTGGCAGCCGGGCAGGCTCTGGTTCCGCAGCTGGGCCTGCAGTGCCTGGTTGCGACGATGAGTGAGAAGGGGATCGCGGTTCTCCGCGAGCATTCCCGATTTGTCGCTCCCGCAGCGGCACGGCAGGTGTTCGATGTTTCAGGCGCCGGGGATACGGTGATTGCCACTCTGGCTCTGGCGGCAGCCAGCCGCCTGGAGATGGAGACCGCAGCGCAGCTGGCCAACGTGACCGCGGGTATCGTTGTGGGGAAAGTTGGGACCGTGCCGGTGGAGCGCGGCGAACTGCTGAGCAGCCTCATGCCAGAGATCGAGTTGCATGCTCAGGAAAAAGTCCTCACCCCGGAACAACTGAAGATGCGGGCGGCCGCCTGGCGTTCGGCGGGAGAAAGCGTGGTTTTCACGAATGGGTGCTTTGACCTGCTGCATGTCGGGCACATCACGCTTCTCGAAGAGGCGCGGCGCGAGGGCGGCAGGCTGGTGGTGGGGATCAACAGCGACGCGTCGGTGCGTGGGCTGAAAGGGCCGACGCGCCCAATCGTGGGAGAACGGGAGCGAGGCCGCATTCTGGCGGCGCTGGCGGCGGTCGACGCCGTGATCGTCTTCGACGATCCGACGCCATTGCGGTTAATCGAGGCCCTGCGGCCCGACGTGCTGGTGAAGGGCGGTGACTACCGCGAAGAGACGATCGTCGGGGCAGAGCAGGTGCGCTCCTGGGGCGGCCGCGTCAGGATTGTGCCGACCGTCGAGGGCTTCAGCACCACGAAACTGATTGCCAGGGCAGTCTCCGAACCGGACGACGCGGTTCCGACAGTAACAGAGCCGCAGCCTCAGTAAACGGCGTCAACCGGCGGCATGCGCGGAAACCCCTTCGCGCTGAAACATCTGGCGAATGCCTCGCAAAGCCTGACGAGTGCGCTCTTCATTTTCAATTAAAGCGAAGCGGACATGACCGTCGCCATACTCGCCGAAGCCGATGCCGGGACTGACGGCAACCTTGGCCTCGNNATGGGCGCCCAGACGAACATCGTTGCTTTCGGCGCGGCGATTTCCCAGCCGGCTTTGTTGAGGCCGCTGACCAGGCAGTCGCGGCGACGGCAATAATTGTCACGAATCTCGGCAACGCATTCCTGCGGTCCTTCGAGCGCGAGGATGGCGGCGACCTGAATGGGCGTGAAGGTGCCGTAATCAAAGTAGCTTTTTAGACGAGCGAGGGCAGAGACCAGTTCCGGATTGCCGACCATGAATCCGACGCGCCATCCCGGCATGTTGTAGCTCTTGGAGAGAGTGAAGAACTCGACAGCGACCTCTTTTGCGCCCGGGACTTCGAGCACCGAAGGAGCGCGGTATCCGTCGAAGACAATGTCGGCGTAGGCGAGGTCGTGGACCAGCCATATTTGGTGCTGGCGGCAGAGGCCAACGACGCGCTCAAAAAAGTGCAGATCGACACATTGCGTGGTCGGGTTGGCCGGGAAATTCAGGATCAGCATTTTCGGGCGCGGATACATGAGCGGAATAGCCTGCTCCAGCTCCGCCAAAAAGGCGTTGGCATCGTGAATGGCGACGCTGCGGATGTTCGCCCCGGCAATAACCGGACCGTAGATGTGAATCGGATAGCTCGGATTGGGAACCATGACGACATCGCCCTGGTCGAGGGTGGCGAGGCAGAGGTGCGCAATGCCTTCCTTGGAGCCGATGGTGACGATGGCTTCGGTATCCGGGTCGAGGCTGACGCCGTAGCGGGTGTCGTACCACTTCGTAATGGCACGGCGCAGCCTTGGAATGCCTTTGGAGAGCGAGTAACGGTGGGTTTCCGGGCGTTGGGCTGCTTCAATCATCTTCTCGACAATGTGCTGCGGAGTGGCGCCATCGGGATTGCCCATGCCGAAGTCGATGATGTCTTCGCCCCGGCGCCGCGCGGCGGCCTTGAGTTCGCCGGTAATGTTGAAGACATAGGCGGGAAGGCGGCGGATGCGGGGGAATTCGTGCATGGGTTCCTCGTGTGTTTCGGGTAGCTCAATTGCGGTGGAACTGCCCTGGCTCGGTGGCGAAGCGTCCGGGCCCGCCGAATCTTGTCCTCATATTAATGAAAGGCCACGATCCGAAGAGCATCGCGGCAGAGATTCGAACCACTTTCGTCATCGATGAAACGCTGGGTCATGCAACCAAATGGGACGACGTCATAGCCGTAGTGGAGGTCTGCCTCGATCAGCCGGAACCGAGCTTTAAGGCGTGACTGGCGGCCAAACTTATCCACTGGGCGTCCGGGCAACGGATGCAACGAAACCTTTGTAACGAGAGGTTCAATGCGGGAAAAAGCGGCACATCCGGTCAGGAAGTGTCCAGAATTCAATCGACACAGTCGCTGCGACGATTCTAAGATCGAGGGAACAGTTGTGCGGTGCGGAAATGGTCGCGAGGTGGGCCGCTCAGGTTGACGAAATGCTGTCTGCCTGCCTGCGCGATCCGCCATCGCTGCAAAAGCAGGCAAATTCATGTATGGTTTCTATATCGGTAAGACTTTTTTCCTTCCATGGGGTTTGCTGCAGGGACACTGGATTCCGCCGGATCCGGAGACAACAAACGAAAGATCGCAGCCTTGAGTTGCAGGAAGCAACGTAAACCTCAACTTCGCATCTGAGCTTCGAGACCATCGCAATCTCGGTTGACATCCTTCCAGGATGCCAGTTTAGAGATTTGCTCAGCCTGCCGGAGCGCACTCCGGCCAGCATCGGAAGACATGGCTACATCTGAATACCTGCGGAACGGCGAACCGGCAAAAAGGCCCCAGGCACCGGTTTTGCAGCTCCCCGCAACCACGCGTCATGCGCTTATTGGACCATCGACGGTAGCGTCGGTGGTCATGATGTCCACCGATGTGGTCATGATCTTGCTGGCGTTTGGCCTGGCCCTGGCGCTCCGCGCGGTCGTGGTAGCGAAGATCGGCACCACTGTTGGCACCGGGGCAACGCATTATTGGCCGGCGACGATTGACTTCTTTTTTCTGGGCTGGTTCATGCTGGCCTACGTCCTGGTGGCGCGGCGCTATGGCTTGTATGCGACGGTGCCCACCGGTTCCGGAACCCATGAGCTGCGCCTGGTGATTCAGGGCTGCCTGAACGCCGGCCTGCTTCTGTGCGGCGCTTTGTACATGTTCCACGCGGAAAGCATTTCGCGGATCCTGGTGATGTTGCTGGTGGGTACGGCAACGGCCACGCTTTGCGTGCGCAGGGCTGTGTGGCGCTATTCGCGCCATCGTCAGTTCGAACAGGGAATCGAACTGCGCAATGTTGTCGTTCTGGGAACGAATCAGCTGAGTTATGCGCTGAGCCGGCAAATCCGCGATCACCGCCGTTTGGGTTACCGTTTTGTGGGTTTTGTCTCGGCGCCCGGATCTCCGGTAAGCGCGGAAATCGCCCCGGATCAGATTCTGGGCGGCGTGGACAAAATCCGCCAGGTGTCGCGACAGCACTTCGTGGATGAGCTGGTGATCGCGGAGTTCTATCCGACCGAAAGCGCCATCCGTCTGGTGCAGGACGCGCGCGAGCTGGACATCGATGTGCGCGCGATTTCCGGATACTACGGCGAACTGACCACCAACGCGCCGGTGGAGTATCTGGGAATCTTTCCCGTGGCGCCGCTGCACCGCCGCGAGCCGCGCGTAATCGGACTTTTCTTCAAGCGTCTGGTAGATATCGTGCTGTCGTTTCTGGCGCTGATCGTCACCTCGCCGCTGATGCTGGCTGTAGTGATTGCCGTGAAACTGGACAGCGAAGGACCGATCCTCTACGTTTCCGACCGCATCGGCAAGCGCGGAAGGGTTTTCCCCTGCTTCAAGTTCCGCACCATGGTCAATAACGCGGACAACATGAAGAAGGATCTGACGGCGCTGAACGAGCGCGACGGCATCCTGTTCAAGGTGTCCAACGATCCGCGCGTTACGCGGCTGGGCAAATTTCTGCGCAAATACAGCCTGGACGAACTGCCGCAGTTCCTGAATGTGCTGCGCGGCGAAATGAGCATCGTTGGACCTCGGCCTCCGATCGCCTCTGAGGTGGAGAAGTACGAGCTCGAGCATTTCCGGCGCCTCGAAGTGCTGCCCGGCCTAACCGGCCTTTGGCAGGTGCAGGCGCGGCACGATCCTTCCTTTGCCAAGTACATCGCGCTTGACACGGCCTACGTGGAGAACTGGAGCTTCTGGCTCGATCTGCGGATTCTGGTTCAGACCGCCAACGTCGTGGTGCGCGGAACCGGCGCTTAAGACCGGGCTAAAACCTATTCCCAATGGCCGCATTCCCGCGGTCTTGCCATAATTTCCGATCTGCGTGAGACTGAATCGGTCGCTGATTCGTCACTGAAACGGTCACCCCAGACCGTTTTCCACGACCAATCGTCACAAATTTCGGAGGTCACGTGTTGAGCCAGTTTGAGCGCACGTTCTGCGCCCTCGTTTTGGGCGCGTTGTCCCTGGTCTGTACGGCACAAGCGGTTCGCGGACAGGAGCAGCGGCAGCCGCGCTCCGATGAAGCCCGAACTGGCGATGCCGCGAAGCCCGAACCACCCACTCCCCCCATTCCGCCCGAGAAAAGTTCGGTCACCCACCACGATCTCACCCTCGACGGCAAAGATCTGCACTACACGGCGACCGCCGGAACCCTGCTGATCCGCGACGGCGAAGACGACCATCCGTACGGCAGCATCTTTTATGTGGCCTACACGCTCGATGGCGCCGAGGCCACATCGCGGCCGGTGACGTTTCTGTACAACGGCGGACCCGGTTCGGCGACCATCTGGCTACACATGGGATCGTTCGGGCCCATGCGGGTGGTCACGGACAGCCCGGATGCTACTGGTCCGGCACCCTACCAGCTGGTGCCGAACCAGTCCAGCCTGCTCGACAAGAGCGATCTGGTCTTTGTCGATGCGCCGCTGACCGGCTTCTCGAAGACGGTGGGCAAAGGCACGGATAAGGACTTTCGTGGTGTCGATCAGGACATCAAGGCGTTCGACAAGTTCGTGATCCGCTACATCACGGTGAACAATCGGTGGAATTCGCCGAAGTATCTCTTCGGCGAGTCCTACGGCACGCCACGATCGGCGGGCCTGGCCGACGCGCTGCAGGAGGACGGCGTCTCGGTGAATGGGGTGGTTCTGCTTTCGTCGATCCTCAACTTCGCCGTGGGGTCGCCCGGGCTGGACGAGAATTCCGTCGGCACCCTGCCTTCCTACGCGGCCATCGCGTGGTACCACAACAAACTGCAGAACAAACCGCCCGACGTGAAGGCGTATCTGAACGAGGTGCGTGCCTACGCGCGAGGCGAATATGCCACGGCCCTGCGCCTGGGTGATCGGATCTCGCCGGAGCAGTTCAATGCGGTAGCGGCAAAGGTGGCGCAGTTCACCGGATTGAGCGTGCAGTACGTGAAAGACGCGAACCTGCGTATCAATCCATCGCGCTTCCGCAAGGAGCTGATGCGGGAGGACGGCGGCATTCTGGGCCGCTATGACGCGCGCTTCGAAGGGAGCGACGTCGACAATGCCGGCGAAGCCCCGGGTTACGATCCGTCCGACACGGGCATTGCGGGCGCATTTGTCGCAGCCTTCCACAACTACCTGGCGAACGACCTGAAGTGGGAGACGACGGATACCTATCATGTGTCGTCGGCGTCGGAAGTGCCGTGGGATATGACCCACCGGATGCCGGGCGCGCGATTCCCCGGCGGCGGCGGCGGACGGGGCGGATCGCCCTACCTGGCCGGCGACCTGGCGGACGCGATGCGCAAGGATCCGAAGATGAAGGTCTTCTCGGCGAACGGATACTTCGACCTGGCCACGCCGTTCTTCATCACCGAGTACGACCTCGAGCACATGATGCTGACCCCGGCGCTGGCCAAAAACGTGGAGTTCGGCTACTACCCCTCCGGCCACATGGTGTATCTGAACACGGATGCGCTGAAGGAGTTCAAGCACGATCTGGCTGGGTTCTACACGGAAACGGGGCACTGAGGGAGAGCAGCCCGTAGCCTGTAGCCGGTAGCTAGTGGCCGGGAGCCTGGAGCCGGGAGCTCGGAGCGATCTGGCATAACTTTCGTGTTTGGGACCACCCCCCACCCCCCTCCCCCCCTGGTGCGGGACGGTCATTGATTTGGCTGGGGTTGGGCTGGGGGCTGACGAGCTCGACAACAGGCGCGTGGCTGGATGTTTTTGAAAACGGATCAGTTAGGAGACGGCTGCGTTTGTTACACAGACGGCCGGGTTTGTTACACAGGCGGCTGTCTTTGTCATACAGACGGCCGCTTTTGTCACAGAGGCGACCGCGTTCGAGGGCAGACGCGGCGGCGGTGAGGCGGTTGCGGTTTGGGCAGCCGAGTTGTGATGGGACGGCCATAGGATTCCTCCGGGGACGGAAAAGGCCGCGCTTCGGGCGCGGCCTTTTATTTCTTATCCCCTATTATTAGAAGGGGCTTAGGACGCAAAGTGG
>PMAD01000257.1 GCA_003152415.1 Acidobacterium sp.
CCCTAATCTCCGGGATTAGCTTCTCTAGTGCGCCCACCGCGGAATCGGCCCCTTCCGAAACGACCTTATTGTCACCTGTCCAAAGCTTCAATACGGTCTTCGCAATGGCAGGCCCAAGAACCGCAACGACGGTCTCGAATAAAGGCATCCGCGGCCTCCTTATTTGTGCTTTCTGCCATGGTATCTCGCGGGGTCGCTTAAGACCCACAAGGACCCCGCGAGAGCCCCGACTTCGCTTGCATCCCGAAACAGGTCCCCGCAAACGGGCTTCACATGACCGGTGCCTGGAACCCGCCGATGCTTCTCAAGCAGCCTGCCCAACCGGACGAACTGGGTTTATTTCAGCCCGCTCCCACACCAAGGCCGCTACTGGGCGGGTGGCCCATGCAAGCCTTCTTCTGGCCTGAGCGGGACGGCACACGGACCCTCGTNNCCTTCTTTTGGCTTGAGTGGGACGGCACACGGACCCTCGTGAGCCCAAAACCTTCCCGCTGGGGCTTTTCCCCTTCCGCGCTGCGCGTGGTTTTCGCTAAGCGCTTTGTGCTAAACGGCCTTCGCTAAACGTCTTTTGCTAAACGCCTCTCGCTAAACGCCTCTCGCTAAACGTTTCTCGCTAAACGGCTTTTCTTGTCAAGTTTCCACCACTTATCCAAAGTAACTTATGCTGATTCCGCGCTACTTACAGCCAATCATAATTGGCGGCTTTATTGTCCCCATGTGATATCCTGAACTTAGAATAGAAAAAGAAAAAGGCTCAGCCACAGCGGCTGGGCCTTTTGTCTTGTTCCCAACGCGGTTCACACTTCACGCTTCGAAACTCTCCGCAGGTTGCCAGCTGCAGGCTGCGGGCTGCAGGCTACAGGCTACAGGCTTTGGAATGTTATTCGTTGACGACTTCCATTTTGTTTTCAAATAGAAAGACGGGACTCGCCGGCGGGGCGCATCGCAGCAATAAGAAACCACAATGGATACCCGCAACCTATTAAAGAATCAAATAGGTACACGCCACCGCGAAAACCGCGGCTCCGTGGAATCAAATACATGCGCCACATCAGCCCCCGAACCCCCAGGGGGGAGGGGGGCATCCCACACAGTACTTTGGTTCCCCTCCGATCCAGCTGCCTCCTGGACCAGCGCAGGATGCGTACCAGGCTCCCGCAGTCTATAAGGGAAGAGCACTGATTTTTACGACAGGCTCGGGGGATACGATGCAACATCGCACGCTGGGAAGAACAGGCTTTTCCGTTACCGACATCGGTTGCGGCCTCTGGGGCATGAGCGGCTGGAGCGGTTCCGACGATGCCGCATCGCTCGGCGCCCTCCAGCTCGCCGTCGATCTCGGCTGCAACTTCTTCGACACGGCCTGGGCCTACGGAGAAGGGAAGAGCGACGGCTTCCTCGGCAAAACCCTCGCCGCCAATCCAGGGAAGCGCCTCTACTCCGCCTCCAAGATCCCTCCGAAGAACGGCCGCTGGCCGGCGCTACCCACCTACGACTACAACGACGTTTTCCCCGCCGATCACGTCTTCGCCCATGCCGATAGGATCCGCCACACCCTCGGCGTCGACACCATCGACCTGCTGCAATTCCACGTCTGGGAGGATTCCTGGACCGACCGCCCCGAGTTTCGCAACGCCGTCGAAAAGCTCAAGCACGACAAGATCATCCACGCCTTCGGGCTGAGCCTCAATCGCTGGCAGCCGGCCAACGGGATCCGCGCCATCCGCACCGGCCTCGTCGATGCTGTGCAGGTCATCTACAACCTCTTCGACCAGAATCCCGAAGACGAACTGTTCCCCGTTTGCGAGGAGCACAAAATCGGCGTCATCGCCCGCGTCCCTCTCGACGAGGGCTCGCTCGGCGGCAAAATGACCCGCGACACCACCTTTCCCGAGGGCGACTGGCGCAAAGGCTACTTCAATCCCAAGAACCTCAACGCGACCCTCGATCGCGTCGACCGCCTGCGCGAAGACCTTCCCTCCGGCATGACATTGCCCGAGCTGGCCATCCGATTCATCCTTTCTAATCCGGTCGTCAGCACCATCATCGTGGGCATGCGCAAGGAAGAGCACGTCCGCGGCAATCTTGCCCTCAGCGATGCTGGAGGCCTCGATGCAGGCGTGATCCTGAAGATGCGCAAGCATCGTTGGGATCGCTCTCCCGCCCCGTGGTCGGACTGAGGGCCGGCGTGGCCCGTTACCGCGGCGGGTCAGAGATAGGCCTTCGTGATCGCCATCACTGAGCGAACAGCGGGAAGGCTCTATCCTGGAGCGTTCCTCGGTACGCGGATGCGGAGCTCGCAACCCGGGCCGCGGCGAGGGACGGACAGGAGACATTATGAGTCTGGGAACGATGGCGGCAACGGGACTGATCGCAGCGGTGGTATTGATCGTGATAACGATCACGCTCATCAACAAGTACGCGCACTAGAGCACGCCGGCAGCGGTTGGGATCTCTGGCTGATGTCGCGGTTGAAGGAAATCCCCTAAGCTGCTGATTCAGTTGCAGAAGATTGCGGACGCGCATTGTGCGGAGAATCCGCTCCCGCCCGCGCTGCCGCGTCCGTCCGTCAGTGCGGCGGCTGCACCAACTCCACCATCTGTGTATCCGGCTCGCTCCATGCCGACGCGCCGGTGTGCGTCAACTTCTGGCCCGCGTCATCCCAGTGCAGACGGGTCAGCTGGAAGTCGCCCTTTTCGTAGGCGTACGTCCGGCCGTCGTCCTGGTAGAGAGCAAAATCGGCATTCGCCCCAGGCCAGACCTGAACCTTCGTAATGCTCTGCTTCTCGCCCGTGCTCTCCACCGCGTTGCCCAGCGGAAGAATCGATCCCGCACGAACAAACAGCGGCAGCTTGTCGATCGGCGCGTTCACCGTCACCGACTGGCCGCCATGCAGGCGCTCGTGGGTCCAGTAGTTGTACCAGTCCACGCCTGCCGGCAAGTAGACCTGTTTCGTGGTCGCGCCCTGGTCCGTCACCGGAGCCACCAGGAACGCCGGCCCAAACATATACTCGTCGCCAATGTCCGCGACTTTGGGATCGCCCGGGAAGTCCATGAACAGCGCTCGCATGAACGGCGCGCCCGTCTCGTGCGTGAAATAGCCCAGCGAATAGATGTAAGGCATCAGCTCGTAGCGCAGCTTCAGATACTGCTCCAGAATCGGCTCCGCCTGCTTGCCATACGACCAAACCTCGTTGTGCTTGCGGCTGCCGTGCGTGCGCATGATGGGCAGGAAGGTCGCGTATTCGAACCAGCGCGTGTAGAGTTCCGGATAATCGTCGTAGCCGCCGACGTTGTCCCGCGCGTCCGAGGGATCGAGCAGCGGCGGGTGCTCCGGGTGGTGCGCCGGCGGAAGATACTGCCAGCCGCCGGTGTCGTTGCTCCAGTAATTCAACCCTGATGCGGCCACGTCGAGCCCGGTCGGAATCTGCCGCTTCAGCGTGTCCCACGTCGGGAAAATATCCGACGACCATACGATGGCGCTGTTGTGCTGCACGCCGAGATACCCATCGCGCGAGAGGATCAGCGCCCGGTGATCCGCGTCCGCGCGGAACCCGTTGTAGAGCGCGCCGGTATGAAACAGCGGATACACATTGAAGTATTGCGTGCCCGGTCCAATGAAGTAATAGCTGCCGTTTGGCGGCAGGTCGGGTTCGGTTTCATCGGCCCATATCGCGTCGAATCCCTTGCTGAGGATGTTGTCGCGAATCGTCCCCCAATACCACTTCGCGGCTTGGGGATTCGTCGTGTCGATGTCCGAGCCGGCGTGATCGTAGGGCAGACCGTTGGTCGGCGTCCCGTCGGCCAGATGCTCGAACCAACCCTTTTCCTGCAGCTCGCTGTAGAAGCGATCCGTCGGCACAAACCGCGGCCACACGCTGATCATGGTCTGAATGCCCATCTGGTGCAGCTTGTCGTTCATCGCCTTCGGGTCGGGCCAGTAGCGCGCATCGAAGTCCATCTGGCCCATGTTCGTGTAGTAAAACCAGTCGACCACGATTGTATCCAGAGGCAGATGCCGTTCGCGGTATCCGTCGGCCACCGCGAGAACCTCGGCCTGGCTTGAATAGCGCTGTTTGCACTGGATGTATCCGTACGCCGACTTGGGGAGCATCGGCGTGTCTCCGGTCAGCAGCCGGTACCCGGAATAGAGCTCGTCGGTGGTGTTGCCGGCGATGACGAAGAATGAAACCCGGTCGCCGACCTCCGATATCCACCGTGTTTGCTCGTTGAACCCAGGCTCAATGGTGGTCTTCGAGGGATTGTCCCAGAGAATCGCATACCCCTTGTTCGTGACCAGAAACGGGACGCAGAAGCTGGGTGCGGCCGGCGCGGTGTAGTCGTTCCAGCAATGGATGGGATGACCGCGATGGTCGAGGAAACCCTCCTGGTTCTCACCCAACCCGTAGTAGTGTTCGTCGTCGGGCGAGTGGAAGCTGGCGCCCACCTGGAAATATGCGGCGTCTGCTGGACGCGAGTCGAAGTGGTCGTACGCGATAGAGGGTTGCAGTTCGGAAAGGACAGATGCGTTGCCGTCCTTGTGATTCGGCACGCTCATCGACCAGCCGTTGAGATTGACAAGCGGTTTGCCGTCCGCGCCGGTCACCGTCAGTGGGATCCACGGTGTCGAGCCGAGGAAATACTGGCAGGTGTCGCAGGTGTACTTCGTGTTTTTCGGATCGTAGTGCGGAGCCGGCATCTTTACCGTCATGCGATCCGAGCGATACGTATCCATCTTGTCGGTGTGCTCGTAAGTCCAGCCCGACTCCGACGGCTGTGCCGTGATGCCGTAACCGGGGGCGGCGAGCGCGCGATCCTTTTTGAGGCTCATTGTGACGCGCACGATGTTTGGCGCGTACGGTTCGAGCGTCACGGTAGCGTCCCGGCGTTCCAGAACGATTTGCTTTTGAGCAACAGTGCTGCCGGCAGCGAGCAGCGAGAGAAGAGTAACGCCTGCCGCAACGAACGTTCGAGTCATGGCCACCAAAGTCTTTCAGTTTTTTCGGGATTCGATCGCACCCGGCAGTTTACCTCCGCTGGGATGGCATGTACAGAAACCGATCACCTGAAGATCGATGACCGATTGCAGCACAGCAAACCGCCCTCACGGCGCGTCCTCCGCTCACGTTGCCGGAACGGCCGCCGATGGGGATTGCAAGTCCCAACTGGCAGTGTGTGCCGAGCCAGGCTGCGGTGACGGCGGAGTTCGAAGTTGCGGCCGTTCGCAGGACGAACGACAAGGAGAAACCTCAGTGCGCGAAACTTTTCTGAAAGCCACCGTCACAAGAACCCACCGGCGAGCCCGGCACGGTTCGGTCATCTTCCTCGCAACCCTCCTGCTGGCAGCTGCCGCGAATGCGACCGAAAACGGGGGCAGTGTCTATCCGGTTGGCGTAGAAACCGTGAAGCCCGGCTTGACGCCGCCTCCCAATGGATCGGTGATCTTCGAGTTCACCGCTTTCTACTCCGCCAACCAGACGAACAATTCCGCCGGCCTGAGCGCCGCTCCGGAATTCAAGCTGCGGGTGCTCGCCAACGCGTTCAAAGTCGTACACAACTGGAACGTCCCCGTTCTGGGCGGCAGGCTGAACAGTAACCTCGCCGTTCCCGTCCTTTACGAGGAACTGCACGTTGCGCCCGGGAATTTCAGCAGCACCGGCCTCAGCAACGTCGATCTCAGCCCCTTTCAGGTGGGCTATAACACCGGCTCGTGGCACTGGTATTACGAGGGCGACGTCCTGTTCCCCGGCGGTTCCTATTCGAAGAGTGACATCCTCAACGTCGGCCAGCATAACTACGCTGTCGCTCCGGTCGGCGGGTTCACGTTTCTACCTCATCGGGGAGCATGGGAAGCCAGCTCGAAGTTCCTGTACATCGTCAACTTCCGCGATCCGGCCACCAGCTATCACGGCGGCAACGAATTCATCTGGGAGTATGCCGGGATGCGGGAAGTCAGCCGCCACATGGCTCTCGGCATCAACGGATACCTGTACGACCAGACCACCAACGATTTCCAACACGGCGTCGTGGTTGGGGACGGCAATCGGGGCCGCGACCTCGCCGTTGGGCCCGAGGTCTTCATTCCCTTCGGCCATCATTCGGCTCTGGCGCTGAAATACGAACGGGACACTTTGGTCGAGAACAAACCCCAGGGGCAGGCCTTCTGGTTCCAGATGGGCCTTCCGGTCAGCCTCGAAAGAGGCCGGCAGCTCATTTCGAGCCTTGACCGGCGGAATCGTCCCAGCGGAGAGTAAGAGAACGCGTGTGCGGGATGGTCCGCCGGGCGCCGCTCCGATTGACCGTCCCGCAACACGATTTGTATGATCAGAACTGCTTCTCTCAGGCGGCGTAGCTCAGCTGGTTAGAGCGTGGGATTCATAACCCCAAGGTCGATGGTTCGAGCCCATCCGCCGCCACCAGTCCCCTGAATTTGTCTTCCTGACTCTCCCGCGATACAAAGGCAGGGAAGTACCCCGTCTCTCGAGAGGATTCTGATGACCCTGGCGTTTCGCCGTCGTGGTATCGCTGTACTTTCCCTCACTCTCTCCGGCATCGTGCTGACCGGCGCTGCTCAAACGGCACAATATCCCAACTATCCCAGCGAGACTCCGGCGCAGTTCACGTCTCCCACGGACATCCTGCACTACGAGCGGCGGGACGTGATGATCCCGATGCGCGACGGCGTGAAGCTGCACACGGTGATCCTGCTGCCGAAGGCGCTCGTCGAATCCCACGGCTCGAAGCATGCCGGAATGTTGCTGACGAGGACTCCGTATGACGCCACCATGCTGACCAGCCATGCTGCCAGCACCCATCTGGGGCCGATTCTCGAAGGGTACGACAATGCGACCGACGTGGTCGTCGAGGACGGCTACATCCGTGTGGTCCAGGATGTTCGTGGCAAGTACGGATCCGAGGGCGACTTCGTGATGAACCGGCCGGTCCACGGTCCGCAGAACCCCACTCCGGTCGACGAAGCGACCGACACGTACGACTCCATTGACTGGCTGGTGAAGAACGTTCCCGAGAGCAACGGCAAGGTCGGCATTCTTGGCATCTCGTACAACGGATTCCTGCCGTTGATGGCGCTCTATCATCCTCATCCGGCGCTCAAGGTTGCCGTGCCGATGAACCCGATGGTCGACGGCTGGATGGGCGACGACTGGTTCCACAACGGCGCTTTCCGTGAGCAGAACATGCCGTACGTTCTCGAACAGGAAGCGACCCGAGGCAACATGGCNNTTCTGGAACAAGATTCTGGCGCACCCCAGCTACGACGCTTTCTGGAGCGATCAGGCGGTCGACAAGGTGCTGGCGCAGTACTACCAACAGGCGCCGATGATTCCGACCATGCTGGTCGCCAGCCTCTGGGACCAGGAGGACATTTATGGAGCGATTGCGGTTTACAAAGCCATCAAGCCGCTGGATAAGAATGGCGATCTGCATCTGGTGATCGGACCGTGGCATCACGGGCAGGAAATCGACGACGGATCGAGCCTGGGCGCGATCCATTTCAACAGCGACACCGGCCTCTTCTTCCGGCAGCATATTTTGCGGCCGTTTCTGGCGAAGTATCTGATGGACGATGCGCTGTCCAACGATGTTCCGCCGGTGTGGGCCTTCAAGACCGGAACCGATGAGTGGGAGCGGCTGGGGTCCTGGCCTTCCGGCTGTCCCAGCGGATGCCCTGTGCAACCTTCTCCGCTCTATCTCACCTCCGGACTGGGGCTGAGCTTTACCGAGCCTTCGAGCTCCGGGCCGTCGGGGCCCGGCGCGGAGTTCGATGCTTACGTTTCCGATCCGGCGAAACCGGTGCCGTATCGCCGGCGTCCGGCGCAGCCCATCGGCTACGATCCGCCGCTGACCTGGCCGGGGTGGCTGGTCGACGATCAGCGGGAGCAGTCGGGCCGGACCGATGTGCTGACTTACACGTCGGACGTACTGAAAGAGCCGGTGCAGATCAGCGGGCAGCCCGTGGCGCATCTGGTGGCTTCGACCAGCGGCACCGACTCTGACTGGGTCGTGAAGCTGATCGACGTCTATCCCGATGAAGTGGCCGACCAGCCCGATCTTGGCGGCTACGAGCTGATGATTGCGGCGGACATTTTCCGGGGACGGTATCGGGAGAGCCTGGCCGTTCCCCATGCCATTCCATCCAATGTCCCGCTGGAATACAAATTCCTGCTGCCGACGGCGAACCATGTTTTTCTCCCCGGGCACCGGATCATGGTGCAGGTGCAGTCGAGCTGGTTTCCGCTGTACGACCGGAACCCGCAGACGTTCGTCCCGAATATCTTCTGGGCGAAGCCGGGCGACTACCAGAAGGCCGAGCAGAAGGTGTGGCATGGACCCGGGCATGAGAGCTTCGTCGAGTTGCCGGTAGTACATAAGTAATGTGGTCCAGGGGGGTACCCCCCTGGGGGTCAAGTTGGATCTCATTGCAAAATAAGGGCTCCGCGGCTGTTGTCAAGCTCGACAACATCGATGCGTTCCAGCAATTTGAAAACAAGGCGCTTATGCCCTCCTATTTGAAAGTAAGGAAGTTGCGAGAGCGGGAAGCGAGCCAAACGGCGAGCGAACTGCGAGTTAACAGCGAGCGAAACAGCGAGCGAGATACAAGCAGACTGCGAGCGAACCCCGAGCGAACTGCGAGCTAAGAAGCGGTTAGCAGAAGACTGTTAGCAAAAGGCGTTTAGCGAAAAACGTTTAGCAAAAGGCGTTTGGCAAAAACCGATCAGAGCGCAGAAAATGGAAAAGCCCCACCGGGAAGGTGAGGCTTTTTCTTTTTTTACTCTNNACTCTATAAGTTCAGAATATCACACTGGGAGAATAAACGCGCCAAATATCTTTGCGCACATTGTCGTGTAAGTCGTGCTAAGTCAGAGGTCATTACTTTGGATTTTGGGCGCCCCTCTTGACAATTTTTCCACATTTGGCGAAAAGGCAGGAGACAGGCAGCATCATGCTGCGTGGCGGAATTTCTCAGCAGCCCTGGCCTGTAGTTCGGGGAGCCGGATCACCGGCCTTGGGAAATGTCGATCGTAGATGGTGTTGGCGATTTTCCAGGTCGTCTCCAGCGCCGAGTCTGTCCGGCAAAGTGAAGCCAGCATGCGGGATCATGGCATCGAAGGCTGAGGATTCGCAAGTGACAAAAGTCATGGCCGGAGAAAAGACGTTAGCGAGCCATCGGTCACGGTACGGAGGTCACCCGGACAGCGCGAGTCGCTGCGGCGCAAGCGCCTCCGCGACGATCTCCACCCCAGTGCGGCAACAGCGGGCGCCCCGGGGACCCCGACGGCCTGCGGCAGCAAGGAAGGCGCTCCGCGCCGTCTTTTACGGCACGACCAAGGTCGTGCCCTGATACAAAACCACCGGATCGAACATCTCCGCAGGCTGAGAAGGTTGTGCCCTGACACAGAGCAAAAGCGGGCGCTTCGCCATGCGGGTCTCTCACAACGCCAGCCGCGCGACGCCGACGAAAAGGAAAATGGCCGCGGTCCAGCGCCTAACCCGGCGACAAGAAACCATAGACGCGCGTTGCTTACCGTCGTGCCGTAGCGTGCCGCATCTCATTCTGGCACCTTGAATCCAGAGAGGGGCGGTGCTATTCTTTGGGTGTGATTTAAATATCACACGCCAAAAAGGCGCGCCGTGCACTGGCGTGGAAGCTGTTCCGAGGGAGATTTTCGTTTTTGAGACCAGGGACGGCAGGGTTCCGTTCCGTGAGTGGATGAACCTGGTCAAAGGCCAGCCTGTTTATGAAAAGGTTGTGGCCCGGCTGGAGCGCATCGAGGAAGGGAACTTCGGAGAGCATCGATCGGTTGGAGAGGGAGTAAGCGAGTTGGTGATCAATTTCGGGCCGGGCTACCGCGTCTATTACGGCCTGGACGGGGCAGACATCGTCATCCTGCTGGTTGGCGGCAGCAAGGCCACGCAGCAGAAGGACATCGACGCGGCCAAGCAGTACTGGAGACAATACAATGCCTAAGACGCGAATCTCGTATCGAGACTGGTTGTTGGGGGAGCTATCCGACCCGAAGATCGCGGAGGGATATCTGAATGCGTGCCTTGAAGAGGGCCCGGACCTTTTTCTGAAGGGGCTGAAGAAGGTCGCGCAGGCCCGCCAGATGACCAAAGTGGCGAAAGAGGCCGGGGTCCAGCGGGAGACGCTCTACCGCTCGCTGTCCGAGAATGGAAACCCGACGCTGGAGACGCTTTCCTCCGTCCTTCACGCCCTGGGGATGGAACTGAGGGTGGCCGCCAGGCAATAAGCTGCGCACTCGCTCTCGGCGGGATCGCCTCAGAATGCCAGAAGCGCGACGCCGACACAGACGAAGAGGGCGGCGGTCCAGCGGCGGCGATCGACGTTTTCGTGCAGGAAGAACTTTGCGGCGAGGGCGTTGGTGACGAAGGTAAGGGAAGTGGCCGCCGGGCCGATGAGGCTGAGGTCGCGGTGGCTGAAGGCGAAGAGCAGCGAAAAAAAGCTGAGCGCGAGGCAGATGACGCCCACGCCGAATCGCCCGTTGGTGACGACCGCTGTGGCCGCGCCGAGGATTCCGTTGCGTTGGCGGATCACGTCCAGATCGCCGACCTGGCGCATGGCGGAGGCGGTGAGGATGTCGCCGGCGGTTGCGGAGACGACGATGCTGGCGATCATGGCTGTTGTCGCGAGAATGGCGGAGGTCATCGGCGGACCTCTTCGGGGCAGAAGCAAGGCCGCAGGGGCTGAAGCCCCAGGTCTTTTTGGGCCTGTACGGCACGAGTAAACTCGTGCCCTGACACGGTACGTGGCTTGCCGACACCCGAGCGTGCTGACGGAGTGGAAACCGCAGGTCCCGCGACAGGGGTCGCTGCTCGCTTCGCTCGCGCGCTCCTCGCTCTGGATGACATTTGCATTCTTGACATGAGTTGTGGTGCGAGCGGCGGTGCTCCGCGGGAAGGGGTGCTTATTCGCATCATCGGCGGACCTCTTCGGGAGCGGGCTCGGGTGCGGGGTGCGCTGCGGAGTCTGGGGCGGATGGCGCGGTATCGTGCGCGTGAGGAGGGCCATGGTCGGTGTAGGACGGCCCGCGGGTCACGAATCCAACGCCTGCAGTGATGAAGACGACGCCCAGCCAGCGGAGCGGCGACACGTGCTCGTGCAGCCAGAACTTTGCCAGCAGCGTCATGATGACGTAGCCGAGCGAACTGGCGGGCAGCACATACGTCAAGTCGGCCCACGAAAGCGCCGTGAGGTACGACGCGAAGAATCCGATGAGCAGGACGATGCCCGACGCGACCCACGGAGAAAAAATAGCGTGGATCAGCTCCGCGGGGTGCGCGAGCGAAACCGGGCCGAGGGACTTCATGCCGCGCGACAAGAAAGTGTCTCCGCACGACGCGGTGACGGTGATGACGCCGAGCACCAGGTAGCGGCGGAATGTCATGGTGGAGCGGGTCATGGGCTAAGAACGAGCGAGGAGCTGTTAGCAAGGAGCTATTAGCGAAAGACGTTTAGCAAAAGACGTTTAGCAAAACAACGTTTAGCCACAGACGATCAGAAGATGTTTTTGCTAACAGTTTTCTCGCTAAACGCTTCTTAAACGTCTCTCGCTAACCGCTTTTCGCTAAGCGTGCACGCTGGCTTCCGCGCCGGCCTTCTGGGTCCGCGCGTCCCGCACCATCTTGCCGCGCTGCGCCCGCAACTTCAGGAACGCCCTCGATTCGTGATAGAGCCGCTTCAGGTCGCCATTGGCGATGGCTTTGCTGACCACGCGCCATGCAGCCTTCGGACGGAAGAAATACTCGTCGTAGAAGCGATGCACCATTTCGAGTACGTAATCGGCGGGCAGGCCAGGATACTCGATGTGCGCGAGCTGGTGTCCGCCTTCGTCGGTCATCTTGTTCTCGTTGGTGATGAAGCCGTTGACACGCGCGTACTCGTACAGCTCGGTGCCGGGGAAGGCATGCGCAATCGAGACCTGGATCGTCTCCACGTCGAGAGCCTTGGCGAAGTTGATGGTGTTGCGGATCGACTCCTTGGTTTCACCCGGCAGACCGAGGATAAAGTCACCGTGTATGGTGAGGCCGAGCTCGTGGCAATCGCGGGCGAAGTCGCGGGCTCGCTCAACCGTAGCGCCCTTCTTGATGTTCTTGAGGATCTGCGGATCGCCCGATTCAAAGCCCACGATCAGCAGCCGGCAACCGGCTTCGCGCATCGCCTTTAGAGTCTCGCGGTCCGTGGTTACGCGGGAGGTGCATGACCAGGTGAGCTTCAGGGGTTTGAGCTTTTCGCAGAGTTCAACCGTTCGCACCTTCTGGATGTTGAAGGTATCGTCGTCGAAAAAGAATTCCTTGGCCTGCGGAAACA
>PMAD01000285.1 GCA_003152415.1 Acidobacterium sp.
ACTGGAAGCCGGGGATGCCGACCGCGTCGAAAGAGAGATGGTCGGTGCCGCCGGTGTTGCGCAGGGTGATGGTGGTGACGCCGAGGTCTTTGAGGGGCTCGATCCACTGGGCGAAGATGGGCGCGACGAGGGTGTTCTCCTGGAGATAGACGCCGCGAATCTTGCCCGATCCGTTATCGAGGTTGAAGTAGGCGGAGATTTGGCGCTGCTCGGGCTTGAGTTCTAACGGGCCGGATGCGCGGCGCATGAAGTCGGGGAGCGCTTGCTGGTCGGGTGCGGTGGAGAGCTGCGCGGAGCCGAAGTGTTCCTTGACGTAGCCGCGCGAGCCGAAGAGGCCTTCCTCTTCGCCGGTCCACAATGCNNGCGCCGTTGTCGGTTGCGCCGGTGCCGGCGATCCAGCTGTCGAGGTGGCCGCCGACCATGACGATTTGATCCTTGAGGTCAGGATCGGTGCCGGGGATTTCGGCTACGGTGTCGTATCCATGCTCGTGGTCGCCGGTGAATTTGGCTTCGACGTCCATTTCAATGGAGACGGGGACGTGCGCCTGGAGGAGACGGTAGACGCGGCCGTAGCTTTCAATGGCCATGACGACGGTGGGAACTTTCATCTCGTGGCCGCGGATGTAGGGGGTGCGGCCCATCGCCGCGCCGTTGTCGTCGAAGAGGGTGCCGCCAGAACCGCCGCCGTCGCGGGCGTCGCGGGAGGGACGGATGACGCCGGCGACTTTTTCGTCGGCGAGGAACTGGACGAGCTTGTCGGCGAGGCGCATGCGCTGGCCCATGGTGCGGATGCGTTCACGGATTTCAGGGGTGAGGCCGTCGGAGTTGTTGACCGGGTAGTTGGCGATGTCGGCGAGCTGCTGGTCGGTGTAGCGCTCGAAGAGGGCGGCATCGATGGGCGGAACGGGGCGCATGTCGCCGAGGAGAACGATTTTGCCGGCGAGCTTGCCCTGATATTTGGCGAAGTCGTCGTCGGTCTGGATGTTCACGAAGGTGGCTTCGGCGGTGACGGGGCCGCTGGTGGGCGGGGACCAGGGCGTGGCCTGGGCGATGAAGACGGCAGTATCGGGGGCGGTCATGCGGACCCAAGTGTTGAGCTGCTGCCAGCCCATGCCAAATTCACCCCAGTCGTCGAGGTGGGCGTTGACGCAGCCCATGGCGGTGAGCTGGTCGCGGGTCCAGGCATTGGCTTTGGCGAGGTTGGGCGAGCCGGTGAGGCGTGGGCCGATGTCGTCGGCGAGGGCTGAGCCGTAGTCCATGACGTGGGAGTGGAGGAGGCCTTCTTCGCGGATGCGGGCGTACATGGTTAGGTCGAGTTTTTCGGTGGCGGGCTGGGGCTCGGACCATGGACCGTGGTTGGGGTCAGTCGCAGTGGGGGTTGGTGCTGGGGCGGGCTTCTTTTTCTGGGCGGCGGCGAAGAGCGGGAAGGTGGCGAGCAGAACGAGCGCGAGGATGCGGCGAGAGCGCAGGAGCATGGGTGCGGGATTCCTCCAACAGGGAACAGGGTACAGGGAACAGGGTGCAGGGTACAAAAAGCGGATAGCGGATAGCGTACAGCGGATAGTCGCGCTTCGCGCGATTTCCCGGGTCTCAAAAGCGAGACCCGGGGCACCCGGATTTGCTTAGCGGATGGCTTTTTCTTCCTGGTGGTTGGGGGTTTCGGAGGCGGCGGCTTCGTTTTCGAGGCCGGTGGAGGGAAAGAAGATGCTGAAGACGGTGCCGGTGGCGGGTCCATCGGCGCGGCTGCGGACGCGCACGGAGCCGTGATGCTTGCGGATAATTTGGTCGCTGACCCAGAGGCCGAGGCCGGTGCCGGTGGCTTCTTTGGTGGTGAAGAAGGGCTCGAAGATGTGGCGGCGGGCTTCCTGGGAGATGCCGCAGCCGGTATCGGCGACGGAGACGCGGACGCCCAGAGTTCCGTTCTGCCAGGAATGGTGGGCGCGGATGACGAGGCGGCCGCCGTCGGGGGTCATCGCGTCAAGGGCGTTGCCGATGAGGTTGGCGAAGAGCTGGCGCAGCTCGCCGGCGAAGCAGAAGAGGGAGAGGTGGCCGGGGTAGTCGCGCTGGAGATCGACCTGGAGGGTCTGGATGCGGCCGAGGTGGAGGGTGATAACGGAGTCGAGCAGCTCGCTGACATTGGAGATGGTGGGGAGGGTGGACTGGCGGTAGAAGCGCAGGGTCTGCTGGGTGATTTCGGAGACGCGGGTGACTTCCTGCTGGGCGAGCTCGGCGAAGCGGGCGGTTTCGGGGGTGAGGCGCTCCTGGCGGATGAGATAGAGGAGGTTGGTGACGGCTTCGAGGGGGTTGTTGATCTCGTGCGCGATGGAAGCAGCGAGACGGCCGGTGGCGGCGAGCTTCTCGGTGCGGCGGAGGGTTTCCTCACCGCGCTTCTGCTCAGTGGTATCGACGAGGATGGCGCCGACCCAGCGGGTCGCGTCCGTCTCGGTGCGGACGGGATAGAGGTGGGCGAGCCAGCTGCGGGGGCGGCGGGGCTCGGGCTCCCAGGTGAGTTCGAGGTTGCGGACGGGCGCGCCGGTCTGGAAGACGGCTTCGATGTTGCGTTCGAGCTTCGCGGCTGTGGCGGGCGGGAGAATTCCGCCGACACCGCGGCCGAGATGGAGGGCGAAGGAGTAGCCGTTCATGTCGGCGAGAAACTGATTGACGCGGACGAAGCGGTATTTGCGGTCGAAGAAGGCGAAGCCGATGGGGGCGTTGGCGAGCATGGAGTCGAGCAGGGCGAGGGTTTCGTTGAGGCCGGCGCGCTGATCGTGCATGGCGGCGACCATGCGATTGAAGGCGATGGTGAGCTCGGAGGCTTCAGTGGAAGCCTTGACGGAGAGAGGAAATTCGCCGGGGTCTTCGGGGTTCTGGATGAGGTGACGCGTGGCTCGAGTGAGCAGGGCGAGCTGGCGGGTGATGGACTCCGCGAGGAAGGCGGCGATGACGGTGCAGGCGCCGAGCACGAACGCGGCCCACAGGGCGGTGATGCGCAGGAGCGCATGGAGGTCCAGGACGTCCTGGTGGTCGTTGGGGTAGATCCAGGCGAGGGCGCGGACGCGGCCGTCCTCCACGATTGGGGTGACGACCTCCCACTGGTGATTCACGGACTGAAACATGACGGGAGCGTCGAGCGGATGCAGGTAGCCTTTCTCGCGCAGGGAGAGGGTGATTTTGCCAATGCTGGTGGGATCGGTGCTGGCCAGGGTGTGGCCCTGGAGGTCGGTGATCTGGGCGGCGCTGACGCTGGGTGATTTTGCCGCGATAGTCACGACGGGGGCGAATGAGCCGGGGTGCGGGTCAGCGAGGGCGAGCGAGCCGAGGGCGCCCATCTGAAAGGCCTGGTTTTCGAGGCGGCGGTGCATGCGCTGATTCATCTCGGTCCGCTGCTGATGAAGGATCAGGAGCGTAAAAATGCCGACGACGAAGATCTCGAAGAGTATCAGGGCGGCCATGAACTGGCCGCGAATCGATCGTGGTCTGAGCAGCAGCATAAAAAGACGGACGAGAAAAGCGAGCCAAAAGCGAGCGAAAGACGAGCTAAATGCGAGCTAAAAACCGGCGAGAAGGAGCCGAAAGCGAGCCAGAGACGAGCGACGACCAGCCAAAAACGAGCTAAAACTCTGGGCCTAAACTCCGGTCAGCGCCGGAGCAGCGTCATGCAGCTTTTGTTTCAGGTCCTCGGCAATCTGGCGGCCGTGGAAGCGGCCGTTCTCAATGAAAATCTCGTTGGTGCGATCTCCGGCGATGATGACACCCGCAAGGTAAATTCCGGGAACATTGCTTTCAAGACTGCGGGGATCACAGGCCGGACAGCGAAACTCTCCCTCAATGTTTACGCCGAGGGACTCGAGAAAATCAAAATCGGGAAGGTAGCCGGTCATGGCAAACACGTAATCATTGGGCAGAACGCGTGTGCCCTGCGGCGTTTCGATGGTTATGGAGTCGGGATCGATGCGGGTGACGGTTGTGTTGAAGAACGCGGTGATTTGGCCATTTTTGATGCGGTTTTCGATGTCGGGAAGAATCCAGTACTTGATGTGAGGCTGCATGGCGGGGCCGCGATAAACCACGGTGACGCGGGCGCCGTGACGCCAGAGCTCGAGGGCGGCGATGGCGGCGGAGTTTTT
>PMAD01000199.1 GCA_003152415.1 Acidobacterium sp.
ACGTCACCGCCGCAAAATCGCCGTGCGCCGCCGCCGTTTGCAGATACGAGCCCAGCCCAGGCAGCCGGAAATTCCTGCTGCCCACCGGAAACATCTCGCAGACCATCAGGAAAAACCATCCATTCGCCACCGACACAATCGAGTTCCATATCAGCCCGATAGCGCCAAACGGCAGCTCCAGCTGGAATAGCCTCTGCCACCGCGAAAAGCGGTTGATCGCCGTGGCCTCCATCAGCTCGCGCGGGATGCTCTTGAGCGAGGTGTAGAAGCTGAAGGCCATATTCCACACTTCGCCGGTGAAGATCAGCAGAATCGCGCCGAATTCAATGCCCAGCTGACGGGAAGGGAACAGCGACATCATCGCCAGCATCACGCCCGGCAAAAAACTCAGCACCGGAATGGACTGCAGGATGTCCAGCGTCGCAATCAGCAGCGATTCCAGCCGCTTGTTGTAGGCCGCCGTGTATCCGTAGGCGACCGCGAACACCAGGCTCAGCGCGTACGCCACAAAAATCCGCACCACGGAATAGAACGCGTAGAGCGGCAGGTGCGCCGGCGACCGGTAAATCTCCACTTCCGGAATCGCCGAGCTGAACCAGAACTTTGCAATCCAGAGAATCGCGTAGAAACCGGCCAGCAACGCCGCCGCCACGCTCAGATCGATGAAGAACGGCCAGGTCCGCTCCATCACGAACGCGCGTGACAGCGTCAGCCGCGGTCTCATCCAACCTTCTCCTGCTCCTTCGGCTCCTTGCTCGCTTCGTCAGGTGGCAGCTCCGCGCCCTCCTCACCCTCGTGGACGTGCAGAGTGAAGCGCCGTCGCGCGTCGTCCCAGTCGAACAGCTCCGCATAGCGCCCCCAGTTGATCGCGGTTTCCAGCTGGTTCCGGCATTCCTCGTCGCTGAACTGCTCGTCCAGCATGTCAAGGAAGAATTCCTCAGGAACCGAGTGGTCGCTCTTGTTCGCCAGCGCGCGCGTAATCTGCCGCAGCAGCAGCACGTGATCGATCGCCGCCTTGCGGAACAGTTCCTTCTGTTTCAGAATCTCCGATTCGGCATAGGCCTTGCCCTCCGGCGTGATCGCCGCATCGCCTTCTTCCACTTTCAGGAAACCCAGCAGCTGCGCGGCTTCCACGATGGGGAACAGATCGTCGATCTCAAACGCCAGCTCGTCCGCCAGCTTGTAGATGTCGGTGCGCCCGCCCAGGTCGATAATCAGCTCCAGCAATCCGGCAATCCCGCCCGGCCGCGCATGCGGCAGCATCTCGTAGCGCATCTGCCGCTGGTCGCGGACCCGTCGCCCGTCCGCCAGCACCGGCACTTCCGTCGGCACCACATCAGGCTTCGTCAGCACCTTATAGATGTAGTCCACCAGCGCCGTAAACGCCTGGTTCTTCCGTTCGCGCGGATGCGCCAGCGTCACCTTGAAATCCGTGCGCACGTGGCCCGGGTTGCGCCCCAGCACAATAATCCGATCTGCCAGCAGCACCGCTTCCTCGATGTTGTGCGTGACCAGAAAAATCGCCTTCGTCGGGATGGTCTTCTTCTGCCATAGCTCCAGCAGTTCGCTCCTCAGGTTGTCGGCGGTCAGCACGTCGAGCGCCGAAAACGGCTCGTCCATGAACAGCACTTCCGGCTCCACCACCAGCGCCCGCGCAAAGCCCACCCGCTGCCGCATCCCGCCGGAAAGCTCCTTCGGGTACGCCGCCTCAAATCCGTCCAGGCCCACGGTGTCGAGGATTTTCAGGCTCCGCCTGTGCCGCTTCTGCGCCTCCATGCCCCGCGCCTTCAGCGGCGCCTCCACGTTTTCCAGCACTGTAAGCCACGGAAAAAGCGCGAAACTCTGAAATACGATGGAGACGTTGATCTCCGCCGAGTCCAGGTCCTTCCCATGCCACAAAACCTTCCCCGCCGAGGGCCGCGACAGCCCCGACAGCATCCGCAGCAGCGTCGATTTACCCGAGCCCGACGGGCCCAGCAGCGCCACGATCTCCCCCGGATAAATCGCCAGATCGGTCGGCGCGATCACCAGGATGCGTGCGTCCTTTGACTGCGCGTAGTACTTCTCGACCTGCTGTGCCTGGATGATGGGATCGGTCATATGAGTCAGGCCCGTCGCTCCTGCGGATTCCGGGGGCATCCGGTCAGCATAATGGTGCCAACAACAAGGTTCAGTTAAGATCCGTGGGCTTGATAACTTCAGGCGGGAGCGTTGCAGCAGGGTGAAGCATCTCCCGAAGAAAGCGTATCATCAGACGTAGTGGTGCAGGCCATCCCGGCCGGTTTCCCCCAGGAGTCCCGCCCGGCGATTCTGCAATCTCCATTCTCCCGATTCATTGGACGACGAGGAAGCGGTAAGAGACGAATGTCCGAACAGCAGGCGAAACCCAGGGTGCTCGTCGCGGATGACGAGCGCGTGATCGCCGACACCCTTGCGATCATTCTCAACCAGGCCGGATTCGATGCCACCGCTGTCTACAGCGGCGAGAAGGCCGTCGAGATGGCCCAGATCCTCAGGCCCGACATGCTCATCAGCGATGTCATCATGACCGACCTGAACGGCATCGATGCCGCCATTCAGATTCGCGCCATGCTGCCCGACTGCAAAATCCTCTTATTCTCAGGCCAGGCCGCGACCGCCGATCTCCTCGATCGGGTCCGCGCCCAGGGCCACGAGTTCGAAATCCTCGCCAAGCCCGTCCACCCTCAGGACCTGCTCGCCCGCCTGCGCAGCTAGTTCTTCTGCGGCGGATACCACGTAATCTGCCCAGCCGCGGTCGTATCGCTTTGCGCCCCGGTCAAGTAGACCGGCGCCTTCCACCCCTCGTACTGCACCCAGCCCTTCACCTCGATGTCCTTCCCGATCCGCTTCACCACCGACCCCTCGAAGTCATTCTGCGTAGTCCCGCCGGGAATAAACAGCGCCGATGCCTTCGCATTCCGGTACATGAACTGAATGTCTTCGTTGGCCGACAGGTGATACGTCAGCCACGCCTGCCCGCCTTTGCCCTGCCGCCCCACCCAGTCCGGAAGAAATCCCTTGTTCGTCGGCCCCTGCTTCTGAATCGTCTCGACGTACAGAAATTGCCCCTGATTGATCGGAGAGCCGTCCGGATTGCTGTGACTCGCCGGTTCCGTATTTGCGCCCTCAACCCGCAGATCCAGCTGGTGCAGGTATGGAAACTGCGCCAGATAGAGACCGGGGTGCACGCCGGCGCGCCGCGGTGCGCTGATCGGGCTCACATCGTCGTGCGTGATGGAATCGGTGTAAAGCGCGAGCCACTTCTGCAGATAAGGCAGCCGCCAGTCGAAATCGAAGTTGCCGAAGCGCGCGCCCGGATCGTCGCGAGAGATCTTCTCAGCCTCTGTAACGTTCTGGAAGCTGAAGAAGCTCTTCAGGAAAGTATGCAGCGTGATCGGTTCATGCCCCTTACCGCCCCAGATCACCATGCGGCTGAATCCAAACTCAAGATCCCGCATGGGTTTGAAGCTGACCTTCTCCACGTGCACCCATGGGTCGTTCGGATAGGTGTGCCCCTTCAGGCTGCCGACCAAAAATTCGTAACGAAACGGCCCCGTCGCCTTCGATAATCCCGGAATCCGCAGCGGCTCCACGCGGTCGATCTGGAAGTGGTAAATATCCTCCGCGTTGTTACTCCACAACATCGCGGCCCCCTGATCGGGCCCCAGCCAGTTGTCGCCTTTGCCGAAAGAAACCTCGTGTCCCAACAGGTGATACGAAAGCGTCGCTTCCATTACCCGCGCATTGTTGGCCGCCGCGATCGGCCCTTCCGGGATCGTTGCCTGATTCGGATCCGGCGTGCAGACGCCGGTTGTCGAATCGATAGCGATAGCGTCGATGTTGCAGGAGAGAAGAGTGTAAAGCGCCGCCGAGTACCCCGTCGCGCTCGGAGCATACTGATATTCGCCGCGCCAATACAGCGTGAATCGTCCCGCTTCCGCCCTCGCGCTGAATCCCGAGTAATTGTTGAACCCGCTCTCGTACGGCCGCCCGTAGTCGTCGATAATCGTCTGCCCCAGATGAAAGCTGTCCCGCAGTGGCGTCCCGCTGATCCCGCGCACCTGCGTGTACACGCTCTCCAGCTGCCCGCTCGGATGATTCAGTTCTGTCGCGTGATCGATATCCGGCTGCACTTCCCTGAGTACCGCCAGATAGATGCTGCGCGCTTCATCGTTATTCTGGTCCGTGTCGATGCGGTCCGCGCTCTCCTCCAGCATGTGCGCGATGCTCAGCCGCGTCCATGGCCGAATTCCCAGAAACGCCGAATCCAGATAGCCGAGCGAATGCAGCCGGTCCAGCGCCGGATAGATCCAGCTGTCCATCGGCACATAGGTTGAGCCCTCGGAGCTGGTTGAAATCGTCTCCGCGGCTGGTTTATACCCGGGAGGAAACGGCTGCTGCGTTGTGACCTGGGCTTCAGCCGTCGACACGAATGCGATGCACAAAAGAACTGCGGGAAGAAAAACGGAAGATTTCAAGCGAACCTCGGTGGGTTTCTACCTTCCAGGCACGGGGACCATCGCGAGTGTGCCTCTGAATTCAGACTGGAGGATCGAATCTGCGCTGTCAAGCGAGCGGCCGCCTCCATCACGCTACCGTCATGATGACAAAAACCCATCCCGCGTTCGCCCGGAGCAAAAGGCCGCCTACATACGTGCTGGATCGCCCCGCTCCGCATCGACGCCCAGCTCCGCCAGCGCCTTCTGCGCCTTCTTCGCGTCGAATTTCCCTTCCCGTGCCAGCTTCGACAGCGTCGCTGCCGCCACCGACTCCGCATTCACCTCGAAGTGCCGCCGTAGTTGTTCGCGATTGTCGCTGCGCCCGAACCCATCCGTCCCCAGCGCGACCAGCCGCGTCGTCAGCCACGGAGAAAGCTGGTCGGCCACCGCCTTCATATAATCTGTCGCCGCGATAATCGGCCCCTTCGTCTTGCTCAGCGCCGACACAATGTACGGCGTCTTCTCCGGTTTTGCCGGATGCAGCCGATTCCACCGCTCCACCCCCAGCGCCTCGCGCCGCAGCTCGCTGTAGCTGGTCACGCTCCACACATCCGTCTCGACGCCGTACCTTTCCGCGAGAATCTCCTGCGCCCGCAGCACCTCGTTCAGAATCGGACCGCTGCCGAACAGCTGCGCAACCGCCTTGCCTCCCGGCGCCGCCTTCAGCTTGTAAATTCCGCGGACAATCCCTTCCCGCGCGCCTCCCGGCATCTCCGGCATGGCGTAGTCCTCGTTGTACATCGTGATGTAGTAGAAGACGTCCTCGCCGTCCTCATACATCCGCTTCATGCCGTCCTGCAGAATCGTCGCCAGCTCGTACGCATACGCCGGGTCGTAGCTCAGGCACGTCGGAATTACGCTCATCAGCAGGTGGCTGTGCCCGTCCTGATGCTGCAGCCCCTCGCCCATCATCGTGGTGCGCCCCGCGGTGCCGGCCATGAGGAAGCCCTTGCCCCGCGCATCGGCGAACGCCCACATCATGTCGCCCACGCGCTGGAATCCGAACATCGAGTAGTACATATAGAAGGGGATCGTCGGCACGTGGTAATTCGCGTACGCCGTCCCGGCCGCCGTGAACGACGCCATCGATCCCGCTTCCGTGATCCCTTCCTCCAGAATCTGCCCGTCCTTTTCCTCGCGGTACGACAGCACCATGTCCACATCATGCGGCTTGTACTTCTGTCCCTCGCTCGCGTAGATGCCTACCTGCTTGATCGCCGACTCGAGGCCGAACGTCCTTCCCTCGTCCGGCACAATCGGCACAATGAGCTTGCCGATCTCTGGGTCTTTCATCAGGTGCCGCAAAATGCTCACGAATCCCATCGTGGTCGAAACAGCGCGCCCCCGCGATCCCGCCGTCCACTCGCTGAACGACTCCAGC
>PMAD01000181.1 GCA_003152415.1 Acidobacterium sp.
ACGACTACCTCATCACCTTCTCTGTAAACGCCGCCAGCACCACGCCGCCCGTGCGCTCCGGCGGTTCGCCCACCGGAACCCTGGCCGTCGGCACCACGCAGACCACGCTGAGCCTGGTCACCAACGAAGCCGCCACCTGCCGCTACTCCACCACCGCTGGTGTCGCCTACGCTTCGATGACGAAGACCTTCGGCGGTGCAGGCACCACATCGCAATCGACCACGGTTACCGGCCTGACCAACGGCACAACCTACAACTACTACGTTCGCTGCCAGGACACTGCGGGAAACACCAATCCCGACGACTATCTCATCACCTTCTCGGTCGCGAAAGACACCACGCCCCCTGTCCGTTCGGCGGGTTCGCCCACTGGAACCCTGGCTGCCGGAACGACGCAGACCACCCTCAGCCTGACCACGAATGAAGCGGCAACCTGCCGCTACTCCACGACCGCCGGAGTCGCCTACGCTTCGATGACGAAGACCTTCACCGGAGCAGGCGGCACGGCGCAATCCACCACGGTCACCGGCCTGGTCAACGGCACCACTTACAACTACTACGTCCGCTGCCAGGACACTGCCGGTAACGCCAATCCCGACGACTACCTGATCACCTTCTCCGTGGCCGCTGCCGATATAACGCCGCCGGTGCGCTCCGCTGGCTCTCCCACCGGAACCCTGGCCGCCGGAACCACGCAGACCACCCTCAGCCTGACCACCAATGAGGCCGCCACCTGCCGCTACTCCACTACCGCCGGAGTCGCCTACGCTTCGATGATGACCACCTTCGCGGGAGCAGGCGCCACCGCGCAATCCGCCACCGTCACCGGTCTCGTCAACGGGACGACCTACAACTACTACGTCCGTTGCCAGGACACTGCAGGCAACGCGAATCCCGACGACTACCTCATCACCTTCTCCGTCGCCTCTGCCGGAACCACCACCGCCACCAGCAGCTTCACCGGCGTCGAAAGCCCGCTTTCGGAAAACGGCATGTGGGCGACGACCGGCTCATGGGGCAGCCTCTCGAAGAATAACGGTGCCTACACCACTACGCTCACCAGCGCAGCGCGCCTCGCCAGTCCCGTCGTTGGTCCTGATGAGTTCGCCGAAATCACCTTCGATCAGGACCCCGGCAGCGCCGCCTGGCCCGCCGTCATGACCCGCATCCAGGGCGCAACCAACGGCAGCGGCTATCTCGCCATCGCCTACAACAGCGAGGTCATCCTCTATCAAACCGACGACAACGGCTCGCTCAACTTCACCTGGCTCGCCGCCGCGGACGCTACCCTGTCCACCGCCCCGCGCCGCCTTCGCCTCGAATCGCAGGGCAATGTCCATCGCGTCTACTTCAACGGCACCCTCTTGATCACTTACACCGATACATCTAACGCGTATCCCGCCGGAACCCCGGGCATCGCGGCCGCCATCTTCGGCGGCCCCACCGTCCACATCCTCACCTTCTCCGGAGGCTCGCTGTAAAGGCAGACCATGCTCCCGCAGTGTTTCGTGAGACGATCGTTCCGTCACCCTGAAAGAGGGTCTCGCGATGCAAGCGATTGTCTATCGCCACTACGGTTCCCCCGGCGTTCTGCGCTGTGAAGAAATTGAAAAGCCAAAGCCCCGTGACAATGAAGTCCTGATCAAGGTTCGCGCGGCTTCGGTCAACCCACTGGACTGGCATTTCATGAGGGGAATGCCCTACCTCCTTCGCATCGGCATCGGACTGCGAACCCCAAGGTCTCCACAACTCGGCGTCGATGTGGCCGGCCAGGTGGAAGAGGTGGGCAGAAACGTCACCCGGTTCAAACCAGGCGACGACGTGTTCGGCGCGTGCCGGGGAGCCTTCGCCGAATATGCGCGTACTCCGGAATCGAAGCTGGCGCCCAAGCCATCGAGCGTCACCTTTGAACAGGGGGCGTCGGTCGCCATCGCGGGCCTCTCCGCGCTGCAGGCGCTTCGCGATAAGGGGCGCCTCCAGCCGGGCCAGAAGGTCCTCATCAATGGCGCCGCGGGCGGCGTCGGCACCTTCGCTGTGCAAATCGCCAAATCCTTCGGCGCGGACGTCACAGGCGTATGCAGCACCAGGAATCTGGACATGGTCCGCTCCCTCGGCGCCGATTCCGTCGTCGATTACACGCAGCAGGATTTCACCACCATGGGACGACGTTACGACCTGCTGCTGGACTGTGTCGGCAATCATCCGTGGTCCGCATGCCGGCGTGTCCTGGTTTCGAGAGGGACCTTTGTCGGCGTCGGCGGATCGACCGACTCGTGGGGTTTCTCCCCGTTGGCTGGGATGTTTGGCAAGCTGGCGCTCGCACCGTTCATCAGCCAGAAGATTCGCGGATTTCTCGCGAAATTGAACCAAACGGACCTTGTTTTGATTTCCGAGCTGATGCAGTCCGGAAAAGTGACGCCTGCCATCGACAGGCGCTACAAGCTGACCGATGTCCCCGACGCGATCCGCTACCTGGAAGAAGGCCACGCTCGCGGGAAAGTCGTCATCATCGTCGATCACTGACGACAGGACGGCGCCAGCAGCCCAACGATTTCCCTTGACCTCCTGCAACGACTGTGTATACTCAGTATATCGTTATGCACAGTGACATGGTCGTCTCTCAATTCTCCGGCCAGCCCATGTATCTGCAGATCATGGACCAGGTCAAGCAGAAGATCGCTGTCGGAGACTGGGCATCGGGCGAGGAGATTCCCTCCATCCGGCAGCTCGCGGTAGCGCTCCGGGTCAGCGTCATCACTGTCAAGCGCGCCTACCTCGAGCTGGAGCGCGAAGGGGTGATCGTGACCCACCACGGCAAAGGTTCGTTCGTCGCTCCCGATCCAGCGCTCAGCCCGCGGCTCTACGAAGAGCAATTTGCCGAGCATCTGGAGCGGGCAGCCCAGCTGGGAGCTTCCCTCGGCATGAGCGACAGGGAAATGGTCTCCCGCCTGCGCAAGGCCCTCGACCAGGTCGACGAAGCCAAAGGGAACGACACAAAGTTAGCCAAGGAGACTCTATGAGTGAAGTCTGCGTTCGTTTCCAGGGCGTGAGCAAAAAGTATCCTCACTTCCTGCTCGACAACATCAGCCTGGACCTTCCCGAGGGCAGCATTCTCGGCTTCATCGGCGCAAACGGCGCGGGCAAATCCACCACCATCCGCATCCTCATGGGCCTGGTTCGACAGGACAGCGGTACGGTCGAGGTCCTCGGCCATGCCATGCCCGCCGATCAGGTCGCAGCCAAACAGAAAATCGGTTTCGTCTCGGAAGACATGCGGCTCTATGGCGCAGCAACGCTGGCATGGCATATGAGCTTCGTCGCCTCCATCTATCCGGACTGGAACCAGGCCTACGCCGACAAGCTGCTGCGCCGCTTCGACCTCAAGCCGCAGCAAAAGATCAAAGGCCTCTCGCACGGCCAGCGCGTCAAAGCCGCCCTCCTTCTGGCGCTTGCTCACCAACCGCGCCTCCTCGTCCTCGACGAGCCCACCACCGGCCTCGATCCCGTCGCCCGTCGCGAAGTCCTCGCCGAGCTCATGGCGGTTCTGGCCGACGAGCACCGCACCATCCTCTTCTCCTCCCACAACACCCTCGACGTCGAGCAGATCTCCGACCGCATCGCCTTCATCGACCGCGGCCGCATCATCGCCTTCGACGAGAAGGAAGATCTCCTCGACCGCTGGCGCCGTCTCCGCCTCGTCCTTCCTCCCAGCGCCGTCCTCCCGCAGCTTCCTGGCATTGTCGAAGTCGGCGGCAGCGACCGTCTCCCTGTTCTCACCACCAGTCAGTTCGATCCCGCTGTCCTCTCGCTGTGCAAGGATCGCGGCGCCACCGTTCAGGCCGTCGATTCCATGACCCTCGAAGAGATTTTCGTCGCCAACGTCCAAAGCCGAAGGGAGCTGCAACCCGCATGAACTACGCCATGGTTCGTCGACTGATCCTGAAAGACTGGTACCTGAACCGCTGGTTGATCCTCGGCTCCGTCCCCGCCGGCCTGGCCGCGCTGGCGATCATCCTCATCGGCAAATTCGTTGCCTTATTACTCAGCATCATCCTTCTTTGCATGGTCATCATCGGGGTCGGCGCGCAACTGGCCACCGTCACCACTGTCAACGAGCGCAAGGAACAGACTCTGGCCTTCATGATGAGTCTGCCCCTCTCCTGGCGCGAATACACAGCTGCCAAGATCCTCGCTAACCTCATCATCTTTCTCATTCCCTGGCTGATCATAAGCGCCGGCGCGCTCGGGGTGCTCTGGCTTCCCGGCGCGACCCACGGCCTCATCCCCTTCACAGCGATCATGGCGGTCGAAATGCTCGTCACCACCTGCCTCATCATCGCGGCTGGCCTCATCACCGAATCTCAGGCAGGCACAACCGTCGCCATTCTGTGCTCGAGTCTGGGCATCAACATCCTCGGCTTTGTCTTCGCGCACCTGCGCGGCATCTCGGCGTACATGTGGGGTCAGCAAGTGCACTGGTCCCCAACCGCTTTGATCGTTCTCCTCGCCGAGTTCGCGATGGTGCCCCTGCTCCTCGGCCTCACCTTCTTCATTCAGTCAAGGAAGACCGACTTCCTGTGATGCATTTCTGGTGAAATGGCGAGCGCTCCCGATCGCACTTCTTGAACGCTGAACGCTGATCGCTGAAGGCTGTCTTTCACCCCAGCTTGTATGGCTCCCGATACGGCCGCGTCAGCAGCGCGCTCGCTCCAGGGTCGTTCTGGATCGTCTCCGTCTTCGGATCCCACTCGATCTTCCGCCCCACCAGCATCGAGATCAGCCCCAGGTGTCCCGGGATCGTCGAGTGATGCGCCGTCTCCACCGGCGTGATGGTCGGCTTGCGCGACCGTACGCTGTCGAGAAAATTCCGCCGATGCTCGGCCGATACGATAAGCTGCGTCTTCCGTTCCGCGTCGGGCAGCGATTCCTCCTTCACCCACGCTGGGTCCGACGCATCGAACCCGCTCCGATCCACCCACACCCATCCATCCTTACCAATCCACTTCGTCCCCATCGCGATGGCCGGAGAGCCGCCCGCAATCGTCATCGTCACGTCGACCGGGTAGCCCGTCACCTCTTTGCGATACAGGCACTCAATCGTGAACTTCGTGGCCGTATTCCACACCGCGTTCTCCGCTGGAAACTCGCCGTATCCCTCCACCACCGACGGCCCGGTGCGATCGAATCCCAAGCCCCAGTGCGCAATGTCTCCATGGTGCCCGATCCAGTCCATCAGTTGCCCGCCGCCCGTGTTGTAGTTCCAGCGCCAGTTTTGATACACCCGCACCGCGATGTATGGCTCCATCTTCGACGGCCCAATCCACGTCGCATAGTCGAAATCTGCCGGCGGATCCGACACCGCCAGATCCCACGCCGGCGTTCCCGGCACAATCTGCGCGGGACTCTCCGGTTTGTTCGGCAGCGCGGACAGCTTCTCCATCAGCGCAGGCAAGGTTCCGGGAAAATCATGATGCCCGCCGGGCAAGCCCACTTCCACATGCGTCACATCGCCAATCAGTCCGTTGCGCACGATTTCCGCGGCTTTATGGAACGACGGCAGCGACCGCTGCCACGACCCGGTCTGCCAGATGACGTTGTTCTTCTCGACCGCCCGCACAATCGCCTGCTGCTCGAAAATCGTCCGCGCCAGCGGCTTCTCGCCATAGATGTCCTTCTTGTGAGCCGCAGCTTCTGTCGCAATCAGCGCGTGCCACTGGTCCGGCACCGCAATCATGATCGCGTCGATGTCCGTCCGCGCAATCATCTCCCGATAGTCGTGGTACGGCTTGCAGTCCTGATTTCCGTAGTGCCCGTTGATCGTCGCGAGGGCCTCCTGCATCTTTTTCCCGTCCAGCTCGCAGGCCGCCACCACCTGGCAATCGTCCATCGTCAGGAAGGCCTTGGTGTTCGCCGGGCCCATCATGCCCCACCCGATCACGCCGATCGTGATCCGATCGGAAGGTGCCAGACCCCGCGCCCATCCGCTGCGCGCCAGCACCGCCGACGCGCCTGCCGTCTGAAGAAAACGTCTCCGCGATAACAACGAATCTGAGCCAGAGAAAGAACCCGTCATCGTGAACCCCCGGACCTGCAGCGCTTTTCACCTTGCATTATGAAGCGCCGCAACAGCCCCCGGAAGTCTAGCACCGAACGCTTCCTAAACTCCCGGCTCCCGCTCCAAGCTCCAAACTCAGCTCCGTCAGTGGCTGCTCCACGTCTTATCCGCCGAATCGCACAGCGTCTCCAGCGAACACTCCACACACCGCGGCTTCCGCGCGATGCAAATCTGTCGCCCGTGATGGATCATCTCGTGCGAAAACGCGATCCAGTGGTCCCTCGGAATGATCCGCATCAGGTCCTCTTCCACCTTCTTCGGATCGGTCTCCCGCGTCAGCCCCAGCCGATACGACAAGCGCAGCACATGCGTGTCGACCACCACCCCTACCGCCTTTTTGAACGCAACCCCCAGCACCACGTTCGCCGTCTTGCGCGCGACACCCGGCAGCGTCAGCAGCTCCTCCATTGTGTCGGGGACCTTCCCGCGAAATTCAGTCACTACCTTCTTCGCCGCCCCCGAAATCGACTTCGCTTTGTTGTGATAAAACCCCGTCGACCGAATCACCTCCTCGATCGCGGGCAGCGACGCCTCGGCAAACGCTGCCGGAGTAGGGAACTTCTCAAACAGCTCCGGCGTGACCATATTTACGCGCGCATCGGTGCACTGCGCCGACAGGATCGTCGCCACCAGCAGCTCCCACGCATTGCGATGGTGGAGTGCGCACTTCGCGTTGGGATACGCCGCCGCGAGCCGCCGCAACAACTCCGCAATCCGCTTAGGATCGGTCTCGAGCCCGCCTCCGGCCTTCGCTTTCTCGCGGACCTTTACGCCGGGTCGTCCACTTGTCGTGCTGCTCGCCTTCTTGCTCGTGCTTTTGCTCGCGGTTCCGCTCGGGTTTCTCCTCGTTTTCTTACTCGCCTTTTTGCTCGGTGTCTTCTTCACGACCATGGCCGCCATTGTATCCAGTTGCGGATCGTCCCGATTTATCCTGCAGCCTTCCGGAACCCCGCCACAATTTCCAGATACGCCCGCGCTGTCGCGGTCACCGTTTCCGCCTTGCCCTCTTCAATCGCCCACGGATTCACGAGGTCCGTCCCCACCCCCAGCGCCCGCGCGCCCGCCTTCAGAAAATCGGCAGCCGTCGCAAGCGTCACGCCGCCCGTGGGAATCAGCCGCAGCTCGGGAAATGGCGCCAAAAGCGCCTTCAGATAACTCGCCCCACCCACCGCCGAGCAGGGAAAAATCTTCACGTAATCCGCGCCCGCTCGCCACGCCGTAATCACTTCGGTCGGCGTCAGCGCTCCAGGAATCGAAACCTTCCCCAACTCCTTCGTCTTCGCCACCACATCAGGATGAAAGCTCGGGCTCACCACAAACTCCGCGCCCGCATCGATCGTTGTTGCCGCCTGTTCCGCATCCGTCACCGTGCCTGACCCCAATAGCAGCCCATCCCCGTACTCCCTTTTCAATTCGCGCAGTAGCTCGACGGCGCCCTGCACGGTCATGGTCACTTCTATCACCGTGATCCCACCAGCAACCAGCGCCTCCACCAGCGCATGCCCCTCTGCGGCCGAACGCGCGCGCAGCACCGGCATAATCCCGATCCGCTCAATCCACTCCTTCGTCTCGGCTGAATGCATCTCTACTCCAAATAGGGACGTCTGTTCCCAGCTCCCA
>PMAD01000276.1 GCA_003152415.1 Acidobacterium sp.
GCGCTGAAGAGCATTTTGTACTACGTGGAGATTGGGAAGAAGGAAGGGCGGCTGGTGGCGGGCGGCAAAGCAGTGGAGACTCCGGACAAGGGCTACTACGTTGCGCCGACGGTGATCGTGGATGTTGCGCCGACGGCGCGCATCGCGCAGNNTGGAGATTGCGAACAACACGGAGTTCGGGCTGACGGGGGCGGTGTATTCGACGGACCGGGTGAAGCTGGAGCGGGCGCGGCGGGAGTATCAGGTAGGAAACTTGTACTTCAATCGCAAGTGCACGGGGGCGATGGTGGGCGCGCATCCGTTTGGCGGGTTCAACATGTCAGGGACGGACTCGAAGGCGGGCGGGCCGGATTATTTGTATCTGTTCACGCAGGCGAAATCGGTGGCGGAGAAGCTGTAAAGGCAGCCGGTAGCCGGTAGCTTGTAGCTGACAGAACCGCGCCGCCCGATTCATATTTCCGCGCTGATTCGCGCGAAACTTCTGGGATGCCAGTGATACCTTCAGCTACCCTCTTCAAGGTGGCACGTCTAATGAACCGCATTCTGCGAAACAGTCCAGCTATAGCCGTCTGGCCCGGAATTGGCCCGCCGAAGCAATGGCGTTCTGGCGCGGATGCGCTGCGCAGATGAAAGCGGCGACAGGTGCTCGCCGCCGACGGAGTCGACAATGAGGCAGTCACAGACCCGCATTCTGTTGGCAGTGTTCGTTTCCACAATCGCGGTCTCCACGCAGCAAGGCGTTGGCGGCGGCAGCTCTCCCGCGGACATGATTTATGCGCAAGTCGGCCAGCTAGTTGACGCGGGCGGATCCCGGCTGAATCTCTATTGCATGGGGAGCGGCTCGCCCACGGTCGTCTTCGATTCCGGATGGGAAGATTGGGCGCCAGCCTGGTCAACGGTGCAGCCACAGATCGCGAGGTGGACTCGCGCCTGCAGCTATGACCGTGCCGGGGCAGGGTTCAGCGACCCCGGCCCTATGCCGCGTACCAGCATGCGCATCGCGACGGAGCTCCACACCGCACTCCATGGTGCCCACATCGCCGGGCCATACATTCTTGTGGCAAATGCATTCGGCGGCGACAACCTGCGGGCGTTCGCAGACCTGTACATGGGTGAGGTTGCGGGGCTGGTCATGGATGACGCCGATTCCGACGACGTTGGACCGAAGGCGATGCAGGAGGATCAACATCAGCGGGAGGTTCAGATTGTCTCCCGGTTGCGCGATTGTCGCGACGCGGTTGCTGACCACAAGCCTTTGCCCGCGCTCCCGCCCCGGCCTGGCCAGCCACAACGGACCTGTGCTCAGCAGTTTTTTCGGGGCATACCGGAAGCGTCGTGGTCTCAGGAATTGAACGCTAAATTATTAGAAATCGCACAAACCAGGGTCGCCATGTACGACGCTTATTTGTCGGAAATGGAACAAATGCCGGCGGACGAAACCTGGTTACAGCAGCACCGCCGCTCGTTTGGTTCGCGCCCCATACGCGTGCTCACCTCCGGAAACCATGGTGTCGGCCACCTGGAGAGCAAGCCCCCGGACACGCCGAAGCACCTCGAATATGAGCAGCAGACCACGCTGGCTCAGGCGCGCTGGCTCCCACTGTCGTCGAACTCTAAGCAGATCTTCGCCCGGAATAGCTCGGAATATATCCAATTCGACGAGCCGGAGACCCTGATCAACGCAGTCCGCGAAGTGTATGACCAGAGCAAAAATCGGTAGCTGCGAAATGTCCGGCGAGTGCGCAGCTCGTCCTAAGCCATTTTTCCTGCAACCGTTGGGTCGAAAAGTGGTAAGGATTCAATCGCAGGCTTTTGAACCTGGACGCATGGCTCTGGCACGGCGGGCGCAAGGTAGATTCCGTGTTGTCGGCAATTGAGAAGTTTGGTCCGGCTCGCTTCCTCGATGAGGCCCGGGCCGATTCATTCCGTGAGCGAAGCAAGCACACGCTACCGGCTGTGATCCGATCTCGCGGCGAAGAGAACTGGAGGCGCGGCTGCACACAGCGCGAGCGGCGGCGCCTCCAAAGGAAGCGAATCAGCAACGGAGCAGTTTTTTACAGACCCTGCATGATCTGGTCGCCGACCGCCTGCGCGGCTTCGGCCAGGATGCGGTGGTGAATCGTGAACAGAGCCAGTTCCAGACGATCGGAGACCCCGGTCTTGTCGTAAATGCTGCGCAGGTAATTTTTGATGACCTGCTCCGTGGTGCTGAGCCGGATCGCGATCTCCTTGTTCTTGCAGCCCTGGACGATGAGGGCGACGATTTTGAATTCCTTTGGAGTGAGACGGTCGCGAACGCGGGAGCCGACGGAGTCCTCGTCGAGGCCGGGAGCATCCATGCCGGCCGCGCGAACGTTGCGTTCACCCTGACCGACGTGGCGGACGCACTCGATGAGGGCGGGGCCGGTGACGTTGCGGTGAGCAGCGCCGTTGACGCCGGTGGTGAACCACGGCTGAACAGGCTCGCCGTTCTCGGCAATGACGATACTGCGGCTGCCGGCGGCGAGGACGCGCGGGATGAGAGCCTGCACGTCGAGTTTCAATGCCGACGCAAATACGAGGATTGCGCCACGAAAGGTGTCAAGGGCAGGATAGAGGCGGTCGGCCTCTGCGCACTGTGCAATGATGCGGAAGTCATCTTCCATGGCCAGGATTTTGGCGGTTCCGGCTCTGTAGATGGCCTGATTGTCAGCGAGAATCAGCTTATTCATTTTTCGCTTCCCTCAAAATGGTGCGTCGCCGGGAGACCCCGAAGACTGGTGAGTACAAGCGCGCTCAACGTTGGAGCAACGCGCTCAAGCGGTCATCGGGCCGGCGGAATAGAATCCCCTCGTGTGTTTTCTAACGGAACACATCGGATACCACTGCATGGCGCCGGATGAACGATGGATCTTTCCGATCTGGGCCGGAAAGATGTCGTCGATGACCTGGGTGTTTCCATCATTCAGCGACAAAAGTAACTCGCGAAGTGCCAAAGGTCCTGTGACGTATGTCACGCCTCTGGGAACTTCTTTTAAACCAAAGGGAAGGCTTTGGTACCGGGGGTGGTTCTTTTCGGGCTGTGGATCATTTCGGGACAAAGGGGCGGGATTCGCAGGAAGCCGGGAGGGCCTGTAATTTAGTAACAGGGCCCAGGAAGAAGGAGCAGCGGGAATGGCCAGGCCAATCATCCTTGCCGTGGACGACGACGCCAGCGTGCTGGAAGCCGTGGTGCAGGATCTGCGCCGGAAATACGGGCAGAATTACCGGATTTTGCGCGCCGGATCGGGGCAGGCGGCGCTGGATACGTGCGCGCAGTTGAAGGAGCGCGGAGACGCGGTGGCGCTGATCGTCAGCGACCAGCGGATGCCGGGGATGACGGGCGTGGAACTGCTGGAAAAGGTGCGCGACAGCTATCCCCAGGCGCGCCGGGTGCTCCTAACGGCGTATGCCGACACCGAAGCGGCGATCCGGGCGATCAACACAGCGCGGATTCACTACTACCTGACCAAGCCGTGGGATCCGCCGGAAACGCGGCTGTATCCGGTGCTCGACGATTTGCTGGAAGACTGGAACCAGGGATACAAGGCGCCGTTCGAGGGGATCCGCGTGGTGGGGCCGCGGTATGGGCTGCGGGATTACCGGGTGCGGAATTTCCTGTCGCGGAACCAGGTGCCCTACGTGTGGCTGGATCCGGAGCGGGACGATCAGGCCGTGGAGCTGCTGACCAAGTTTGGCGTGGATGACAGCAAGCTGCCGGTGGTGCTGTTTCCCGACGGGACGTCGCTGGTGCAACCGGGCGATGAGGAGCTGGCGCAGCGGGTGGGCCTGCGCACCCAGGCGAAGCAGGACTTCTACGATCTGGTGGTGGTGGGCGCGGGCATGGCGGGGTTGGCGGCCGCAGTGTATGGCGCTTCAGAGGGATTGAAAACACTGGTACTGGAGCCTGAAGCTCCAGGAGGGCAGGCGGGCAGCAGCTCGAAGATCGAGAACTACCTGGGGTTTCCGCGGGGAGTGAGCGGGGAGCGGCTGGCGCGCGATGCTTACGATCAGGCGCGGAAGTTCGGAGCGGAGTTCATCACGCAGCGAGCGTCGAGCATCGATGGGGAAGGGCAGTACCGGAAGGTGCGGATGGCGAATGGCGCGGATATTTCCTGCAGAGTGAGCCTGATCGCAGTGGGGGTGTGTTACCGGCGGATTGAAGCGGCGGGGATCGAGCGGCTGACGGGGTCTGGGGTGTACTACGGGGCGTCGCTGGCCGAGGCGCAGTCGTGCCAGGACGAGGTCGTGTTCGTTGTGGGCGGGGCGAATTCGGCGGGGCAGGCGGCGATGCACTTTTCCCGGGTGGCCAAAAAGGTGACTATGCTGGTGCGCGGGGAGGGCCTCGAGAAGAGCATGTCGAAATATCTCATCGATCAGATCGCTGGAACATCGAATATAACGGTGGAGGCGCAGAGCGAGATCGTGGAAGCGATGGGCGATACGCACCTGGAGAGCGTGAAGATCCGGAACCCGAAGGGGGAAGAGGTAAGGCCGGCGTCCTCGGTTTTCCTGTTCATCGGTGGTGCTCCGCAGACAGACTGGCTGCCGGAGAAGGTGATGCGCGACCCCAACGGATTTGTGCTGTCGGGGCGGGATCTGCGAGTCGACGGGCAGCTGCCGCGGGGATGGAAAGAGGATCGGGAGCCGTATCTGCTGGAGACGTCGATGCCGGGAGTTTTTGTGGCGGGCGATGTGCGGCACGGGTCAGTGAAGCGGGCGGCTACGGCTGTCGGCGAAGGTTCGATGGCGGTGCAGCTGATGCACCAATATTTGGCGCAGTTCTAAAGGGTCAGGAGCAGATGGAAGGCACGACGGCGGAAGTCCGGGTGAGGACAATCACGCAGCAGGAGCTGTCGCAGCTCATCCGGCGAGTACCCGTTCTCAGCAGACTGAAAGAAGAAGACCTGGGATGCCTGGGCACCGTGGAGCTGCTGGAGGCTCCGGCGGGAACGGTGCTGTTCGAGCAGGGGAAGAGCACACCCAGTTTCTGCATGATCCTCGAGGGTGAAATCCGCACCACTCGCATGGAACCGAATGGCATTGAAACGCCGATCGCGATTTTTCACGATGGCGACACGTTTGGCGAGGCGCCGCTGCTGATCGGCGCGAAGATGAGCGGCGTGCAGTGCATCGCGGCGGCTCCGGTGCGGATGCTGCGCGTGGATGTGGAGGGCTTCTGGAAGCTGATGGCCACCTGCCCGGTTGTGCGGCAGGGCATTATGGACAACGCGGCGCAGCGGATCCATGCATTCCAGGCGACGACGCTGCACCGGGAAAAACTGATTTCGCTGGGAACGCTGGCGGCGGGGCTGATGCACGAGCTGAACAATCCGGGCTCGGCGGCAAAGCGGTCGGCGGCACAGCTCAGGGAGAATCTGACGCGGCTGCAGGAGATCAGCATGCGCTTCTGCGTTTCTCCGCTGACCCAGGAGCAGCGAACCTGCCTGCACGACATGCAGGAGGAAGTGCTGGGGCAGGGCAAGCCGAGAACGGCGACCAGCAGCCTGGAAGAAGCGGACGCCGAAGAGGAACTGGGCGCGTGGCTGGAGAGCATCGGCGTGAACAGCGCGTGGAAGCTGGCGCCGACGCTGGTGGCGGCGGGCTGGCGGCGGCACGACATCGAATGCGCGCAGGAGGCGTTCCCGTCCGATACGCTGCAGGATGCGCTGAACTGGCTGGAGGCGCTGATCTCGGCGATGCAGCAGCTGACGACGATCGAGGAGAGCATCAGCCGGGTGACCGATCTGGTGGTCGCGGTGAAGAAGTACGCTTACGAAGACAAAAACGGCGAGCACGTGATCGACGTGCACGAAAGCATCCAGAGCACGCTGCTGATTCTGGGGCACAAGTTCCGGTACAAGCAGCTCACGGTGGAGAAGGATTTTGCCGCCGATCTGCCGAAGTTGAAGACGCGGGGCACGGGGCTGAGCCAGGTGTGGACGAACCTGCTGGATAACGCGACCGACGCGGCTCCGGAAGGATCGAAGGTGCGGATTCGGACGTGGGCGGAGAACGGGCTGGTGTGCGTGGGCATCGCCGACCAGGGCGCAGGCATTGCGCCGGAGATTCGGGAGCAGGTTTTTCAGCCGTTCTACACGACGAAACCACCGGGCGTGGGAACGGGGCTGGGGCTGGACATCGCAAAGCGAATCGTGACCGCGCAGTATGGCGGGACGATCGGATTCAGTTCGGAACCCGGCAAGACGGAGTTTGTGGTGAAGCTGCCTGTGGAGTCGTCTACAGCTTAACGGCAGGGTAGACTCCGGCGCGTCGTTTTTGGTCGGTGACAAGTCAATGCTTCATTACGAAAAGGAGGTGCGCATGAAGAATGTGCTGCTGGCAGCGGCGCTGTTGCTTTCACTGTCTTCAGGTGGACACGCTCAGGCAGTCGCGAGGATCAGCGTAACCTTCGCGACTCAGGACGACGATAAAGGCTGGAATACGCAGGTCCAGGATCATCTGGTCTGCGACAACCACGACGTAGCGACCCTGATCTGTTGTAATGCCGATCACGACAGCGACCACTGGAACGTCCACACCACGACTTCCCGCGACATGAACATCGTCGAGCACTTCGTGAAGGGCCGGCTGGCGGGGTGTCATTTCGTATTCGGCATGAAGCCGGCCGGGAATGACAGGTGGACGGTGATTCCGTCGCTCACCATCTACTATGACGGGAGCAGGGAAGACTGGCACTTCCCCTCCACCGTGCTCAAATCGGATAGCGCTCCAACAAGCAGAACTTTCGACTTACCCCACCAATGAGTTGTGGGTTCTGACGCAATCCGGCAATTCGATGCCCCCGATTCTCTTTGAGGCTTTGAGGTCTACGCGGATGGAAAGCTAATTGGGACCCTCGATCGGAAGGCAACAAAAGTACTGTGCACCCTACCCCCCTCCCCCCTGGGGCGGGACTGTGGCAAGGGCAATAACATACTTGACTAATGACGCCCAATTCTGCCAAACTCGAAACCGCCGTGACAGGGACTGCGTCTCGAAGGAATTCATTCGGGCGGAAGCGGTTGTACCCTTTCCCACCTCTTGGCGAACCCCAAGAACTGGCCACTATTGCCATCGAGAACGTAGCGACCTGGCCAAGTGGCATCAGCGGGAATGCCAGGCCAAACGGGTATGCCAATGTTTTCATACCCCGCAAGCGGGCGAAATCCGATTTGCCCGAATTGCTTGACGGCGACAATCTGCATCACGAAATGGCCGATCTCAAAAGTGGAAACGTACATCGTCCAAGGATAAGTAGGGGAGATTTGTCCTGTGTAGTAGGCTGTCAAAACCTGAACATTAGGCAGCTTTTGCTTGATGCCGCAAATCCAAATCCGAACGTTTCCAGGAATGCTGTGGGTCGCCTTAAACGCGTGGCGAAGGCGCGCCGAAAAAAAAGGTTCTAACCTTCGCCCAGCGTGATCCTGTACAACAGCCGTCTTAAACGCGTAGATGGCGATGGAACGCGCCATCGCCTGAGCGATTGGGACATCTATTTCGCTGCCGGTGACAAGTGGAGTAAGTACAGGTTTGGCGTGAACTTCCTCGATTTCGCTCATCCATGTGTTATTGCATGGCGAGCATACAACTTTGGCCTTCCAGTCTATTGCGCCAGTCGCAAATCGCTCGTTGCGATTCGACGCTCCTCCGATGTAGAACGCATCGGCTGGTCCCGATAATAAATCACGCACCCATTTTGCAAAAATGTGCTCATTAGACAGTGGTCCGACGTGCGTGCAAAATGCGCATTCTCTGGGCATCCGCGCGGCTCCAGTTTTGGCGTTATCATGCGGACATGCGAAGTAAGCCGCAATCCGAGGAATACCGAAATTTCGAGAATCTGCTGGGGAAGGTCCTCAGCGTATCGAAAGAGGACCTGAAGGCGCAAATGGACGCGGACAAAAAGGAGAAGCGGATCGCTAAATCCGCTTCCCGCGTTTCTGACGAACGATCCAACCCTTCCTAGAGCGCGCTTTCTCCCACCTTGCCCGTTAGCTCCGCATAGGTCAGACGCTTGCCTGATACCTGCGAGAGCAGGGCCAAAAAGCGGTCCTGATCGTCCAGGGGATTCTCCTTCGTCGCCCGATTGTTGTAACGAAAGCACTGCTCATCTGCATATGCGTCCAGGTGAAACGGCTCAACTGCGACATAGGTCCCTGAGAGAGTCCGCTTGAGCAGTGACCAGAAGTTTTCGATGCCTTGAGTGTGAACCTGCCCGCGAACGTATTCGTCCACATGATTCACCGTTTCGTGAATGAATGCCTGAGCAGCCAGATTGTCATAGCCGACCCAGCGATCCGTGTACACGGTCCCGGCTCCCTGTATCTGGCGAAGAATCTCCGCTTGCAACGTTTCCCGCTTGATGTTGGGAATCACTTTAGTGCGGACCTCGCGTGTGTCGCGGTCCAGCATTCCCATCACTGCGATCTTGTGATCGCCAGTTCCGTTCTGTGCGGTCTGGAGTTTTGCGCGACGGCTGCCGTGCATGTTCTTAGGCTTGCCGCCCACGAAAGTCTCATCCACTTCGACGGGGCCGCCAGTGTTCCCCATCTTGCGGAGAGACTTATTTTTCATAGCTTCCCGAATCCGATGCAGCATGAACCAAGCTGACTTTTGGGTGACGCCGATATCCTTCGCCACTTCGTAGCTGGAGATTCCGTTTTTGCAATTCGCCAGCAGCCACATCGCCGTGAGCCACTTGTCGAGTTTCAACGCGGAATCCTCAAAGATCGTGTCAATCTTCACGCTGTACTGCTTGCCACAATCCCGACACTGAAACCGTTTCTGGGTCTTCAGCCAATGCTGGCGATCCGCAACGGATGAGCACTTGGGGCAGACGGGGCCATCAGGCCAGCGCATCTGGGCGACGGTATCGATGCAAACCTGGTCATCGGCGAAGTATCTGATTGCATCTGAAAGGGTTTTGAGTTCGTTCTTCATGGCAAAGACAGAATCTCACAAGATTCGTCATTAGTCAAGTATATTATTGCCGTGGCAAGTGGTTCGATCCGCAGGGGTTTCTGGAGGGCCCTTTTGGACTGTGGCAAGCTGCTGAAACGGGGCGACTTTGCCTGGTGGTTTTGGCAGGTGACTCGGGG
>PMAD01000193.1 GCA_003152415.1 Acidobacterium sp.
CTAGCCCAGCCCCGCACGCAGATTCCGTTTAGCCGGCCAAGCCGGACACTTCGAGCTCTTTGTGCAGGAGCGCGAAGTAATCACGGTCCGTTTCATAGGCACCGGCTTTGGGAAGCTGCTGCGCGAGAGCGTTGCCTTTCTCCCAGGCCTCCCGCGCTTCGTCCAGCCGGTGTTGACTCCACAGGAAGGCGCTTCTGGCGATCCAGTAATCCGCGTTGCGGAGCGGCTTCTTTGCCTCCATACGCTCCCACCACACACGGGCGCCTCCCGCGTCGTGCTGCAGATACGCCTTGCCAAAGATAAAGGGGGTGTGCATTTCGGCGGAAATTTCCGAGGCTGACTCGAGGTAAACGGCCTCGGCATCGGCGAGAGCCTGGGTCGCATCCGCGATGCAGCCGCGATCCAGATAATACGAAGCTGCCAGCAGGCGCAGGTGAAGCGCCTGTTGTCCAACCGAAATTGAGGAGCCAGCACGTTCAATTGCGTCGATGTCGTAATCCCGTGGGCGAAGCGGCGTGATGGTGGTAGCAGCGGCAGCCGAGAATGCCCGGTGGAGATCGGCCCACGGACCGTGCGACAGAAGCTGGAAGATCCTTGCTCCATCGGAATAGAAGGCTTTTGTACGGAATGGAATCAGGTTGACGACCGCGGCAAGCAAGGAGAGCGTGGTGAAGAAGGCGAGCGGCAGCCAATCCTGATCCCAGGGACTGCCCGGCGCGGTGAGAGTAGCCCGCAGGGCCACTCCGCCCGCGGCAAGGCTGATTGCGGGACCGGCGGCAACCATGCAGATGTCACGCCAAAGAGGCCGATTCGGATCGGTGGGAGCAACGGCGGTGGCTCCTCCGATGGCCAGAAAGCCGGAGAGGATAAAGCGAAATTCCCATTTGCATTCGCGCACGCGCCACTGGAACGGGCCGACCACAAATGCGCGCAACTTCATGCCGAGCGCCAGGCCCGCAGCGGCATGGCCAAACTCGTGGATCACGACCACGAGCAGCTCAAGGGCAAGAAGCAGCGCCAAGTTATGGAGAAACGATCGCTTGACCCAGACGAGATTATTCATCTCGGCCCAGCGCCACCACCAGTTCATGCCCGCGATAAATGCGCCGGTACCGGCAATCCAGATGGCCTGGTTGACGACGGCATTGGTTCCGTCGCCTGGCAGGGGCTGCATCCATCGCTCGGCTTTGACGACATCGCGGCGACGAAAGGCGATGATGCCGGCAATGCCAAAGCCCAGCAGGAGCGCATCTGGATTCAGAAAGGCGGTCGCAGGCGCGGTGAGGAAGCGCCGATCCATGTAAAGGAACAAGCAGCCAAGTGTGGCATTCGTCCCGCTCGCCGCGAGACCCCATCCACGCGCAGAGGCTTTTCCGGTCCAAAACGTCCAACAGGCGAGCGCATACACCGCGCCAAGAACCGGAAGCGCGGCGCGAATGCCGGCGCTCAACATCGTCGGCGGCAGATGGGCATCTGGCCATGAGGCAATGTCGAGGAAGGAAAAGAACGAAGACCGCAGGAAGACAATCGCTCCCAGAGCGAACATCCAGCACAGGAAATTTCTGACCGCGCGCATAACGTCCGCCTGGTACGGGTGATAGCGCAAGCGTAACCACGGCGTCGCGTTGCAACAATGCTACTTCAGAGGGAGTCGAGGCTGAACCGTAACCCCTGTGACGACAGACAGTTAGAGCTTTACAACTTCGGCTGGTGGAAGTCGCGTGGAATGAGGGCTCATCACTCGGGGCTCCCTCTTGACAATTTTTTGAGACGAGGAGACGCGCACTCTCTTCCGCCCGATTCGCGGCCTTATCGATTATCCTGCTGTGCGCCGCGTCAGAAGCTGAATTTCAACGCACCCTGCAGGATGCGGGGAGGTGCGGCGCTGATGACGTTGCCGAAGGTCGAGCTGCCGATGTCGCCATCGACGGCGGCGGGCCCGTTGAATTGGGCGTGATTGAAGACGTTGAAGGCTTCGACGCGGAAGAGGAGCGCTTTGGACTCGGTGAGGTGCAGGTTCTTCGCAACCGCCATGTCGTAGTTGTCGGCTCCGGGACCGTAAAAGAAGCGGCGCTTCGCGGTGCCGGCCGTGCCGAGTGCGTTCATGGCGAAGGCGGCGGGAGCGAAGTAGTTGTCGGCGGCGGTGCGGGGATTCTTAATGAGGTGGAGCGCGCCGCCGCTCAAATCCGGCTCATCGATGCTGCTGTTGTTCACGCCATTCGGATTGGTCCCGATCAGGGAGTTGTCGCCGTTGTCGATCATGGTGACGGGAAAACCGCTGGCGAAGCGAGTGATGCCGGAGAGCGACCAACCATTGGTAAGGCGGCTCGGATGCAGCCAGCGATCGAAGGGAAGCTGGTACTCATAGCTGACGACAAAATTGTGCTTGACGTCGAAGGCGGAGAGCGCGTAGCTGAGCGAGGGATTGAAGGGATTGACTTCTTCGCCGATGTTGGAGGACTGATCCATCGATTTGCCGAACGTATAGGCGGCGGAGAATTCCAGGCGCCCGGTGGTGTGGCGCGCGCTTAGCTCGAGGGCGTTGTAGCTGGCGTGACCGATGTTCGCCTGCAGCGCGTTGCTGCCGAAGTTGGAGCCCAGCGGGCCGCGGGTTCCGTTGACCTGGCCGCCGCCGATGGGAAAGTAGACGCTGTCCTCGCCGCCGGCTCCGCAGGTGAGCGTTCCCGGCATGACTGCGCTGGGCTGGCTGAGGCTGAGGCACAGAGCAGGGTCGCCGGGATTCGACTCGACGAGAACGCGCTGGCGATGGGTCGAGGTGCCGACGTAATTTGCTTCAAGAACGGTGTCAGGACCGGCCTGGCGCTCGATGGAAAACATCCACTCTTCGGTATACGGCGTGCGGTTGTGGATGTCGTAGCCGGGAATGCCGCTGATCGGTTCGTAGGCAGACCAGTCGATGCTGGAGTCGGGATTTTTCGCGGACGAATTGAGGGGCGCAAATTTATAAGGGAAGGGCTGACCGTAATTGGTTCCATCGGCCGCGCTGATAAAGGGCGTGGCAAAGAGCGGCGGAGCAGGACTCGTGTATGTGGTGCCGTAAGGTGCGTTGGCGGCCAGCACGCTGATGGCGGCAGCATCAATCGCCGTATAGAAATTGCCGAAGCTGGTGCGGATGCTGGTGGCTCCGGGAGCGCCGAGGAACCGCTGGAGAAAGCCATTCGCCGGGCGCGGCGACCACGCGAGCCCCACCCGCGGCGACAGATCGAGCTTATCGATGGGGGCGAGGGTGTTGGGAATGCCAGGATCGCCGGGATAAAGAATGCCCGCCGGCGCGCCGGGGAAGACGACCGATTGCGCTCCCGGGATAAACGTCGAAATCTGGTTATATTTTTCCGACCACGGCGCGATGCGATCCCAGCGCAGGCCGTAGTTGAGGGTCAGATTCTCACGCAGGTGCCAGCTGTCCTGGGCAAACAGGCCCTCGTATTTGTTGCGCGCATAAAACGGATTGAGCTGGCTCTGGTTAAACTGGCTGGGAACACCGATGAGGAAGTCGGCGAAGTCGACGCCCGTTTCGGTCCCTGAGAAAACGAAGTTGCCGTTGAACTGGGCGATGGGCGCGGCGTCGATCTGATCGGCGTGAAACTCCGCACCGAACTTCATCGTGTGACCGCGGAGCACTTTGGCGAAGCTGTCGGAGATCTGAAAAGTGTTGTTGACCTGAATCAGCTGGTTGGCCGCGGCGCCGGTGGACCAGCCGTTGAAAATCAGATTTTCGACGCTCTGTCCTTTGGGATCGAGCGCGACGATGCTGGGCGTGCCGTCGGGGTTGGTGAATCCCTGGGAGGCGAGGGTCACGTTGCCTCCGCCGACGGGCTGGCCGAGGTTGGTGTTGTCGCGCATGAAACTGAGGTGGAGCTCATTCACCATGGTCGCGCCGAGCGTCTTTGTATCGCCGAGCGCCAGCAGCTGGGCGCGCCCGGTGGTGAGGGCGTCGAAGCCGGGAACGCTGGCGCCGCTCTGGGCGACGGGATAGGGATTGTCGAGATTGAACTGATCGATGAAGTAGTAGGAGGAGAGGTATCCCCAGCGAGAGTTGGCATCGAGGCGCGCGCCGGCCTTGTCGTCCCGGACGGTCTGGTTGTAGGCCGAAGTGGCAAAGGAGCCGGAGGGCGTGTTGGGCGCGGGGATGTACTGCAGCATGCGCTGCGCCGGGATCGACCAGGCCGCCTGCGGGATGACGGCGTAGGGGAAAACGCAGGTTGAAGCCGTGCAGCCGGGCTGGTAGTACGGTTCGCCGGCGTTGACGGTATAGCCGAGCTTCTGGCTGAGCAGGCTGGCGAAGTACGGCCCGGTCACGGCGCCGGTCAGTTCGTTCCCGCCTGGACCGGTGGTGAAGTCGAGGAGATTGCCGGTGCGGTCGGCATTCGACGGCACGGGAATGTTGCCCGTGTCGATGCCCTGGGTCTGGCGCGTTCCCTGGTAGTCGGCGAAGAAGAAGAGGCGGTCGCGATGGATGGGGCCGCCGAATGTCCCGCCGAACTGGTTCTGGCGAAAGATGCCGCGGGCGGGAGAGAAGTAGTTGCGGGAGTCCAGATCGGTGTTGCGGAGGAAGTTGAAGGCGTCGCCGTGAAATGCATTGCTGCCCGATTTGGTGATGACGCTGATCTGGCCGCCGCTGTACTCGCCGTATTCGGCGTCGTAGTCGCCGGTGACGATGCGGAACTCGGCGATGGCATCGAGGTTGGGAATGATGGCCGTGCCGGCGTTCACATCCTCTTCCGCATCGCTGCCGTTCACGCTGAAATAATTCGCCGTCTCGCGCTGGCCGTTGACGGAAAGATTGCCCGGGTTCAGCGTGCCGGAGGGGTTCAGGATCGTTGCCCCGACATCCTGCACCGTCGACGCAGTGATCGCAGAGGAGGGAGCGACGCCGGGCTGCAGCGCAAGCAGGTCGGTGTAGCTGCGTCCGTTCAGCGGAACAGCGGTCATCTGCCGCCCCCCAATCACCTGGCCCGTCTGCGTGTTGGTGGTCTCGATATGCAGCGCGTTGTCGGCCACGGTCACCGTCTGGTGAACCGTCCCCGGCTGGAGCACCACGTCGATGGTGAGCGCGGCGTTCGTGTCGAGAACGATGCCGCTGCGGAGATAGACTTCGAAACCGGGCGCCTCGGCCCGGAGCTGGTAGCGGCCGACCGGCAGGACCGGCAGCGTGTAGAAACCCCGGCTGTCGGTCTGTACGGAGTACGAGAACCCGGTATTGACCTCCTGAAGCGTCACGCTGGCGTAGGGAAGCACGCTGCCCGATGCATCGGTGACGGTGCCTGAAACGCTTCCGGCAACGCTGGCCCAGAGGGCAGCCGTCGCGGACAGGAAGAAGACGAAGCAGGCAAAACGGAAGGTGGGCTGAGTTCCTGGCTTTCTCACTGCGGCAATCCTTCGACTCCGGGGATTTTGGCGGACTGAAAGCCGGTCGAAACCGACGCTCGCAATCCAGGACTAATCTGGTCGTATTTTCGTACCTAATATACGACACATTAGGTCGGGGTTGTCCAGCAGTGATCAAAATCACACACACCAAAGGGGGCTTTGGGGGCGTTCTAAGGGGTTTGGAGGCGCTACCCCAGTGCTGGCGAGTCAGTTCACCGTCAGGGTAAAGGTGGTTGTCGCAACCGTCCTGGCGGGGTCACTGCCGGTTCCGGTGACGGTGATGGTGTAGGCTCCAGCGGTCGTGCCTGGGTTGGTGGCGCCACCGCCTCCGCCGCTGCCGCCTCCACCTCCGCTACTCCCTCCGCTGCCGCCACCCTCTCTAGTACCGCAACCGGCTATGCTGCCCAGGATGGTCGCGACCATTAGAAAGCCCAACATTGACCGCCAGCGCCGACGGCGTGCCGGAATCCACAGGAGGACAAGCAGGCCCAGAACCGCGCCTCCGCTTGCTTTGCCCCATCGCTTTCCGGCTTCAGGCCACGCCAGATCGCTGCTGCTGGCGGCGGTCGTGCTCATGGTGGCGGTCGCCGTTGCGCTGGTTGTGGAGGCGCCGAGGGTCACCGACTGCGTGGCGGAGCATGTGGGCGGATCGTTGGCCCCTGTGGGTTGCGCAGTGACAGCGCAGGTGAGAGTGACGGTTCCAGCGTAGCCACTGGTGGAGCTGACGGTGACGGTTGAGGTGGCCGATCCACCTGGCGCGACCGTGGCTGCGGTGGCCGTCATGGAATAGGTCGGGCTTGCTCCCGAAGTGGTCACGGTCACTGACGCCGAAGCCGATGCGCTGTTGTAGATCGAGGAGCTGGAGCTGTCCGGAGTGTAGGTGACGGTGAGGGTGTCGCTGCCGATGGCCAGAGAGCCAGCCGGAATGCCGATGGTCGCCGAACCGCCGCTCAGAGTGGTTGCCGCGGAAGTGTAGCCGCCGCCTGTGAGGGTTACCGAACCTGTCGGTGTCGGGTTGCCGTTGCCGCCGCTCACGGTTACTGCCACTGAGAGACTCTGCGCGGTGGTGATGGTGGATGAGGACGGAGTGACCGTCACCGCCGGCGTGGTCTGGGCTGCCGCCGCTCCGGGCAAAATCTCGATCGCCGCCCCATCGTAGGCCGAGCCGCCGTTGGTCAGTCCGTTGGCGTTCGCCATTTGCCAGTCAAAGGAGATGGGGCTGGTCGAGCTTGTGTAGATGTAGCCATAGCAGTCGCCCGAATCCCAGTTCGTGGCGTCCGTCATGCCGGTGGCCCAGATGGAAGCAAAAACGACGTTGGGGGTGAGTGACCCGGACGGGGGGCCGATGCCTAACTGATTGACAGCGATGATCACGCTATTGGAGGCGTCAGGAGTTATGACTGGGGCACCGATGATACTGGCATTCGCAGTCGATGGCTGGGTTCCAATATTCGAGTTAACGGTCGCCCCAACGCATCCAGTCGACCCGCCGCTCGTTTTTGCTCCGGCAATGTCATAGACGATCATGTGCGTGGTTCCGGTGTCGGGTAGCCAGTCTATGGTTAGATCGCGGCCGCCCGCCTCGGAACCGAGACAGGTGTAGTAGATCTGCGGGTCGTCATTGGCGACTGTGAAGGGCGTGCGCGTCCAGGTATCGCCCTGATTGTCGCCCACGCCGGTCATGTCACCCTCGTAGCCGCTGGAGGGATAGGCACTGGAGATAACGATGGCATTGCCGGTGGAAGGGAATGGAAGCCATGCCGGAGTCAGCGGGAGGGGCGGATTGTAGTAGTGCATAATGCGCGTAATGTGAATCCCGCTGGGCTGCGTGCCTGCGCCGGCCGACGGCTTGAACGCCGCTGCGACTGAATTCCAGTTACGGGCGTTGAGATCGGCGTTCACATAGAGCGTCGGATTGTATGCACCATTCACCGCCTGGACGGATACCTGGCTGGCAAATTTATCCCAGGCGTTTTCCATCAGCAACGCTGAGTTATCATCCGGCATAACCCAGCCGATGGGATTATCCTGCTCCGGGTAGTTATAAGTCTCTTCGCCGAAGTTATAAACCAGGTCGCCGCTTGTGGTGGTGGCGATCGAACCCGGTTGCAGGTCGCCGGTTAAGCCGTTTGCGCCTGTGGCACCGTCAAGGCAGGACGAAGACGCGATCCCGCTGACTTCGTTGTAAGAAAACTGGAGTACCTCGCCGGGGGCCGGTGGCTCGCCCAGCTGAACTGTGACGACATTGGTGCCCGCGGCCGCTCCGCAGACGTAGAGCACTTGTGTTTCTATCTCGTCGCCGGCATTGGTGGTGGTGACTGCCGATTGCCAGTTTCCACCACTGTTGTCGCTGACGGTGACGGTTTTTGTGCTGACATGGGTGACGGTCAAGGTCAACAGATTCCCCGCCGAACTGGGCACGGTCGTAATTTTGAAGCCGTTGGGAGTCTCGTTCTCCGCGGTTCCGGCGGCCACGGTGTCGATGTGGTGGACCACGCACGGATGCGCGGAGTCGCAGTCCGGCCAGATGTACGTCTCTGGGGTCACGGAGCGCAACTCGACTCCCGTTGCTGCCCAGGTGTCGGAGGCAGGATCGGAGGCAATGGTGTCGGTGCAGGAGAGGCCGCCGGCTGAGGAGGCTGTGTTGTCAACGATGGCCCCGGCTATGTCGCTGGAGGTTGTTCCGGTGCCGTTGGCATCGCGCAGGGTGCCCATGCTTGCCGTTGGGATGCCGGCGCTGCCGAGGCTGGCGGTCGCGCACACCGTCCAGTCATTCGCATCTCCGGTGGTCATGGTCAGGCCGGGTGTGGTCGAGGATCCTGTATTCGCTCCGGTAATTCCGAGGACCTGCACGCCGGAATACTCTTCCACCGTCGTAACGAAGGCCGTGCCTGCGCTCATGGTGGTGGTGACCGCGGTTTGGGCCGCGCATTTGTGACAGATCAGAGTGGCGACACATTCGCTCGCCCCGTTGCAGGTTGCGCCGTACAGGAAGAAGAAGGACGAAGGCGCACTGCCGGCAAGGTTGGCGATGGTCGCGGAAGTGTTCTCCCAGGCGACGCCCACGATCACATCGTTCCCGGCGGTAGTGGAGGACTTGAGGGTGCAGGTCTGCGAGGAGTCGCCGGAAGACGCCTGCGTGCAAGCGGTATGAGAGGCACTGACCCAGGCAACGGCCGCATGGGCAGGCAGGGATGCCAGGGAGAGAACGGCCAGGATGAAGAAGGTCTTCACCATGATGCGCGGCCAACCATGATTCCGACCATTGGGCCATGTCGCCATCGCGACCTCCCTGCGAATGCCTGACGTGCGCAAATGGGGAGTTTTATTTTAGCCCTTGCCGGTAGCGGATTGACCTGCGAAATTTCACGCGTTGCGGGCCATCGCAAGGTCCACGATCTCCCCGACCATCTGGTTATAGGAGAGGCCGGATTTTCTCGCGGCCATGGCGAACTCCTGTCCGCTGGAGAGCCAGGGGTTCGGATTGGCTTCGATGACGTAAACCTCACCCTTGGGGGATAGGCGCATGTCGATGCGGCCATAATCGCGAAGCTTGACGGCGCGATAGGCGCGGATCGCGATTTCGGTGAGTTTGGTTGCGGTTTCTTCGTCGAGGTCTTCGGCGATGGCGGATTTCGTGAGCCTGTAGGCTTCTGTGTCTTTCTCGAATTTCACATCCTGGCTGGCGATCCTGGGAACGCCCTTGGGAAGCTTCGACAGATCCAGTTCCACCAGCGGAAGCGCACGGGCGTTCTCATAATTGCCGAGGATGGAGGCGTAGATTTCGCGTCCTTCGATATACTCCTCGATCAGCGCGGGAGAATCGAATTCCGTCTGGATATAGGCGATGCGCTCCATCAAATCCTTGACGCTGGTGACGACGGCCGTGGCATCGATGCCTATGGATCCATCTTCCGAGGTGGGTTTAACGATGAGCGGGAAGGCGATGTCGTGGGCGTGGTCGATGGTGCCGCGCCAGGCTGTCGCGAAGTACGGCGACTGAATCCCGTAAAAAGCGAACATCTTCTTGGCGATGGATTTGTCCTGGGCGAGGATGTGCGCGTGGGGTCCGGCGCCGGTGTAGGGGATGTCGAGCAAATCGAGATACGCCGTGACGTGCATCTCGCGGGTGTCATCGCCGGCATAGGCTTCGGTGAGGTTGAAGATGAGGTCGGCGCCGCAGCGGGCGAGCCCGAGCAGCGATTGCTGGCGGCCGTTGAGAACGTAGTACGACGGCTCATGGCCGAGCTTCTCCAGGGCCTCGAAGATCTCTTCGCGGTCGTGCTTGACGGGCTTCTTCTTGCGCTTCTTTTGGCCCTTGCGCCGGGGCGGCGGAGGGGCTTCTTCCTGCACTTCAGCAGGTTCTTCTTCCTCGAGGTCATACAACACGGTGACTTTCAATTTTCCAGTCATGAGGCCTCCAGTCGGAGTGACAACAATTGCCGGCACTCCTCAGGGATTGTTGAACTTGCCACGGACCAGGTAATTCATGGAGAGTGCGGTGGTGTACACCGTGAACTCCGTGAGGTGTTCGGACTCGCGCCGAACGTCGACGCGCAGACCGAGGTCCTCCACACGCTTGCAGATGGATTCCACTAATCGTTTGACGATGGGACGCTGCACGCCGCTCCAGTAGGCAACCTTGTCGACAATGGGCTTGCGATGCTGGCGCAGCATTTCCTGGGCGGGCCGCACGCCCTTTTGCCGCTTGCGGGAGACATTGAAGATGTCCGCGAGGTCGGCATCGAGCGCGAGTTCCTGCACCGGAACCTCCTCCGGCAGGCTGAGACGATAGAACTCGCCGACAGTCGCTTCCATCTCATCGACGGTGATGTCGGTGCGGCCGCGACGCCGGATGGGGTCGAGATCCCCGACCTTTCGCGCCACGCGATCGACGTATTGGAGCTTGGTCAGCGCGTCCCAGCCTTTGTAGCGCTTGCGCCATTGCGAGCGGGGCGTGAGCCAGACCGCAAACGTTTCTGCGAAATCTTCGTCCGGATGCTTCTGGGCATACCACCCGGCCATGTGGCGAACAAACTTCCGCGAGAACGGGATGGGGCGGTAATTATCGCGATAGGAGCGGCGAAACGGACCGAAGAGATCGCGCCACTCCGCCGACTTGTAGAGCTGGTAGGCGTAATTGAACGCGTGCCCGGCCTCATGACGCAGGTACATCATGATCTCGCGCGCGTCTTCGAGGTCATTCATATCGCGCTCCAGCTGGGCCAGGTCGGGGTTGGCCAGGTAGAAGGGAATGCCGATGACGGGCTCGCCGGAGGGGCATCCCCATTCATCGGTGAGATAGCAATGCGGACGGAATTTGTGGATGCCTTTGGCTTCCAGTTCCCGATAGAGCTGCTGGACGAATCGTTCGAGGGGAGAACCCTCGAGTTTGAGCCCGAGTTCGCGAATGGGCTTGGCGAGTATCTCCTGGAATTCGGTTTGGGTTTTCTCGAAAGTGCGCACTGGGCTATTCAGAGTTCTATACCACGGAGGCGGATTTGGCACGGACAGCGTATCGCCTGTGCACATAGTGTTGTGGGCACGCCGGGTTTGGGAAGCGAGCCAAGAGGGAACAAGCGCAATGCAGAGTTCGTATCCTGCTGCGAACCCGTTCCTGCAAAGCCAGCTCGAAAGGATCCCATGCTGCGCTCTCTCCGCCCATTCGCACCCGCCGTCGTGGCTCTCGCTTGCGCGCTCGGTCCTCATCTCGTGCTCGGCCAGACAGCGAACTCGGGGCTCGCTGGCAATTGGACCGGAATCCTGGACGTCGTGCACGCCGATGGGAGCGTGGAACCCGACAACGCGTACTTCTCATTGACCCAGGACGGCGAGAAGATCGCTGGCGCCGCCGGGAACAGCACGGCCCACATGAGTGCAATCTCAGGCAGCCAGCTGACAGGAAACAATCTGTCGTTCGACGTCGTCGTCAATCCTCAAATCACCGTGAAGTTCAGCTTGTCTGTGGAGGCGGATCGTCTCCACGGAACGGCGACCGGACTTCCCGTTGAAGCTGGATCCAGCATCGTCGTCGACGCGCGGCGGGCCGACTCAGCGTGGCATAGTGCATCCGCGGCCGCGCACGTCCAGGACCGCCTTTTTGACACCGTTGCCGGGCTCGATCGACGGCTCTTCGATGCCTACAACACCTGCGATCTGCCTACATTAGGCGCCATGGTCACGGACGATCTGGAGTTCTACCACGACAAGACCGGTCTCGCAGTGGGGAGGCAGAACTTTGTCGACAGCATCCACAACAACATCTGCGGCAAGACGCAGCGCGTGCTTGTTCCGGGCTCCATGGAGGTCTACCGGCTGGATCACTATGGCGCAGTGGAGATGGGGAGACATCGCTTCACTCACCCCGGTCACGAGGAATTGGGCATCGGCGAGGCGAAGTTCGTCACGTTGTGGCAATTCAAAGACGGCGAGTGGAAAGTGGCGCGGGTGATTAGCTATGACCACGAGTCCGCCAGGGAATGAACGCAGTCCGCGGGGTTCATTTGCGCTGCAGCAGGGACGTTTCGAGTTTATGAATTTTTCGCGGCGGTGGCGACGACGCTCAGGCCAAACTCCCGGAGAGAATGGAGGGTCCTGTGGGCGGCGCCGGAATCGATGGCTTCGGCGGCGCGGGCGACTCCTTCTCTGAGGTCCGCGGCGATGCCGATGGCTTCGAGGGCGGCAGCCCCGTTGAGGAGGACCACGTCGCGCTTCGGGCCGCTCTCGGCGCCGATGAGGATCGATTCGAGGATCGCGGCGTTGCTCTGCGGCGTATCTCCTCCCTGCAGCGAGCTGAGATCGGCGGGCGGGAGGCCGGCGTCTTCGGGATGGACGACGGTGGGGATGGTCTGCGGTGCTTCGTGGTCGGAGACGGCGCGGACGAGGATCGTGTCGGTGGCGGAGAGCGCGATCTCGTCGATGCCGTTGCGGGCGTGGACGACGCGCCCGAAGCGGATGCCGAGCTGGGCCATGGCTCCGGCGACGATGGGGAGCTTGGCGGGCGCGTAGACGCCCATGACCTGGGCGGGCGCGTGGGCCGGATTGGTGAGGGGGCCGGCGAGATTGAAGATGGTCCGGAAGCCGAGCGCGCGGCGCACGGGCTGCACGCGTTTCATGGCCGGATGCAGCGCGGGCGCGAAGAGGAAGGTGAATCCTGTAGCGCGCAGGCAGTCGGCGGATTGCTGTGGAGTGAGGGCGACGGGAACGCCCATGGCTTCGAGGACGTCGGCGGAGCCACATTTTGAGGTAATGCCGCGATTGCCGTGCTTGGCGACTTTGGCTCCGGCAGCAGCGGCTACGAGAGCCGCGCCGGTGGAGATGTTGAAGGTGCCGAGGCCGTCGCCACCGGTGCCGCAGGTATCGAGGAGCGCGGCACGCTCAGCGGGGGTGAGAGGGATGGGCACGCAGAGCGCGCGCATGGCTTCGACAAAGCCGGTGAGTTCCTCGATGG
>PMAD01000282.1:0-1093 GCA_003152415.1 Acidobacterium sp.
TGCGCCAACATCGCCAACCTGCTGCTCGCCCGCGGAGCCGCCCGCCGCACCCAAACCTCCATTCGCCTCGCCCTCGGCGCGTCGCGCAAGCGCCTCATCCGCCAAACCCTCACCGAAAGCATCCTCCTCTCTGTCTTCGGCGGAATCGCCGGACTCGCCGTCGCATACCTCGGCGTCAAAGCTGTCGTCGCCCTCGCTTTCCACGGCGCGAAGTTCGTGCCCATCGCCGCCACGCCCTCGCTCCCCGTCCTTGCCTTCGCCTTCGTCCTCTCGCTCGTCACCGGTGCCATCTTCGGAACCGCCCCCGCATGGCTCGCCACCCGCGCCAATCCCGTCGAGGCTCTCCGCGGCGCCAATCGCAGCACCCGCGACCACGCATCCTGGTCGCAAAAATCTCTGGTCATCGTCCAGGCCACCCTCTCCGTCGTCCTGCTCACCGGTGCTGGCCTGCTCACCCGCTCGCTCGCCAACCTCCAGCACCAGGACTTCGGCTACGACATCGACCACCGTGTCGTCATCGGACTCATCGCGCCCTGGCCTTCTTACTCCATGCCCCAGCTCGACGCCATGTACCGCGAACTCCAGGACCGCCTCTCCCACATCCCCGGCGTCGAGCGCGCCGCCCTCGCCCAGTACACCCCGCTTACCGACAACTGGGGTGAAATGGTCATCCGCCAGGGCCACGGCATGCCCGACATGAACGAGCCCGTCGGTTCTTCCTGGGATCACGTTGCCCCAGGCTACCTTGAGACCATGGGCCAGCACATCGTCCGCGGCCGCTCCCTCTCCGAAGACGACACCGCCGCCACCCAAAACGTAGTCGTCGTCGACGAAGCCTTCGTCAAGCGCTTCTTCAAGCCCGGCGAAAACCCCATCGGCCAGTACTTCGGCCTCGATCTCCCGCGCTACAGCAGCACCTACGAAATCGTCGGTGTCGTGCGCAACGCAAAGTACAACGACCCCGCTGGCACCGAGCCGCCGCGTCCCATGTTCTTCGTCCCCCTCACACAGCACGTCGACTACCACGACGGCTCCATCATGCAGCGCATCGACGACATGACCCACTACATCGAAGGAGCCGTCCTCCAGACCC
>PMAD01000282.1:1157-5989 GCA_003152415.1 Acidobacterium sp.
TCCGCATGGCCCTCGGCGCTGACCGCCCCAGCGTCGTCCGCCTCGTCCTCCGCGGAGCCTTCCTGCAAATCCTCATCGGCCTCGCCATCGGCATCCCCGCGGCCATCGGCTGCGCTCACCTCATCGCCTCGCAGCTCTACCAGGTCAAAGGATGGGATCCCCTCGTCCTCGCCGCCTCCGTCGTCACCCTCAGCCTCTGCGCGCTCGTCGCCAGCATCATCCCCGCGCAGCGAGCCGCCTCCATCGATCCCGTCCAGGCCCTCCGTATCGAATGAACGATCGGCGACGCCTTCGTCGACCCTGCTCGATCGCATCCAATATCATCAGAGAGGCGGACGGATACCAGGATGGCGTCATCGGTTGTGGAAACACGTTGCTGTGTCGTGGGCGGCGGACCCGCGGGCATGATGCTCGCGTATCTCCTCGCGCGCAAGGGTGTTGAGGTCACCGTACTCGAAAAGCACGAGGACTTCTTCCGCGACTTTCGCGGCGACACCGTGCACCCCTCCACGCTCGAAGTGCTCGGCGAACTTGGGTTGCTTCAGCAGTTCCTCCAATTACCCCATCAGCGGGTTGAGTCGGTGGGAGTTGTCATCGGAAATTCCACCTTCGAGGCGGCCGACTTCCGCCACGTCCCGACCCAGTGCAAATTTGTGGCCCTCATGCCCCAGTGGGATTTCCTGAACTTCCTTGCGGATCATGCAAAGCGGTTTCCAGCCTTTCAACTGCTGATGAAGCATGAAGCGGTTGACCTGCTCCGCGACGGTGAGCGCATCGTCGGCGTGGTGGCCCGCAACGATGCGCAGGAGGTCCACGTACGCGCGGATCTCGTGGTGGCCTGCGATGGGCGGCATTCTGTAACGCGACAGGCCGCAGACCTCGAAGTGATCGAGCATGGCGTGCCCATCGATGTGTTGTGGTTTCGCATCAGCCGCAGGCCAGACGACCCGGCTCAGGTGCTCGGCAATGTCAACTACGGAAAAGCGCTCATTCTCATCGATCGCTCCGACTATTTTCAGGCGGGCCTCATCATCCCCAAAGGCTCCTATGAGCAGATCCAGGCGCTCGGCATCGATGCATTCCGCGCCGCCATTGGTCAAATCGTTCCCTGGTTGGGCGAGCGAGTCAACGAACTGCGCGACTGGGAACAGATCAAAATTCTCACCGTTCAGATCAATCGACTGCGACGCTGGCACACGCCTGGATTGCTCTGTATCGGAGACGCGGCCCACGCCATGTCTCCCGCGGGCGGCGTGGGCATTAACCTTGCCATTCAGGACAGCATCGCTGCGGCGAACCTGTTGGCAGAACCGCTGCAGAGGAGAAATCTCCGTGAGGCGGACCTGGCAGCCGTGCAAAAGCGTCGCGTCTTTCCCACTCGAGTGACGCAGGCCATCCAGTTAGCCGCTCATCGCGGCATCGCTCATGTCTTTGAAAATCCCGGACCCATTCAGGCGCCCTGGCAGATGAAAGCTGTACAACACATCCCTGGCATTCACCGGGCTTTGGGATACGCGGTCGGCGTCGGCGTGCGCCCGGAACATGTGCGCGAGCGCAAACCGTCGAATCAGCGACGTGCCCTTGTAGCCGGGCTCGTCTGCGCCGGAGTCGGCGTCGGGGCCATGGTGGCAGGAGTCGCGGTCTGCGGCTGGGCTACGTGGAAGATGTGGAACAAAGCCACTGCCCGCAGACCGGCCTAACTCAACACGAGGCCTGGCCCAAGGCTTCGATCGGTTTTGCTTCAGTGGTAAATCGCCACAGAGGCCACGCGAAATTCACTTGCCTTTCCACCGCCACCCATCGCAATATACTGGGCAAGCTAAACCCATTGCGCGATTCGCCCTGCCCCCACCCTGCTCGCAGTCGAATCGCCGCACAAGTTGTGAATCCAGCGTTACTCGCTTCCTGAGCGCTCAACTCAGAAGGAGAAGACACAATGCGTCTCCTGGTATGCTCCATCGTCATCGGCGCTTTCCTGCCCGTCGCTTCCGCCCAAACATCCGGCCAAACCTCGGCTCAGAATCCGCCCCCCGTCCTCTCCGCCGCCGATGCCGCCCAGCACCTCGGCGAGAACCGGACCGTCTGCGGCCAGATTGTGAATGAATACACCTCGGCCAGCAGCCACGGCACCCCCACCTTCATCGATCTCGACCAGCCCTATCCGCACTCGATCTTCGACCTCGTCATCTGGGGCGACAACAAGGACACTGTCGGCGCCTTCCCCAAAACGGGCAAGGTCTGCGCCAGCGGCAAAATCACGCTCTTTCGGGGCAGGCCGGAAATCCTGCTCTCCGACTGGCACAGCTGGTACGTTCCCGAAGCGCAGACCCGCGCTTCCGTCCCTTAGCTCCTCACTGGGGTTTGCAGCTCGAGATCATTCGGATGAGGCACGGGTCAGGGCACGCTTCAAAAGCCTGCCCTCGGCGACGTCGGACGAGTGCCGTTAACACCCCAACGCTGGGCTTCAGTCCCTGCGTCGTTTTGAAGGGGCACAGCTTCACAGCCTGCGAAAAAAAGCACCCCCCCCGGCCGCCGCAACCGGCCAGGTTCACCCAATAGCAAGAAGCTTAGGCTCACGCCTTCTGTGCCCCTACAACTGGATTCGGAACTTCAACTCTTCGGTACCGTCTCGGGAATCAAAACGGCACTGCGCCCGTGTCCCGCTTCACTTTCAGATAGCTGGCGGCAACCCCATCCGGCCACGACCTGGGTCGTCCCGTAACCACCGCACAATGAATCGGGCTTTGAAGCCCTGAGCGAGGTTCATCCTCCTCCGTCTTACTTGCGCGTGCAAATGCTGCTGGCATCGCAATGAGGTTCGTATCAGGGCACGACTTCATTAGCCTGCCCCGAGCGAGGCGTCGTCAGGACGCTGAGTCGAGTCAGTGCCGTAAAGATCTGTGAAATAAATCGGGCAAGCCCCTGACGGCATTTTGCTGGCTAAATCGGAGCTTCCTTAGGTCGCGCAGGTCCGCTTCTCTGTGATCTCTGTGCTCTCCGTGGTGAATGCAACGGACCGCCCCCTATCCACGATCGGATGCTCACCGCATAAATCCCAATACAAAACAGATGGCGGGAATAAATCCAAACTGTGCCGTCCGCAGACCAATGATGCAAATCACCACGCTGCTCACGCCTGCCACAACCAGACCCGGGGCCTCCGACGCGCCCGGTTTTGCCGTGGTGGGGTGGAAGCCAGACGATAACTTCCGCCCGACCAGCACGGTGGAAAGAACCGTCAGAGCGCACGACAGCGTATCCAGGCGAAACATGGCTGTAACAAACCTCCGCCCTCAGTCTGCGAAGAATCCGCCCGGAACGCAGTGACCCCTCGCACAAGCGGAACCGCACAGCGCCATTTCCCGTATCGATAGTTACTTGGCTCGCGCACATCCGCCCGCATGACGTTTGTCATAGGCGATTCCTGACAATCGGCACTGCAACTCCTCACCCCCAAACGCCGACCATGAGATCAACGTGAAGAACCGAATCACATTCCGCCCAGGGAGAATGGCCCCACTCCTTGCCGTTCTCCTCCTGTTTTCCCCTCATGCCCGAGCGCAACGCTGCCCCGACGGCCTCCGCGTCGAAGGCACCGTCCTCGACCCCACCGGAGCAGCCCTCCCCAACGCAGCAGTCGCAGTCAAAAACGGCCCAGGCGCCACCACCGACGCCACCGGCCGCTACGTCCTTCCCTGCGTCCCCGCCGCCACCTCGCGTCTCACCGCAACCGCCCCCGGCTTCGCCGCGACCAACCTCCCCATCCACGCGCACGTGGGAGAAACCCTCCACCTCGACTTCCATCTCGCCCTCGCCACCGTCACCACCAACGTCCAGGTCGGCGATAACGACGACGGCGCCAGCCTCGACTCCGACCACGGCATCGGCACCCACACCCTCACTCAGAAAGACATTCAGCAGCTTGCCGACGATCCCGACGATTTCCAGCGCCAGCTCCAGATCCTCGCCGCGGCCAACGGCGGCGCTCCCGGCGCGGCCCGCATCACCGTCGACGGCTTCCAGAATTCCAGCGCCCTCCCGCCCAAAGGCTCCATCGCGCGCATCGTCACCGCGCCTGATCTGTTTTCCGCCGAGTACGACACGCCTCCTTATGCCGGCGGACGCGTCGAGATCTACACCAAGCCCGGTGCTTCCAAAGTTCACGGCGCGCTTTTCTTGACGGACAGCGACAGCAGCTTCAACGCCACCGATCCCTTCTCCACCGTCGCCACTCCGGCAGGCAAGCGCCGCTACGGCTTCGAGCTCAGCGGCCCCATCACCAAAACCAAAAGCGACTTCTTCCTCGCCCTCGAAAAGCGCGACATCGACGAGTTCAAAATCGTCAACGCCATCACCCTCGACTCAACGGGCGACCAAACCCCGCTCCACCAATCCGTCGCCGCGCCGCAACGCCTCTGGATCGCTTCCGCCCGCGCCGACTTTCAGGCCACCAAATCCGACATGTTCACCCTGTCCTTCGCCGCCAACACCAACAACCTCGCCAATCAGGGCATGGGCGGCCTCGTCCTCGAAGACGCAGGCTACGACTCAACCGTCAGCGAGTACGACCTCCGCGCCACCAACACCCAAACCATCAGCGTCAACCTCCTCCACGAAACCCACGCCGCCTTCACCTGGAAAGACACCGACCAATCTCCCCTCTCCACCGCCCCCAGCCTCAACGTCGCCGGCTTCTTCCTCGGCGGCGGCAGCACCGCGCAGCAGCTCAACGACCGCGAGCGCAACCTCGAAATCGACGAGGACCTCATCTACACCCACAAAAAGCAAACCTGGAAAATCGGCGCGCAGTCCCTCGGCATCTTCGTCCACGA
>PMAD01000265.1:0-9709 GCA_003152415.1 Acidobacterium sp.
GCTCCCAGAGGGGGAAGGTTTTGCCGAGGCCGAGATCCATGTCGAAATAGCCGGGGCCGCGGAGATTGTTGCGGCTGCCGATTTCGAAGCCGAGGGGACCGGTGAAGTCGGCGCTGGCCGCGGTGAGATTGCTGTAGGCGACCAGGGGCTGGCCGTTGCCTCCATGGAGTTTTGCTTTCATATCGTCGATGGGGCCGGTGAGGATGGCGGGCGCGTTGTTGGCGTAGCCGGCGACAAAGGCGTTGGCTCCGGCGAAGTAGGCGTTGCCGGTATGCCAGCTGGGAAGGCCGCTGACAATCCAGCCGCCAACGATTTCGTTCGCCCAGGTGGGGATGGCGGCGCCAAAGCTGCGCCCGTGGCCGAAGGGCAAGTCATAGATGAAGTTACCGCTGAGGTAATTCGCGACGTCAAAGTCGGAGTTGCCGCGGCATTCGCGGGGACGCAGCGCGTCGCAGATAAAGCCATAGCCGCCGTAGGCCACGGTATTGGCAGTTACTGAGACGTTGTCGATGGAATGCGACCAGGTGTAATTAAGATCGAACTGGAGGCCATAACCGAAGTTCTTGTGGAGTGTGGTGAGTAAGCCGTTGTAAGTCGAGAATCCCTTGTTGGTGTACATGGTGTTCTCGTCGAACTGCGAATCCATGCCCACGTTGGGGGGAAGGATTCCGAAGGCGGCGAGCAGGAAGGTATCGTCGGCAAAGTCGCCGCGAATTCCGTAGGGCTGGGTGTTATCGGCGACCAGCGCTGTGTTGTTGGCATAGCCGATGGATGCGCCGAGGCCTGGAGGCAGGACGTCTTCGTACCAGGGCTGAGCGGTGACGGCGGTTGTTGCCACACCGGCGCGGAGCTGCTTCGACATGTTCGCGAAGGCCTGGGAGTAGAGCTGGCCGGAGGCCTTGTCAGGAAAGTCGATGAGCTGGCTGGTATCGGCCTGGGCCATAAGACGACGGCCGAGGCGGCCGACGTAAGCGGTCTTGAGAATGTAGCCCTGCGGGAACTGGTGCTGCCAGCCTAAGTTGAACTGAATAGAGTAGGGCGTTTTGAAGGTGGGGTCGATCATTTCGTTGAAGGCGTCGCCATTGGCCAGGCCATTGGGGGTGGCGCCGGCTCCCGAACCGGTGACGTAGGGATAGAAGGGCTTGGTGATGGCGGGAGCCGCAGGCGGAGCGGGCGGACTGCCGATGGTAGTGAAGCGCTGATCCTGCTGCAGGGTTGCGGCGGTGTTATTCGGCACACCCAGGGGCTGACCGACGCCGGCCTCGAACACGTAGGAGAACTGGGTTTGCTGGTAGAGGATGGCATTCACAACGGTGTGGTCGTAGACGATGCCGCCGCCACCGTTGAAGACCGACTTGCGATCGAAGGAGGGGCTCCACGCGAAGGCAACGCGCGGGGCGAAGTCCTTATCGTCGGTGTGATAGAGGCCAGGCGCATGATTGGCTTTTCCGCCGAGGACGTAATCGAACAGCGGAACGGATAAGTTGCCGGAAATTCCGGCGGCGCTTTGCGCGATGCGCTGGCCGAAGTAGTTATCGAAGGTGGTCTGGTCGACGGAGGAGAGGGTTCCGCCCGGCGTACCCATCTGGTCCACCGACTCGAGGCCGTGTGTCTCATAGGGGACGGTGTAATTCTGCCAGCGAAGCCCGTAGGAGAGGGTGAGGCTGGGAGTTACTTTCCAGGTGTCTCCGACGTAGAGTTCAGTTTCGTAATAGCGATAATCACGGATCGCGCCGGTACCCTGGGGTACGGGATTTCCCTGCGCGTCGTAGTTGTACGTGGCGCTCACGGCCGTGTAAGGGGCCAGCGCGAGGGCGAAGGCGCTGTCGTAGAGTGCGGTGGCATTGCCGCCGCCGATGTCGGACGGCCGCTGCGCGGCGGTGAGGCCGTTGATGTATCCGCCGAGACCAACGGTGGGCGAATTGTAGTCGAGGATGGTGTTGTTATGCGGAGTTTCCCATTTGAAGGTGCCGCCAAGGGTGAGACTGTGCCTTCCCTTTTGCCAGCTGAAGTCATCCTTGACGACGGGGATGGGGAAGGTTCGGCTCTGCGCATTGATGGCGCGAGCATAGGGCGAACTGAGAATGGCTCCGCCGGATCCATTGCCGCCGAAGGTTTGAAACTGGTTGACGCCGGGCGGATTGTAGGTGTTGGGGAAATTGTAATTCTCGAAGGTCAGGCCGCCCTCGGCCTGGTTGAGCATATTTGGACCGATGGTCCAGGAGTGACCGACGACCCAGGAATAGCTTTTGTCGATGAACGGGTAGGTTTGGGGATCACCGGGGAACTGGATCGCCGCCTGGGTGCTGTTGGTCCGAGCGTCGTGACCGACCGCGAACACCTTCATGGTGTTGTTGAGGTTGTAGTCGATGCGCGCGACGTAATCATCTTCGGTGTATGGGAAGGGGGCGTTGAAGCGGAAGCCCGCGGTGTTGATGGTGTCACCGGCCGCGCCGGAGAGGTCGTTGGCCACCGGATAGCGCTTGTCAACGAAGGTGAGCATATCCTGGTCGAAGCCAATGCCGCTGGGATCGTGGGCGGCGACCTGCGCGGAGGAGAGACTGGACTGAATGCAGCCGTTCGCCGGGCTGGTGTTGTTGCAGTAGGCGATGGCGCCGTTGCGGAAGCCATCCATGGGGACGGTGCGCTCGACGAGGTTGGAGAGAGTATCGCGGCGGCCGTTGTAATCGAAGAAGAAGAACAGTTTGTTTTTAAGGATGGGGCCGCCGAAATTTCCGCCGAACTGGTTGCGGATGAGCGGAGGCCTGGCGACGCCCGAATTGTTATTGAACCAGTTGTTGGCCTCGAGATCGGTGTCGCGGTGGTATTCGACCAAAGAACCGTGGAACTGATTGGTGCCACCGCGGGTAACGAGCTCGTATTGTCCGCCGCCGCCTTCGCCGGCGCTGGCTAACTCACCGGCGGTGGTTCCGCGAAATTCCTGCACGGAGTCGACGGGAGCGTTGGCGACGATGGCGCCGAAATTGCCGGTCTCGTTGTCGTTGACGTCGAGGCCGTCGAGGGTGACGTTGTCCTGATCGACGCGGGCGCCGGTGACCGCGCCATCCAGGGTGACGCCGGGCTGCTGAGTGAACAGCGCAGCCGGGCTGTCGCGATTGGCGATGGGCAATTCATTGAGGAATTGCACCTGGAAATTGTTGCCGACGGTGGCATCGCTGGTGTCGACGGTGACATCCTGATTGGCCGCGGAGACAGCGACGGTTTGCACAACGTTGCCGACGGTGAGCTGGACGTTCTGGGTGCGCGTGGCGCTGACGTTGAGATAAATACCGGTCACCGAAGTGGACTGGAAGCCCGCGTGGGAGAAAGTAGCGGTGTAGCCGGGGCCGGGGCGGGCTTCATTGATGGTGAAGGAACCTTCGGCGTTGGTGACAGCCTGGTATTTGACGCCGGTGGCGGAGTTGGAAAGGGTCACCTGAACTCCGGGCACGACGGCTCCGGAGGTATCGGTGACGACGCCGGTGATGGAGGCTGTGTCCTGAGCGCTGAGGGCGAGCGCAAACGAGAGAGCGAAGAGCAGGGCAAGCAAGCGCAGATAAGTTTTGTTCAGCAAGCAACACCTCCGGTAGTCCGGTTGAACGATTTCAGGCGGGAAGTCTCTGCTGTGCGGAGGAAGCAGGTTCGGCGACTGTCAACATCGGCACCGGCGCACGGGGGAGATTCCAGTCTGCGAGCAGGCTCGATAGATTCGGAGCCCAGCCCCGGTAGACGGTGAATCTGAAGCACACGAATCGCCATTTGGTGCAACACAGGGAGCCGCTGAGCCTGGCGGACGGCCGCCTGTGGAGAGCGATGGGATGAACGCGCCCTGCGGCGTGACGAAGGGGACGTGAGCCGTGGTCAACGGCGGAGGAATTTTTGCGCGCGATGGGATCGAGAATCGAGAGGTTAACAAGGGCGTTGGCCTTTCGTTTCGCTGGTCTTTACCAAAGCGTAGGAAGAGGCGCGAATTCTATGGATTTTGGGGAATCGGCAGGGACGACTTGCGTCGATGTCGGGATTACGTCCGAGAACCATGGTTCCTCCGGATAAGTAAGTGAAGTCGTGACGCTGCTAAAGCGTCAGGGCAGACACTTGCGCACGAAGAAAATTTCGGACAGGGAACCGGAGCCGAGGCCGGCGTGGGTAGGGCCTTCTCGGAAACTCAAGGGGACACATCAGCAATGCCAGCAGTACAACCTGCGATGACATGCGGAGGTTGCACATGGCGTGCCATTGTGCGATCAGCCGACGGAGCTGGGAGCGCATCGAGCGGCGCGCACGTCGCAAAAGTGCCTATGTATCAATAAGTAATGAGTGGTTTGTGAACAGCAAAATTGGGGGTGTGGAGATGCAGGTGGTCATGCTCGGCCGCGGCCGCGATCACGGGAATGGTCCGCAATCGTCTCCGACATACCGGAGGCCAGGGGGGTTGTTCTATGAAAAACGGAACGAGGCGAGCAAGAAGCGATTAGCGAAGGACTTTTGGCGAGGGGCGTTTAGCAAGAGACTTTTAGCGAGAAGCGATTAGCGAAGGCGAGTGAACGGCGAGTGAAAAGCGAGCAGAAGCGAGTTGGAAAAGGGGTGAACGGCGGGCGAATCAGATACCGAGTTTTTTGACTTCCTCGTTGTAGTACTTGCGGTAGAGGATGTCCCACTCCTGNNCGGGCGGCCTGATCGATGCGCATTTCTTCGAGGAGGAGATGCTCAAGGGCTTTGCGTGCTTCCTGGCGGACGGTGTTGCGGTCTTCAAGGAAGTCAGCCTCGGGGGTTTCGGCGAGGGCGTCGGCGACAACGTGGGCGAGCTTGTTGAGTTTGTCGCGGGAGATCCTCACAGGACCGCCTTATATTTGCGGGCGAGCTCGGTTTTAACTTTCTTGAACATCTCGGAATAGCTGGCGCCGGTGCGGCTCATTTCGTCCTGGTAGGCGTCGAGGATGACGCGGACTTCCTCGTTGATGCGGTCTTCGAGGGAGAGCTCTTCGAGGAGGGCGGCGTGGACCCGCTCCTCGACGGCCTTGGGTTTGGCGGTTTGAATCGCTTTGGCGTCGATGAGGTGCTTTACGGTATGGCGCGCCAGGTAGCCAATGTAGTCGCGGGAAAAGATCATGGAACTCATTGGGAATATAGCACATGGGGGGCAGCCGGGAGCTGGGAGCCGGGAGCTGGGAGCGGAAGGCGAGCGAGGGACTTTTAGCGACAAGCGATTAGCAGGAAGCGCTTAGCGAAAGACTTTTAGCGAGGAACGTTTAGCAAAAGGCGATTAGCGAAAGGCGAGCGGGAGGCGAGTGAGAGGCGAGTGAGAAGCGGTTTGGTCTAGTGCGGGGGGTGGGTGGAATCACGGGAGAGTTGCACGATTTTGCGGGGTGGGAGGAGCCAGACGACGGTGACGAGGGCGATCATGGCGATGGCGATCCGGGAAGAGTAGAAGGCGACGAAGATGGAGCCGAGGTAGAGGCACAACGAGGCAGCCTGTTTGAACATGCCGCTGGCGGGAGGCGTCCTGCTGCGGCGTTGAATGAGGGTGGAGAGGACCATCCAGGGGACAGCGGGGAAGGCGCAGACGGTTGCGTAAAGAGCGATGGAAAAGGACGAGATGCCGCGGACGCCGACCCAGTTGGTAGCGACGGGGATGAGCGACAGCGCGAAGAGGAGGGCGAGATTGGACCAGAGGATGCCGTGAGTGACCTTGTCGAGGTCGTCGATGAGGTAGTGGTGGTTGACCCAATAGATGCCGGTCTGGATGAAGCTGAGGAGATAGACAAGGACGAGCGGAAGGTCGAGGCGGAGGGCGGCGAGGTTGGCTATTTCTTTGCCGGGGACATGGAGTTCGAGAACCATGATGGTGATGATGACGGCGATGACGCCGTCGGAGAAGGCTTCGAGGCGGGCGGGGGTGAGGCGGTCGGTTTTTTCTTCGGGCATGGGAAGGGTCGAGCGAAAAGCGATTAGCGAGAGACGTTTAGCGAGAGACTACTAGCGGAAGGCGATTAGCGAGGGACGTTTAGCAAGAGACTACTAGCGAGAAGCGTTTAGCGGAAGGCGTTTAGCGAAAGACAGTGGGAAGTCTGCAGCCTGCGGCCTGCAGCTAGTGGTGGGTAGCCGAAGCGAACCGCGAGCGAAAAGCGATTTCCGCTAAGCATTGTTTGTTTGGCTAAACGTCTTTCGCTAAAAGTCCCTTGCTAAGCGCTTTTCGCTAAACGCCTTTTGCTGACCGTTTGGATTCGCGGATGCGGCGGATTTCGTCCATGCGCTGGGCGAGGAGTTTTTCGCGGCCTTCCTGGGTGGGGTGGTACCAGCTACGGCCGTGGAGGGATTCGGGGAGACAATCCATATCGGCGACGCGGCCTTCTTCGTCGTGCGCGTATTGATAGCCCTTGCCGTAGTCGAGTTCCTTCATGAGCTTCGTGGGTGCATTGCGGAGGTGGAGGGGGACGGGCTCCTGGCGGGTGGCTTCGATATCGGCGAGGACNNGAGCCGAGGAAGTCGACGGTGTCACGAGCGGCGAGGGCGATGTGCAGGGCTTCGGGCGCGGCGAGGCCAACGTCTTCGACGGCCATGCGCACGAGGCGGCGCGCGACGTAGAGAGGATCTTCGCCTGCCTGCAGCATGCGGCCGAGCCAGTACATGGAAGCATCGGCGTCGGAATTGCGGATGGATTTGTGGAGGGCGGAGATGAGGTTGAAGTGCTCCTCGCCCTGCTTGTCGTACATCAGGACGCGCTGCTGGAGAGCTTCCGTGGCGACGGCGCGGGTGATGGTGTGTTCCGGAGAGTCGGCTGCGAGTTTGGCGGCGACTTCGAGGGCGTTGAGGCCGTTGCGGGCGTCTCCCGAGGCGTACGACGCGAGGAGTTCGAGGGCGCCTTCGCCTGGGGTGAGGTGCTGGACGCCGAGTCCGCGGACGGGATCGGCGAGCGCGCGCTCGAGGAGAGAGACGATCTGCGCGTCCGTAAGGGCTTTGAGGGTGTAAACGCGGCAACGGGAGAGCAGGGCAGCGATGATCTCGAAGGAGGGGTTCTCGGTGGTTGCGCCGATGAGGCGGATGGAGCCACGCTCGACCCACGGGAGGAAGGCGTCCTGCTGNNTGAATTTCATCGATGAAAAGGATGGTGCGCGTACCCCAGGAGGCGGCTTTTTCGGCATCGGCCATGACCTGCTTGATTTCTTTTATGCCGGCAAGGACGGCGGAGAATTCGATGAAGGTGGCTTTGGTGGTGTCGGCGATGATTTTGGCGAGGGTGGTTTTGCCGACGCCGGGAGGGCCCCAGAAGATCATGGAGTTGGCATCGTCGCGCTCGATCTGGACGCGGAGCGGTTTGCCGGCGCCGATGAGGTGCTCCTGGCCGAGGAACTCATCGAGGGAGCGGGGACGCATGCGCTCGGCGAGAGGAGCGGCGACAGGAGCGGATTTTTCTCCGGGAGCGGGGGCGAAGAGGCTCATGATTTGCGGCCTGGTCTTCGCTCATTGAGCTCGTCACGAGTGTAGTGCCCACCCGCATTCACGTGATCGAGAGTGTTACCGGTCAGAATCGCGGGCAGCGCAGCTCTCTGGCGGGCGGCTTCGTAGAGAAGGATGCTGGCGGCGACGGCGGCGTTCAGCGATTCGACAGGGCCAGGCATGGGGATGGCGATGCGCGCGGTGGCGCGGTCGATGAGGTCGGAGGAGAGGCCGCTGCCTTCGTTGCCGATGAGGAACGCGGCGGGACCGGTGAGGTTGGCCTGGGAGCAGGGAATCGCGTCGGAGTCGGCGGAGGCCGGAACGGCGGCGTAGATGGGGATGTTGCGCTCGGCGAGCGCGGAGAAGGCGAAGGAGGATTTTTCGGCGACGACGGGAACGCGGAAGGCCGATCCGGCGGAGGCGCGGAGGGCTTTGTGATTCCAGGCGCTGACGGTTCCGGGGAGAGCGATGACTCCGCTGGCGGCGAAGGCTTCGACGGAGCGGATGAGCGTGCCGAAGTTGCCGGGATCCTGGAGTGCGGCGGTGAGGACGACGAGGGGATTGGGTGCGGAGACAGTATCGGCGAAGGAGAAGCGGGGCGGCTCGACGAGGGCTGCGATCCCCTGCGGGGATTCGGTATCGACGGCGCTGTCAAAGACGGCGGGGGTGAGTTCGACGATGGGGACGGCGGCGGGGAGCGCGAGGCGGTCGAGGGCGCGGAGGCTGGCGTCGCGGCGATCTTTATCAATCGGGGCTGGGTCGCGGCGGACGAAGACGGTGCGCAGGCGAACCTGGCTGCGGAGGGCTTCGGCGATGAGGTGCTCGCCCTCGATGCCGATTACTTCGGATACCTCGCGGCCGCTGCGAACGAAGGCAGCGCGGAGTTCCCGGACCCTGGCGTTCTGGCGACTCTGTACAATGCTGATGAGGCGCGAGCGATCCGAAGCCAATGGCATGGAGGGATTCTAAACCTCCATTTGAGAGTTATCGATAAGGGCCGGTTTCGCCGGTGGATTCGCGGCATCGACATGTTGCTCGACGGGAGAGGCCTTGTCAGCGGAGATTCTGCGCATCCATCCGGACGAGCCTGAGCCGGACCGGATACAGTATGTTGCTACGTGCCTGCGCAACGGGAAGGTTGTGGGCATACCGACCGACACGTTCTACGGGCTGGCCGTCGATCCGGTGAATCTTCACGCGGTGGAGAGCATTTACGAGATCAAGTCGCGGTTGAAGCAGAAGCCGCTTTCGCTGCTGGTGGCGGGACCGGAGCAGGCGTACCAGCTGGCGCGCGAGTGCGGGACGTGCTTCGATCTGCTGGCGGAGCGGTTTTGGCCGGGGCCGCTGACGGTGATCGTGAAAGCCAGCTCGCGGCTGCCGCTGCGCAGCACCGCGAATACAGGCAACGTGGCTCTGCGCGTGCCGGATGCGGCCATTCCGCGGGCGGTGGTGGCGGCGCTGGGGCTGCCGATCACGGCGACCTCCGCCAACCTGGCGGGACTGCCGGAGTGCACCTACGCGGCGTGCGTGCGCGACCAGCTTGGCGACAAGATTCCGCTGATCGTGGACGGGGGGCCGACGGGACGCAGCGTGCCGACGACCATCGTGGATTTGTCGGGGCCGGATGGGACGTGGCAGATTTTGCGGGAAGGGGCGATCCCGACGCACGCGATTGCGCTCGCGCTGCAGGAGCGATGATCGTACCGAAGGACAATTTGCGGTCTGTGCGCAGGACAGGGTTGGGCGGGGCATCGCCCTCGCGGGGACGGGTGGTGCTTTGGATCGCAGGGGTCGTGATCGCGGGGGCGCTGGCGTGGGTGCTGTGGGTGAATGGGCAGATTGGGTACTACGCGCATCGCGATGAGGCGCGGCCCGCAGATGCGATTGCGGTGTTTGGCGCTGCGGAATATGACGGTCGTCCGTCCCCGGTGCTGCGGGCGCGGCTCGATCATGCGCTGGAACTGTATCAGCGGGGACTGGCGCCGATGATTATCACTCTGGGAGGGGGCGATCCCGCGGATCGGCACTCCGAGGGCGGCGTGGGACACGATTATTTGCTGGCGCACGGCGTGCCGGAAGAGGCGATCATTGCGGAGACGGAGAGCGACAACACCGAGGAATCGGCGGAGCGGCTGGCGGTGATTGCGCGCGCGAATGGGCTGAAGAATATTGTGGTGGTGAGCGATGGCACGCATCTGTTTCGGATCCACGCGATTTGCGAGCACGATGGGCTGACTGTGTACACGTCGCCGCGGCCGGTGGGGCGGAGTAT
>PMAD01000265.1:9751-16292 GCA_003152415.1 Acidobacterium sp.
ACTTTTAGCGAAAAGCTTTTAGCAAGGTACTTTCAGCGAGAAACGGCTGGGCGCGGCCGCCGGAGGGCGGTGAGGAACGCGTTCAACATCCGGGCTAATTCTTCGATTTCCTGCAATGCAGCGGAGCATTGTGCAGGTTGCGCGAAGCCCAGTTGGATCGATAGCTCGAGCTGGGTCTCCAACTCATTCAGCGAACCGCGCGCCTGACTCAGGAAAACGGCAAAGCTCTTATCGCTGAGCCGACCGTGCCCTTCAGCTATATTGCTGGGCACAGAAACGGCAGCGCGCCGCATCTGATCGGTGAGTCCGAACCTCTCCGATCGAGGGAAGCCTGCGGTGAGGTTATAGATGCTCCGGGCAAGGCCCATTGAGCGCTGCCAAACCTGCAAATCCCGAAAATGTTTGACCTTCATTCTCCGTCCATCAGAACCTGCTGCGAGGCTCTGCACAAGAGCACCGAAGTTTGGTGCGGTAGTGGCCAAACGCTTTTCGCTGAAAGTTCCATGCTAAACGTCCCACGCTAAAAGGTTCTCGCTAAACGTACTTCGCTAATCGCTTTTCGCTCGTCTTCACGCGCCGAAGTGGGTTTCGATGTGGAGTTCGCGGGCTACGTCGCCGTCGCGGAGCATTTGCGACGCTTTGTTGAGGTCGACTCCGTCGGGTGTGCGGTGATAGTCGCTGGTGATTTCGTCTTCCTGGTCGCCGATGGTTTTGAAGAAGAGAGCGTGGCCGGAGATGTGGACGTGCGTCTCGACGATCTGCCAGCTTCCGAAACCAACGTCGTCGCGGACGATGCGGAAGGTGCCGCCGGCGTTGATGCGGCCGAGAAGCCCCCATCCCAGAAGCACCTCGTGATCGAGATGGCCGTTCAGGTCGCGGAGCCGCATGTGCTCCTCGTCGACCACCATGGTGCCGGACATCCCGGCCAGGACTCGGCCGTTCATGCTGCCGGGGGAGAAATCGGGTTTGGGGTGAAACGTGAGGGTGATCTCGCCTTTTTCGCGGCCAGTAATTTGCCAGACGAAGGCGTTCGGCAACATGTTCATCATGTCGCGGGCCTGCTCGCCGTCGTGTTGCTCGTTGCGCTTCATGCGCGCGCGCAGGGAGGGATCGGTGAGAATCTCCTCTATGCGGCTGAGATCGGCCTGGTGTTCCTGGGCGCTGGGCGGACGCCCGCCATCCTGAATAACTTCGGACAGATTGCCCTGCTGGGTTTCGATGATGATTTTGACGATGTCTTTGTCGGGCGATTTGTAGGCGTCGCGATACATCCAGGCGGTGTGGTCGTTGAAGTCGGCGTCCAGCTCGTTTTTGACCACCTTGCGGACGATGTCTTCGGGCGACTGGGCCGAGGCGGCGCGCGGTGCGGCGGCGAAGAGCGCGAGGATGGCCAGAGACGCGAGGACGATGCGGCGGAGCCCGGATTTTTTCATGAGACGTCGTCCCCTGTGTGGGCAGGGGAGAACCCAGGGATGATCATCGGCAGAATCTCTTTATATGCTTGCGCGGAGGGATTGACCAGCGCAAGGTTCTTCTCGAGCAGCGCAAGGCGCGAGACGGGGATGAAGGCTTGCCTGGTACAATAACGGGAGAGACGCCCACGATGCCGCACATGGTTTTTTGCGCACGCTTCAAGCAGGAGATGGAGGGGCTGGACGAGCCGCCCTTCGACAGCGACTTTGGCAACAAGGTCTACAACAACGTTTCGAAGAAGGCGTGGCAGGAGTGGGTGGAGCGGCAGAAGATGCTGCTGAACGAATACCGCCTGCAGCCGTGGACGCCGCAAGCGCAGGAGTTTCTGGTGGAGCAGATGGATCAGTTTTTCTTCGGCGAGGGCGCTGCGCTGCCCAAGGAATATGTTCCGCCTTCGGGACATTAAGGTTGTTGCGATTTTGCGCTTGCCGGCGCAGTCAGGGCTGAGGCGTCCTTCGGTTCCAGCCTGGTCAATTTTCCCCTTTTCAGCAAGAAGCGTTCGTCGCGCCATCGGACCGTGTCCGAGGCGTAGCTCCACGCCCAGACGCCGAGGGCGATGATGTCGCGCGGTATGAGGAGCCAGAGGTCGCGCAGCACCTGACGGTCGCCGAGGATGCCGACTCCGACTCCGAGGGCGAGAGAGAGGCGGAAGAGCAGCGCCAGGCTGAACAGGGCGAAGGCGGAGAGGCTGAGTCCCGAGGCGACGAGGTTCAGGATCGCCCACGCAAGGCCATAGGAGACGATCAACCCTGCGTAGCCGGCGCGGCGCGATTCGCGCATGGCGCGAGCCCAGCGCAACTGGTGCTGGAGGTATCCGGAAAACGTCCAAGCGGGAACGGACGTTTCTACGATTTCGTTACTGAGTTCGACGCTAAAGCCGGCGACAGAGATGCGGGCTCCAAGCTGATAGTCGTCGGCGAGATATTCGGCGAGGGGCATGAAGCCGCCGATGGCGTCGAGTGCGGCGCGGGAGACGGCGAGCGTGGAGCCGAGTCCGAAGTGGAGGCCGCGTTCGAGGAAGAGCGAGGTGAGGACACCGGGGGCAAAGTCCGTGGCGATGCCGAGGGCTTCCATTTTCGAGCCGATGGTTTGATGGGTGCGGCCGCGGTAAAGGGCAGTGACGAGGCCTGTGGGAGGTCGGTCCTGCCGGGGTGCGAAAGGCGCGAGGATGCGTGCGAGGTAGTGCGGGCTGACGCTGATGTCGCTGTCGTTGATGACGAGGTAGTCATAGCGGGCGTGGGGCACAAGCTGCGCGAGATTGCTGACCTTGCCGTTGGGACCGAGGACCTCTGGACAGAGGATGAGGCGAATGGCGTGATCGGGGAATTCTGTTTGGAGCTGGCGGACGACGGCAGCGGCCGGATCGTCGAGGCTGGAGACGCCGAAGAGGATCTCGTATTCGCCGGAGTAGTTTTGACGGCAGTGGCTGGCGAAAGCTTCGGCCATGCCGGGATCGAGGCCGTGGATGGGCTTAAGGATGCTGACGGGCAGAGCGAAGGCTCCGGCGGGGAAGGGGCGACGGCGCAGATAAGCGCGGGCGCTCCAAAGGGCGATCAGGTAGTAACCGAGGCCGGCGATGGTGAGCAACGTTGTCAGGCCGGCGATGATGGTGGCGAACATCCTGGTTGAGTTTATTGGAGTGATGAGCAGGATGCACGTATCATGGAAGACACGATGCGTACGACGATCAATCTGCCGGATTCTGTGTATCGTCTTGCGGAGCGCGCTGCAAAAAGCCGCGGTGTGACGGTCGAAGAGCTACTGGCAGCCACGTTTGAAAGCGCGGTCGCTTCGGAGCCGGATACTGCTTCATCGACTGGCACGGTGACGCTTCCTCTCATACCGTCTAAGCGGCCTGGGTCGCTGGATCTGAACAAGTACGACTTCGATGATCTGCTTGCCTGATGTGAATGTGTGGATCGCGCTGACTTCAGATCGGCATATCCACCACTTAACAGCAAGCAAGTGGCTGGGAGCCTCTAAAGACCTGCAACTGGTCTTTTGCCGCATCACGGAGATGGGGTTTCTGCGTCTTCTTACAAATCCGCATGTGATGGTAGAAGATGTGCTGGATGCTCAGGCGGCGTGGAGCGTTTACGAAACCTGGCGAAGCGACCGACGCGTCGTGTTTATGCCGGAGCCGCCCGGCTTCAATGCGCGCTGGCGACAAGCCAGCACCCGGATCACGGCCAGTCCGAATGCATGGACTGACGCATATCTCGCCGCGTTTGCCGAGGCAGAGCAGGCGGCCGTCGTGACCTTCGATCGCAGGTTTCCTCAGTACAGTCTTTGTAAGGTCGAGATTCTCTCACCGGCTTAAGAGCAGCTTTCACTCACCCAGCATGGGCATGTCGAGGGGCGGTTGGGCGAGCCAGCCGGCGTGGGCAATGCGGTCGATGGCGCGGCGCAGCGCTGAAGCTGCGCATGGCTCGACGGTGACGACAAAAGGCAGGTTGCCCTTCTCGTAGCCGGGACGCTGGAAGAGCGCGTCGATGTTGATTTTCTCCGCGGCGAGGGCGCCGGCGATTTCGGCGACGATGCCGGGGCGATCCTGCACGATGAAGCGGATGTAGTGGCGCAGCTCGAATTCTCCGCTGACCTGGGCGGCGCGGCTGGGGAGATCGGCGGCCTTCGAACCGTGCGCGAGCGAGATGAGGTCGGAGACGACGGCAACCGCGGTGGGATTGCCGCCTGCTCCGTGACCGGAGAAGACCACGTCGCCGCCATACTGGCCGCTGACGAGGACCATGTTCTCGGTGCCGCGGGACCACGCGAAGGGAGAGCGCAGCGGGACGAGCATGGGGCCGACGGTGGCGGAGACTCCGTCAGGCCGCAGTTCGGCTTTGGCGATCTGGCGGATGGTGCAGTTCAGATCGCGGGCGTAGACGAGATCGACGGCATCGACTTCTGTGATGGAGCGGCAGCCGACCGAGTCAACGTCGATAGCAGCGCGCAGGGCGATGCGGGAGAGGATCACCAGCTTGGCGCGGGCGTCGTAGCCGTCGACGTCCTCGCTGGGGTTGGCTTCGGCGTAGCCAAGTTGTTGCGCATCGCGGAGGACGTCGGCGAAGGCATCGCCTGCCTCCATGCGGCTGAGGATGTAGTTGCATGTACCGTTGAGGATGCCTTCGATGCGGGTGATGCGGTCGCCGGCGAGACCCTGCTGCAGGCCGGGAATAACGGGAATGCCTCCGGCGACGGCGGCGCCGTAGAGCAGGTGCGCGCCTTTGGAGCGAGCGAGGCGGTCGAGCTCGATGCCGTCTTTCGCGATGAGCTTTTTATTGCCGGTGACGGCGGATTTGCCAGCTTCGAGAGCACGGCGGACCCAGGAACCGGCGGGCTCGAGGCCGCCGACCAGTTCGACGATCACATCCGTGTCGGAGTGGAGGACTTCGTCGAAGTCTTCGGTCCAGACTACTGTGGGCGGAGCCCAGTCGGCTTTTTTGCGCCCGATGCCGCGATTGAAAACGTGGGAGAGCTCGATGCCGTCGGGCTTGAGGTCGCAGAGGATGCGGGCGACGGAGCTGCCGACGGTGCCGAATCCCAGGAGGGCGACTTTCATGAATACAGGGTACAGGGTGTAGGGAACAGGGAACCGTGTTCGGCGTTCGGGCGGCAACCTCTACAATCGGGGATTGGATTGAGGAGAACTCTTGGGACTCTTTCGGAAGAAGCTGAAACAGGAACATAAGGTGATGCTCCAGGCGGAGCGGGCTGGGGGTGAGCTGCTGCCGGAGTATCACCGCGCTACTCCCGAGTGTCCGCACCCGGAGCGGTGGAGTATGTATGACTCGATGACGGCTGAGGCTGAGGTGCTCGAGTTTCTGAGCACGCTCGTGACGACCATCAAGCCGGAGCTGATCGTGGAGACCGGGGCTTTTCTTGGGGTGAGCGCGGTTTGGATGGCGCGGGGGCTGAAGAGGAACGGCTTCGGCAGGATTATCAGCTGCGAGTTCGATCCTGTGGTCTTTGCCAAGGCGCAGGAGAAGGTGGCGGCTTCGGGCGTGGCTGAGTGGATCGAGCTGCGCAACGCTTCTTCGCTGGAGATGCAGGTGAGCGGGACGATCGATTTGTTTTTCAGCGACAGCGAACTGGGGATTCGGGAGCAGGAGATTAGGCGGTTTCTGCCGCAGATCAGCCCGACCGGGGTGATTTTGATGCACGATGCGAGCTCTCATCCGGGGCTAGTTCGCGAGGCGGCGCTCCGGATGGAGGCTGAGGGGTTGATTTCTGTGGTGCTGTTGCCGACGCCGCGCGGTCTGGTGGTTGCTCAGAAGCGCGCGGGGCGGAGGTAGCTTCTGTGGCATCCCGGGTCTCAAAAGCGAGACCCGGGCCAGCCACTTACTGGGATGAGTTAGGCGTGGGTTTGCGCGGTGCGCGGACGGACGCGGAATTTCTTGGTGGTGATAGCCAGGGTGCGCTCCATTTTGCGCAGCGCGTGGGTTTCATCGGGAGCGGCGAAGGTGGATGCTATGCCACGGGCCGACGCTCGGCCAGTGCGGCCTACGCGATGCACATAGTCTTCAGCTTCTTTGGGCATGTCGAAGTTGACGACATGCGCCACGTCGGCCACGTCGATACCGCGGGCGGCGACGTCGGTGGCTACGAGGATACGGTGACGTCCCTGAGCAAAGCTGCTGAGGGCGGCGTTGCGCTGGGACTGCGAGCGGTCGCCGTGAATCTGGGTAGCGGAGTGGCCGGAGCGGACGAGGCGGCGAGCGACGCGGTCAGCTCCGTGCTTGGTGCGCACGAAGACGAGGAAACTGCCTTTGTTCGATCCGAGCAGATGCTCGAGAAGCTCCTGCTTTTTGTCGGTCGGGACCTCGAAGGACTGGAGCTCGACGTTGGGCGAGGGCTTGAGGACCGAGCCGATCTCGATACGGACCGGATCTCTGAGGTAGTCGCGGGCGACTTCGCGGATGTCGGGGCTGAGCGTCGCCGAGTAGCAGAGGGTCTGGCGATCCTTAGGCAGGGAAGCGGCGATGCGGCGAATGGCGGGCTTGAAGCCCATATCGAGCATGCGGTCCACTTCGTCGAGGACCAGGATTTTGATGCCGCTGAGGTTGAC
>PMAD01000252.1:0-5206 GCA_003152415.1 Acidobacterium sp.
GTCAGTGGTCAGTGGTCAGTGGGCAGTGGGCAGTGGGCAGGGGGCAGGGGTCAGGGGTCAGGGGTCAGTGGGCGGTGGATAGTCGTCAATGGGAAAGGTCAGGGTACAGCGGTAACGGCAAACAGGCATTCCATGCATCCGTCGAGCACCTGGCTATGGTGCAATCGCGATGAGCTTCTCAGGAGGCCGCTGCATGGCCAAGTCTTATCGCGAACTGGCGGTTTGGCAAAAAGCGATCGAACTCGCTAGTTTGCTCTACCGGCTCACCCAGCAGTTTCCGCGAGAGGAGATCTACGGGTTGAGCAGCCAACTGCGACGCGCGGGTGTTTCCGTCGCGAGCAACATCGCGGAGGGATGCGGTCGGGGAACAACCGGGGAATACCGCTGTTTTGTCGGAATGGCCCGCGGTTCAGCTCTCGAAATCCAGACCCAACTCGTCATTGCTCGCGAATTGAGCCTCGGAGACGCGAAGCAACTCGAGCACGCCGAACCGCTCGCCGAAGAAATCAGCAAGATGCTCTGGGCGATCCGCCAAAGACTCGGATCCGCTTCCACCGCTCGCTGACCACTTTCCACTGTTTACTCGATGCGCTCGTGGCGGTAGCCGGCTTCGGTGAGGGCTGCTCGGATCTCTTCGATGTGGGCGGCTCCGCGGGTTTCGAGGGTGAAGTCGATGACCGTGTCGCCGAGGCTGACGCCGTAGTAGGCGCGGTCGTGGGCCGTCTGCACGATGTTGGCGCGCAGATCGGCGATGATTTTCGTTAGCTGATGGAGGGCGCCGGGACGGTCGGTGAGATGGATGCGCACCCGGGTGCGGCGTCCGTCTTTGACNNGATGGCCGTTGAGGGTGGTCTTTTTTTGCAGGAGAGCGGCCAGGGCGGCAGCACCGGCGCCTTCGGCGAGGGTTTTCTCGCGCTCCAGCAGGACGAGAATGGCGCTGGCGATCTCCTCTTCGTCGACGGTGACGAGCTGATCGACATACTTCGCAACCAAAGGGAGGGTGCGGTCGCCGGCACGGCGGACGGCGATGCCGTCGGCGATGGTGGCTTCGGCGGGGATGGTGACGGGGTGGCCGGCCTCGCGGGCTCGCAGCATGGAGGGGAGGCGCTCGGTCTGAACGCCGATGACGCGGGTTTTTGGATGGCTCTCCTTGATGGCGCAGGCGACGCCGCCGATGAGCCCGCCGCCACCGATGGGGACGACGACGGCTTCGAGGTCGGTAACCTGCTCCAGCAGCTCGAGGCCGATGGTGCCCTGCCCTGCGATCACCTCGTCGTCATCGAAGGGGTGCAGGAAGGTGAGGCCGTCGGCGCTGCTCTGGCGGATCGCTTCGGCACAGGCCTCGTCGTAGTCGGCGCCGTAGAGGATGACGTCCGCGCCGTAGTTCGAAGTGGCAGCGACTTTGATCAGGGGCGTCATGAGCGGCATGACGATGCGGGCACGGATGCCGTGCCGGCTGGCGTGGAATGCAACGGCCTGGGCGTGATTACCGGCGCTGGCGGCGATGACGCCGCGGCGGCGCTCGTCGTCGGTGAGGGTGAGGATCTTGTTCAGCGCGCCGCGCTCTTTGAAAGCACCGGTACGTTGCAGGTTGTCGAGCTTGAGGANNCGCGGGAGACAGGTAGATATGGCCGCGGATGCGCTGGCGCGCTGCGATGATGGAGTCGAGGGTGACGGAGCTTTGCTGGTCCAAGGTGGTTTCCTGGTTGCTCAAAAATGAAAACGCCATCGACGCCCGGGAGCGCGATGGCTGCTGCTGGCGTTTTAGCTTTGTCTCATTCGGGATGCTCGTCGCGCCCGTAAGCGAACGAAAAGTCCCGAGAGTACGCCAGCGAACACTGAAAGGCCCAATAAGGGTATGAACGTAAGCGAGGTTTCTAGCTTTGGCAGTGCCAGTGCTGCAAGAGCGAGGAATACGACAATAGTGACGAGCGCGCCAACCTGCCAACTTCGCGCTTTCGCATCGTGCGGCATGACGAGTCTCATCCGGTCGTGGCCTTAAGCCCTGAGGTTACGCGACTTGATTGACACCGTCCAGAATCGATTTCGGCTCCCACTGACCCACTACCCAAACCGCGTTAGAACGCAATGCGCATTTCAATGCGCTCCGCAACGGGTTCCACGATCTGCACGATCCCGTGACCTGGGTTGGTCTGCTCACGCAGCCGCACCAGTCCGAGCTTTTTGAGCTGATTTACATCACGCGTAACCGCGCCACGGTTTCGGCCCAACTCCGCAGCCAGCGCCGAGATGCTCAGACGCTTTTGCCGCACCGCCTGACAAAGCCGGACGCGCTGAGCCGAGAGACAGGCCAGCATATCGAGTGGATCGGCAAAGGTGATGACCTTTTCGGGCTGCGGGCGCTCGCCCTTTTCCATGCGCGCGATCCTCCTGAGCGAGCGCCGGCGATGTCCCTCAAAACCATCGTCAAATACTTTTTTCTTCATTGCCGTTTCCTCCACGCCTCGACCTCGCGGAAAAAGCGCTTCGCCGTCGTGCTATAGCTGGTGAAAGTCGCCGGTTTCACCTTGCCCATAAAGTGCCGCTCATGTTGACCATGAGCGTTGTCATAACCAAGGATGCGACCGTTGTCGATGCCGGACAGGTGTCGAGCGATCAGCGCGAGATTGTACTGGACCACCTGACCCCTGCCGCTCATCCACACTTCTTCGCGCAACACAGCGATCCCTTCGCCACAGCGAAACCGAGTTGTGTAGTCGGTGATCTTCCGGAGCTTCGATCGTCTTGCCAACTCAATTCACACTACCACAGATGATACGTGGAGTGCATCATCTGTTTGGCGCAGAATATAGGCCGGTGGTATCAATGGCGGCGTGGTTCGGTGACGTCTCTGCTTCAAGTCTCAGCGTCTTTCGACTTCAGCCTTGCCATCACTGCCAACAGCGCAAAGATGACGATGAATACCAACCCAAACGCTAAACCGCATTTCCGGTACGTCGCCAGCTGAGCGCCATGGGCATCCGGATATGGATAGGGATATGCCTTATGCGGTCCAAAGTAGAAGTTGTTGAAGGAATCCGCTGCGATTCGAAGCCACTCGTTCACGGCAGCCAGAAGCCCCAATATTGAAGCTATAACCGATTGCGTGACTTTCGAGCGCGGCCACCTCACGGCCTAATGCTACCATCGCCGCATCCCTAAGGTTCACCACCCACTTTCCGAGTTGGGCACCGATAATAGTCCCATGCCGTTGCTGCGGGAGATTCCGGAGCCAGTCGCGCCATCGACCGCGCTCGACTGGGACAAATTTGTAACTTTCCTGCGCAGTCCGCTCTCGGCCGCGAATGGATAGCGGCGCTCACGCCGTCCCTCGACCGCGCTCCGCTCTCGCCCCTGCACCTCTGAAAGCAAGGCACTGCATCGAGCATTCAGCCACTACGGCCTTTTAAGGGCAGACGGGTACTTCTTGCTCCGGTTGGCGCCGTCCGTTTCCGGCGGCCGCTGCCCACGGCATAGAGTCTCTCAGAGTCGGGGAGCTCATCCCCCTTCCCCGGGGGATTCCCTTCTCCCATCCGCTTCAGAATCTCGATTGCCCCAGGAATATTGGCGCGGCGCGCACGCTCGCGGAAGAACGACTCCGTCCGAATTGCTGAGAGCTTTTCCGCCACCGCCACGTTAATGAACTGATTCAGGGCAACGCCCTCTTCGTCGGCAGTTCTGCGGGCTTCATCGAGAAGCGAGGGCTGAAGTCTCAGGGCAAAGTTACTCTTTCTCATTTTTCCTCCTTGATCCGCTTCAGGGCGTCTCGTGGCGCCACGATAGCGATTCCCAGGCCCGATGCAGCCGGCTCGAAATCTCTCAGGTTGAAGGTCACCAGCAGGTCTGCGTTTCCGTTGAGCGCAGTCTCCAATACCATGTCGTCATCCGCATCGCGCAGCAGCGGACGCCAGAAAAATGACCGATACACCGGCCTGGCTACCGCTATCAACGCCGCCAGCAATTGGTCGATCTCCTGGACCGTTCCACGCGACGCCCGAATCTGCTCGGGTCTCTTCAATACAGCCTCATATTCGAGCGCCAGCGGCACCGAAAGAAGCAATTCAAAACGCTTGTCCAAAGCAGCCAGTACAAGCTGACGGGAGGCTCCTGCGTCGCTCCGCGTTGCCGCGACAATCACTGTGGTGTCGAGTACAAAGCGCACTTCTAATAATATCGCGGGCAATATTGCGATGCAAGGACCTCGATTCGGAACACATCTATACCAGTGCAGGTATATTCTGCCCTGAGGCGATGGCAAAGGAGATACGCGATGGCAAAGCGCATAGTTAAAGGCGTCGCCGTTGAAGCCAGCTCTGGAAACGTGTTTCGAGACCTTGGTCTGGCCGACGCGGAAGAGCTCGGAATCAAGTCTGGACTGGTGATCGAAATAACCCGCGCCGTGCGGCGGCTCGGCCTGACACAACAGGAAGCTGGACGCCGCATGGGTATTTCTCAGGCGAAAGTTTCGGGACTGATGCGTGGAGATTTCGCCAACCTCTCGGAGAGCAAGTTGATGGAGTGTCTGAATCGCCTCGGTTACGACATCGAAATCAAGGTGAGCCCCGCGGGTGAGCCGCTCGGGCGCCGCACTCTCGCCATGGCCTGAGATCGGCGCGCTACGATGATCCTGGGGCCGCCGGGGGCTGGGCCCTCCCGTAGACAGACCGGATGGGTCTCGTACGAGTCGGGCAAGGCGTTTGATTCCGGTGTAGCAACCCGGCAACGGGGATCAGCCCCCAAAGAGCTTCAAGTGGCGCGCTACCTGCGCGGGATAACAGTACATGCCGTTGTTTCCCGAGATTCCTGAGCCCCTTTTGCCGAGCTTGCCGCTCGAGTGGGACAAATTTGTAACTTTCCTGGGTGCTTATGCGCAGTCAGCGCTGGGGCGTTCGTGGATCGGTGCCTTGACACCGTCGATGGAGCGCGCGTGGGTGGGACGGCAGCAAACCCTGGTGGCGGAGATGCGATTGCTGGTGGCGGCCGGGGTGATGCCGCAGCTGCGGGCGCTCTTCGATCCATCGGATTTGCTGGCGAAGGCGCGGATCGAGGGCGTGGCGCTCGAATCGGAGGAGCTGCGGGCAATCATTGCGCTGGCTGAGGAGATCACTGGCTGGACGGAGCTGATGCGGACTCCGCCAGAGAATACGCAGGACCGGCTGCCTGAGCTCACTACGCTGTCGAACGAGCTGCTGGCGACGAGCCTGCG
>PMAD01000252.1:5294-11909 GCA_003152415.1 Acidobacterium sp.
TCGAGCTGAACAACGACCTGGTGCGGCTGCTCGAAGACGAACAGGAGGAGATTCACCGCATCTTTCTGCAGATGACGCGGCAGATCGCGCAACTGGCAGGGCCGATTCTCACCGGCGCCGCAGTGCTGGCCGAAGTGGACACCTTGCTGGCGCGAGCGCGGTTTGCGCAGGAATACGATTGCTTCGCTCCGAAGTTCGCCGAGGAATCCGCGCCGGAGTTTCGGCTGAAGAACGCGCGGCATCCGCTGCTGGAGAGGCGGCTGCGGGCCGAGTCGAAGGCCATTGTTCCGGTGAGCCTGGAGCTGGCGGGCAGCGACCGGCAGCTGATCATCAGCGGGCCGAATACCGGCGGCAAAACGGTGACGCTGAAGACGGCGGGGCTGCTGGCGATGATGGCGCAGGCCGGCGTTCCGGTTCCGGCGGAGGAGACGGTGACGCCGGTCTTCGATGCGTTCCTCGCCGACATTGGCGACGCGCAGTCGATCGAGCAGGATTTGTCGACGTTCTCGGCGCACGTTACGAATCTGAATCGCATTGCGGGGCTGGCCACATCGCGGTCGCTGGTTCTGCTCGACGAGCTGGGGTCGGCCACCGATCCCGAAGAGGGCGCGGCGCTTGCCGTGGCCGTTGCTGAGCATTTTCTGAAAGCCGGCGCGTGGTCGATTGTGTCGACTCACCTGACCTCGCTGAAGGTTTACGCGGAAAACACGCCGGGGGCGGTGAATGCCGCGGTGGGCTTCGATGAAAAGACGCTGGCGCCGACGTACGAGCTGCGTCAGGGAGTGCCCGGGCAGTCCGCGGGCATCAACATCGGGCAGCGGCTGGGGCTGAGCGCTCCGATCATCGAGGCCGCCCGCCTGCGACTGAGCACGCAGACGCTGGACATTGCTCGTTTTCTTGACAGCCTGCATGAGCAGCTCGCGACGGTGACGAAGGAGCGGGGTCGGGTTGCAGGACTCGAACAGGAATTGGCAAAGGAGCGCGCTCGTCTGGACGCTGAGGGCCTGAAGGAGTGGCGGGCGAAGGTCAAAGACCTCGAAAGCCAGCTGCAATCGCTGCTCAAAAACTTCGAATTTCAGATGCGGGAGACGGTGCGGGCGATTGAAGACCGAGCGGCGCAGCAGAAGCTGTCGAAGCAGGCCGAGCAGCGCCTCGCCCGGTTGCGGCGGGAGTTTTCAGAGAGCTTTAACACAGCGGTGGTGGCGCAACATACGGGCGCGGATCGGGGAGATCAGAATGCGCAGCCCCACATTGTGCGTCACGTCGCAGAGGGGGACACCGTAAGGCTGCGCACGCTGGGCAGGACGGGGACGGTGCAGCGGCAGATCGACGACAAGACGTTCGAGGTTGCCGTGGGGCAGATGAAGATGCGGGTGCCGCGCGATGAGATCGCCGAGGTAGTAACGGCCGGGCACAAACAGACACCGATCGAGTCGGCGCGGAGACGGGGCATCAGCGTTTCGGTTGCCGAGCCGGGGGTGACGTCCAGCGAGATCAACGTGATCGGCAAGACGGCGGATGAGGCGCGGGATGACGTCGAAAAATTCCTCGACCGCGCGTTCCTGGCGGGGCTGCCGCGCATCCGAATCATTCACGGGACGGGGATGGGCGTGCTGCGGCGCACCCTGCGGGCCTGGCTCAAGGAGCATCCTCAGGTGGCATCGGTGACGGAACCGGGGCAGAACGAGGGCGGGGCGGGCGCAACCGTGGTGGAACTACGCGACTAACGATCAGTGATCAGTGGTCAGTGGACAGTGGTCAATAATCAGTGGGCAGTGGATAGTTCCAGGACGGGGACGTTGGCAAAGCCGGACCTCGCTATCGTCGCGCCGAAGGCATGTGCCTGGACGGCGAGTCCCTTGACGGAGCCTGGCAAAAAGTTGCACTATCGGCTCGCGAAGGGTAGAAAAAGGCCATGATTCAAGTCATCACGGTGGAACGGGAATACGGCAGTCAGGGCGCGGAATACGCGCATCACCTGGCCCACCGGCTGGGTTGGAGGCTGATCGACAGCTGCCTGGTTGAGGACGTCGCGCGCAAGGCGGGCGTCGCGCCCACGCTGGTGAAACGCTGCGATGAGCGGGTCGATCCGTGGTTTTACCGCTTCGGCAAGACCATCTGGCTCGGCGGACTGGAGCGCCTCCCTGGGGATCCCGACGTCTTCGACAGTGCACGCATGGCGGAGTTCGTTCGCGGCTACGTGCAGGAGCAGGCCACCAACGGCAGTTGTGTGGTGGTGGGCCGCGGCGCCGCCTGTACGCTGGCCAAGTCGCCGGGGGCATTTCACGTCTTTGTTTACGCCTCGCTGGCGCGCAAGATTCGCTATGTTGAGGAACACTTTCCGGAGCACGCCAAAGACGCCGAAAACCAGATCCAGGCCACCGATCGGCGGCGCGCGGACTACATCCGGCGCTTCCATCAGCGCGAGTGGGACGATCGCCGCCTTTACCATCTGATGCTGAATTCGTGCATGGGCATGGATGCGATGGTCGAGGCAACGGTGGAAGCCGCGGGATTGCATGCGGTCGCCACAGCCGCCGAGCACGCGAACCAGGCCGCTGTCGGCTAGAGTCGGGCGGTTGATCCAGAGGCCGTCAGTTCCAGGATTGGCCGGTACGCCCTTCTTCGGTTTCGTCCCACACCATGGCGTCGAAACGGTGGGTCCCCCTGAAGCCGAGCCACTCGTAGAGCGATACGGCTTTGCGATTCGACGCGGTGACGGTGAGGGTAAGCAGGGCGAAATTCCGCTTCGCCAGTGCGCGCGCGCATTCAACCATCAGCAGCCGGCCCAGCCCCTGGCCGCGGTATTCCGGCGCGACGCAGATTTGCGTGACATGGCCGACATCTTCACGGACGCGCGAGCAAAGCAGCAACCCGGCGAGGTCGTCGCTGCCCGGCTGAACGAGCGCGAAGGAGGATTCCGAATCGAAGTAGCCGCACCCGGGAAACCGCACAATGTTGTGCAGGAAGCGCTGGGAACCGGACGCAGTGCGGTATTGCTCGTTGATGTGGCTGTCGAGGTGCCCCTGATAGGAAGTGGCAATCAGGCGCGCGGCTGGGCCAAGGTCGGACTCGGCCCAACGGCGCAGCTCCAGACCGGGGGGCAACGAAGCTCCATCGCCGTGTGCGAAGCCGGCTGCGTCACCCTGCGCGGCAGCCGCGGTTTGCAACGGCCACTCCATGAAAATGCGCTCGTGGATTTCAAATCCGGCGTCCTCGAAGATCCGCTGATGCGCGCCATGCGGGTGAAGCAACAGCTGGGATTCGATGCGCGATACGCCCGGCGAGCTTTTCAGCATTTCGAAGAGGCGCACCAGAAGCTCATTGCGAATCTCGGTCGCGGAATCCCGCGAGTCCAGCGCGAAGACATCGCCGATGACCGCTTTATGCCCCTCGTACACGCAGAAGACATAGCCGACGATGCGCCCGTTGTCGACGGCCACATATCCGGGGAGCACGCGGGAATCAAGATACTGCAGTAACAGGTCAGCCGAGCCGCGATAGTCCCAACGCAGCCGCTCGCTCCAGATACGGCTCTCCTCTTCCAGCAGCGGGCGCAGACTGCCCGCCGAGAAGTGACGCAGGTCCAACAGCTCGAATTGAAGCGTGGAACCCATCAATGCAGCACCGCCACGGCGCATTTCCATGCGCCCAGGAGGCTTCCTCCCCACCCCATTGCAATAAACTGCTCACCGGCTGCGGATTGCTGTGCCTGAATTCCTGGCCATGACCTCGTACACGACCAGGTTTTGCGCGGGGTAGGTGAAAAGCGGCTCGTATCGCCTGCCCTCGCAGCGTTTGACGAAGCTCCGTTGTTGAAGATTCCGGAATTACCAGCAGATGCTGCCTGTCCGGAATGCCGTCCTGCATCGTGCCGCTCGCGAACTGCGGCGCTTTATCCGGAATCCTGGGATCGAGCACCTCGAATTCCAGCTTTCACTCCTGGCTTCCATCCCGCCCTCATGGCGCTGAAATCCGCCGCGTTCAGAACAGGCTGGCCGTTCACCGCCACCAGATCGTCGCCCACGAGCCTGCGCAGGCCCATCTGCTCCGCGGACGATCCTTCCTTCACATCGTCGACGACCACACCATGAGGGCCGGGACCGGCGCTCAGCGGCGGGTCGCTCACTGTGATGCCAACATCGTAATTCACGCTGCGCTGATTCCGATAGAAAGAAAGTCCGTACTGTACATCCCTGCGCACGTGCCACACCGCGACGATCCCCGGCGGGGGGCTGATCTGGTCGAGGATTTGCGCCAGGGGACGCGCCGAATAGGTCATATCCATCAGGTCGATGTTGCGTTTCGTGTTGGGCAGCGGACCGATCCCGAAGACGGGGCCGATTCCGAATATGTACAGCAGCAGGATCACCATCGGCGTCATGGTCGCGATACGCAACCGCTTCAGGCCGAAGTGGGCAACGGTTATGAGGATGAAGACCGTTGCTGCCACGCCCACCATGCTGGCCGCAATGATGGCGACCCGCGGCGGCACCGCCTCAGGATTGTGCAGGTGCAGCGGCATCAGGAGCACGAACATGGTCAGGATTCCGGTGAGCACCGCGTGCAGAACCAGCAGCCAGGGTTTGAGGCCGCGCCCGCGGATGCGGTTCAGATAATCGCCAGCGAGAATGGTCAGCGGAGGGACTGCGGGCAGAATGTACCCGGGCAGCTTGGAGTCTGAGAAGGAAAAGAAGACGATGGGCACCAGGGCCCACAGCACCAGGAATTCCGGGAAAGCGTCGCCCGCGCGGCCGTGGCCTACGTAGAGAATCTTGGCCCGCCTCACACGCCATTCATTGAACGACCCTCCGACCGCATCCACGAAGGCGGTGGCGGCGATGACCGCCCAGGGCGTCAATCCCAGCAGCATGACCGGCACGTAATACCAGAACGGGTGGTAGTGCTCGAATCGGTCGGTGGCGAAGCGCTCGAGGTTGTGTTCCAGGAAGAAGATTCGGAGGAAGGTGGGGTTGCGCAGCTGGACCGCAATGAACCATGGCAGCACCATCGCGAAGTAGAGCACAATGCCGGGCCACCACAAGCTGCGGCGGAACAGGGACCACTCGCGGCGCAGGCCGGCGAAGATTCCGATAATCACGAGCGCCATCACGGGGGCGATGGGACCCTTGGCCAGCGTCGCCGCTCCCACGAAGAAATAAATGTCGAACAGCCAGAACTTGCTGTTGGTCTCATACCACGCGTACCAGCCGAGCATGCCGATGCAGAAAGGCGCCGCCAGCTGCATGTCGGTAGAGGCGCCGCGTGCAAAGCTGAGAACCGCGGCGCAGGAGGCGGTGATCAGCGCCGCATCCAGCTGTCCTCCGTTGCGGAAGCGCCGGATGTGCAGGTAGATGAGCACCACCAGCATGAAGGCGAAGCTGGCCGAGGGCAGACGCGCCGACCAGTCGTGCACGCCAAATTCGCGGAAGGCGAACATCGCGCGCCAGTAGTAGAGGGCCGGCTTTTCCAGCCAGGGGTGTGCCCACAGAACGGGGGTGACGTAATCGCGACGCGTGAGCATCTCGCGCGCCACCTGCGCATAACGGGGTTCGTCGGCCCCGACCAGGCCGAGACCATCGCCGCCGAAGATCGGCACCANNAGGCGATCGCGCTGGCGCGTCGCGATCCGGCTGAGCAGGCGCCGGCTCTTCCGGCGTGTCAACGGCCTGCCCGGAACGCGAAGAGTTCGCGTGGCCCTCAGAATTACCGGAACTCGTTTTAGTTTTTTTCTGATACTTCGAAGTCTCGGTCACATTCCCGGCGGGTGATTCATTCATCCTGGTAACCGGTTCGGCTCTCTCGCGCAACACTCATTGCCGGGAGGCTCGTACTGCTGGCCAGATACCTGAGGCATGGATGCACCACGATTGAGTCAGCCTACCAGATTCCGGTTCGGTTCTTCTGTCGTTCCGGATCGCGAAAGAACCATCGTCATTAGCTCGTGCCGCATGGTTGCGAGAATGGTTTCGGTGGCCTCGCGCAGGGGGCCTTCCAGCGTGCAGCCGCCGGCGTGCAGATGACCTCCGCCGCCCAGGCGGGCCGCGATGCGCGCCACATCCAACTGGCCCTTGCTGCGCAGAGACAGCCGCACGCGATGGTCGGGCAGCTCGCGCAGCAGAACCGCCGCCTCGACGCCGCCCACAGCGATGGCATAATTCACGATGCCCTCGCAATCCTCCTCGGCGGCTCCGGTGCGGATCATGTCGTCGTGCGTCACCCACAGCCAGGCAAGCCTGCCATCGCGCCGCAGGTTCGAGAGCGCCGCCCCGAGCAGCAGCATCTTCGACAGCGGGTTCGAGAAGTACACTTCCCGGGCAATGCCGGCCGGATCGGCCCCACTGCCAACCAGCTCGCGCGCCAACTCGAAGGCGTGGGCGTCAGTTCCCTCGTAGCAAAACGAGCCCGTATCGGTGAGCAGGCCCGCGTAGAGACAAGTGGCCATCTGGGGCGTCACTTCCGCGCCGGCTGCCATCGCCAGCCGACAGATCATCTGCGCAACCGCGCAGGCCTCAACGTCAATCCAGTTCACGCCGGCAAAGGCGCGGCCGGTTGTGTGGTGGTCGATGTTAACGAGAACTCGACCCTCCAGGCCGGCAAGCCGCGAACGCTGGA
>PMAD01000158.1:0-7787 GCA_003152415.1 Acidobacterium sp.
CGGATCCAGGGGGGCAGGTCAATTGCCATGGATGCCGCAGAATCAGCTAAGGGACGATGCTCAACTCCCCGTCATTCAGGTTCCTTAGCGTTGAAAGAAAGTCAAGAAAGGCATCGTCCACGGCGAACTTTTGGTCGATGCGCAACGAGCCTGAGTTGTCTCGAAGCTGCAATACCCACCAAGGGCCGCTCCTCCCGCCCGATTCCTTGCGCCATCCCTCAATCTCGCTACGCTGAGCGGAATCCTCCCCGAACGCATAGCGTACGAAGATGTCGGTTTCGGTAAGGGTGAGGCGGGAATGTAAGGCCCAGCGCCAACAGTAGATTCCCGGAAGGCTGAAGGGAACCGCGACGAGCATGGCCCCGAAGCCAAGCTGGTGGACGAGGAAGACCCCCGCCCCGATGAAACAGAGGCCCATGGCGCAATAGAAAAACTGCACAAAGCGGCTCATGTGATAAACGCGAGGTTCCATCGCAACTGCACACCTTCGTCAGAAGGATAGGGGATGAAGAGGAATTTGTCTTTTTTTGTCTTTCCAACCTGTGACTCCTGTGAATTGTGTGAATCTGGTGAATTGAAGAATCAGTAAGTTGCGTATTTTCAACAGTCCCTTTTATCGTGCCCTGATACAAAAGCGCCTCATGGACACATTTTTTGGGCGCCCGTCCGCACGGCTGAACAGCTTGCGGAAGTGTCACGTCATTCGAGCGAGGCCAAGGCGCAGGGGCTGAAAGCCCGCATCCTTTTGGGACTGTTACGGCACGACTGAAAGTCGTGCCCTGACACGGTTCGTGGCCGGTTTGGGGAAGGCGGCGCGCTGACGCGCGAATCCCGGGTCTCAGGATCGAGACCCGGGCCAGCCAGGCGTGTCGGGGACCCCCGGTCTGCGCGCGAATCCCGGGTCTCAAAATCGAGACCCGGGCCAGCCAGGCCCTTTCCGTTTGTGGATTCCTTCGGCACGACTTCACAGCTTGCGGAAAGTCGCCGGAGGGAGAAAAAGCATCCCACAGCGGCTAAAGCCGGATTCATTTTGCTATAGCTACGGCACGGCTGAAGCCGTGCCCCTTCAAAAAGCCGAGTTTTTCCGCAAGGTGTGAAGTCGCGCCCAGTCGCGGGGCTCCGGGGCGAGGAATCGGAAGTCAGTGTTACTGCGCGGGCGGTGCCAGCTTGCTGTCGATATCGGCGAGGAAGAAGGCAAGATAGTCGTAGTCCTGATGAAAGGCGGGGAGGGTGACGGCGGGCTGGTGGCCTGGCAGGACCACGGGATTCGAGCGGAAGAGAATGCGGGGCAGATTCTTCGGCCCGTCGCGGACCACGCNNAATCATGCGCCAGGCTTCGGTTTGCAGCGCTTCTGCGTTGGCGCGAACACTCGCAGCCAGATCGATCGGGGGCAGATTGGAGAATGCCGGTGTGCCGAAGCCGAGAGCATCGAGGCTCACCATTGCCAGCGGGGCCGGGGCTCCGCCTGCTTCGAGGTGCTTCTGAAAGTCGGGGTCACCGTGTTTGCCGGCGATTGCGGCGAAGACGAAGGTGGCATGGCGCGGCTGTGCTTTCAGAGCGTGGTAGAGCATGGGCAGCATTGCGACGTCGGGCCAGCCGTCGGAGGCGCCGTTGAAGTATTCAAAGCGCGGCAGCGATGCTGTGACGACGATGCGCGATGCGGTGTCGCCGGGGAGGGTGCAGAGCAGGATGGGGTGGCTTTTGTCGCTGTCGAGGACCAGGCCGCTGAGGTGGTCGCCGGTACAACCGGCGGAGACGAAGTATTGTCGCAGGCGCGCGTAGCGATCCGCCTCCTTCGCTGGCGGCGACGCGAGCATGGCGGTCATGAGCCGGTCGGGCAGATCCCAGAAGGCGATGCCTTCTGACGGCTGAGTGGGAGGGGCTGCCTGGTTCTGGGCGGGTTTTTCGGCTGGAGCGGGTGTTTCTATCTGGGGATGGGCTGGAGGGACGGCGAGCAGGGGAAGCAGGAGCAGGGTGCTGGAGACGAATCGCCTGGGAAAGTCGGAAAGCTTGACGTGCATGGCCGGCCGCCGATCCGAACTTTGGGTTGACGCAGCGGGNNGGGAAGTTCCATCGAAAAGGCAGGAAAGCAAATCGGTGGACGAATCCCAACCATGTGTGGAGGGACCGCTACCATCCCACCCTGATCGATGGGAAACCGTGCCAGTTCGTCATGTCTCTCACGGTCTGGACGACGCCGGAAGTTCATAACTGATTACTGCGGTGCCTGAAGGCGGCGCGCAGCGCGCGAAGCCCGGATCTCAGAATCGAGACCGGGGCGCAGGGGCTGAAGCCCGGCTCCTTTTGGGACGGTTACGGCACGAGTGAACAGCTTGCGGAAAAAGTCGTCTCTGCTTCTGGGAAAAGCCGCAGGGGCTGAAGCCNNCTGAAGGGAAGTTCCATCGAAATCGCACGGCGGCGAACCGATGCGGCGGGCTAGCGTTTGTTCTTTTTCTTCGCGGGCCTGCTGGGTTTGGCGGGCTTTTTAGCCGGTTTCTTTGCTGGTTTCGCCGCGGCTTTGGCGGGTTTCGCCGGTTTGCGCGCGGGGGCCGGCTTTTTTGGGGCGGACTTTTTCGGTGCGGGCTTTGCCGATTTCTTTGCGGCGGTTTTGACCGGGGCCTTTTTGGCGGCCTTTTTGGCGGCTGGTTTGGGAGCTGGTTTGGGAGCAGGTTTGGGAGCAGGCTTTTTGGCGGCAGGTTTGGGCGCTGGCTTCTTCTCGGGAATCTTTGCGGCTGGTTTGGGCTCGGGCTTGGGGGCTGTTTTGGCCGGGGCTTTCTCGGGAGCCTTTTCGGGAGCTTTCGGTTTTTCGGCGACCTTCGCGGCGGGGAGCTTTTGTCCCGGCTTCAGCGCGGCTGGTGCGGGTTTCGGCGATTCTTTTGCTGACTTCGCTGGAATCGGCGCGGGGGCTGCTTTCGCGCCTTTGCCGGGTTTGGCGGGGGCAGCGCCTTTCCTGGGAGGCAGCGGGACGGCGTCGCCGAGCACGGAGGGAAGCGCATCGCGCTCGTCGTCGTCGCTTTCTTCGTCGGCGCCAGTGCGGGCGGGGACCTCGACCTCGTCCTCTTCTTCAATTTTGATTTCGGCGCGGCGGCCGCGTGGACGGCGAATGACGACAGGGGGCGGCGGAGCGGGCGGCGAGTGGGGGGCGAGGAAAGCGCGGAGCTCTTCTTCGGTCTGGAGCTTGCCATCCATGAACTGGAAGAAGAGGAGCTCGGCGATCCTGGCGAAGTCGGGGAGATCGGGGGTGATGCGCATTTCCGCCATGAGCGTAGTAGGAATCTTTTGGCGGGCTTCCGGCCAAACATTAAAGAAGTTGTTGAACTTTTCTTTGACCTGGACGTTTTTCGAACTGAAGGCGAGCCAGAGCACCGGCTCGGCCTGATAGCTGACGAGAAGCTTCCACGCGGCGGAGGGCGTGGCGGCCGCTTTGCTGAGGAGATCTTTGGAGAATTCTTTGGCGGACTGCTCGAGGTGGTTCCACTGCTCGACGAAACCGCGGCGCGGGAAGAGGCGCTTGAGGCCGGCCACATCTTTGGGCTGCAATTTGGCGGTGAGCAGCTCGAGATGGGCGGCGGAGGGATCGGAGTTGATGCCCAGCATGAGGAGGCGAACGAAAATCCTGTTCAGCTCATCGAGGCCTTTGGTGTCGGCTTTGGCCGGGACCCAGGCAGGATAGAGAGGCTTCATCCAGCCTTCGGCATCGAGAGCGCGCAGGGTTTTCAGAGGGTCTTCCTCGTGGGCGATCTCTTCGAGCTCGTAGCCGCGAGCGAAGGCGGAAATCTGATCGATGAGGCCTTCGGTTTTGGCGTTCTGATAGCGGGTTTTGGTGCGCTCATCCATTTCCCAGCCGGTGCGGGCGGAGAGGCGGACGGCGCGCAGCATGCGGGAGGGGTCCTCGATAAAGCCGTAGTTGCTGGCGAGGCGAAGATGGCGAGCTTCAATGTCGGCAAAACCGTTGAGCGGATCGAGCAGGAGTCCCCAGGAACCTTCGTTGAGGGAGATGGCCATCGCGTTGGCGGTGAAGTCGCGGCGGCGGAGGTCTTCAAGGATGGGCGCCCAGTGGTAGACGGGCTTGCCGGGTTTGGGATATTCCTCACGGCGGGCGGTGGAGACCTCGACGCGGACGCTGCCGGGGAACCAGAAGAAGAGGGTGCGGGAGGGCTCGTGATCGCCCCAGAATGTGCCGCCGGCTTTCTCGAGCGGCTTCCTGAGCTTGAGAGCATTTCCCTGAACTGCAAAATCGAGGTCGCGGACGGGGAAGCCGCTGGTGAGATCGCGAACCGCGCCACCGGTGAGGAAGAGGGTCATGCTCGCGTCGCGGGCGGCGTCTCGAACCTGGCGAAGGGCGTTTTGCTGAGCGGGGGAAAGGCGATTTTCAAGAAGGTAGATGTAATCGGGCATGGGTGCAGACGGTTTCTTCTGGCGGAGCTCGAAAAGGCCCCGCCTGTTCTCCCCGGAAGCCATCCCTAAGTAGCGGTAAGGTAAAGACTTAGGGGATGGTCAAAAGGTAGCGCAAACTACTAATGTAACACAAAAGTGTGCACTTGCGGGGGTGTGGTCTGCACAATTTTTGATGCTTGATGCTGGAATGTGCAACAATCCAGACTTCCCTCCCGAGAGACTCTGAAACGCATGTCATCGAGCCGCAAAAAGGCGATCTTTCGCAAATTTTCTCGTGATTGGGTAGCGGGCTATCTGCCATTGCATGGGTTCGTGCATGAGGGCTCGGTGGAGATGCTGGACCTGGACGGGAAAGTGGTATCGCTGGACGCGAAGGATTTGAAGTGGATCTGCTATGTGCGGGATTTCAATTCCGGGGAGCTGAATAATCCAGAGCGGCTGGTGCGGAAGACGTTTGCCGGCCGGCCACGGGGCGATGGGCTGTTTGTTCGGGCGCGGCTGAAGGATGGGGACATGGTGGAAGGGCTGGCCGCGAACGATGTGAGCCTGGTGAGCAGTGAGGGCGTGTTTCTGACGCCGCCGGATTTGCGGTCGAACACGCAGCGGTTGTGGATTCCGCGGACGTCGCTGGAGGAGCTGGACGTGGTGGCGGTGATTGGCGCGGCGAAGCGGAAGCCGGTGGCTCCGGTAAAGGCGCGGGAGGCGGCGCAGGAGACGGCGCAGGAAGAGCTGTTCGGGAAGGGCTAGCGTTCAGCGTTCGAAAGCCGGCTTAGGCATACTTCTTAGGGCCAGGCTCGGCTTTCCCTGGTGCCCGCATGACTGCGGCGGATGCGATCGGCGCTCCTTCCGAGCCGATGTGTTCAAGAAGGATCTCCGACTCCGGAAAGACGGCACGAACCTCGAGCGATCCGCCCATCGCTTCGATGTAACTGCGCAGCGTGCTGAGGTACATGTCAGTGCGCTGCTCCATTTTGGAAATCGCGGCCTGATTGACGCGCAGAATTTCGGCCAGGCGCGTCTGGGTCAAAGCGCGCGCCTTTCGCACTTCGGCCAAGGGGAGCCTGGCTAATTCTGCTTTGACACGCGCTTTAATCCTCTTCTCACGCTCGGGTGACAGAGTGCGCCTAATCTCTCTCCAGTTTTTGGCCATGATGTTTTCCTCCAATTTCAGTTAGGTGCCGGTCATAGATCATTTCTGCTTTGGGAATGAATTCACGGTACCAATCGTCGTTGCCGGTCTTGTCGCCTCCCAGGATAAGGTATCCAATGCGGCGCGGGTCGAATGCGAACAGGATGCGTAATGGCCTCCCTTCGTGCTGCACGCGTAGCTCTTTCAGGTTGGCGATCCTGCTGCCTTTCAGAGTGTCAACGTGAGGCCTGCCAAGCATGGGACCGCTCAGCTCGAGAAGATCCACCGAGAAGTTGACGCTCTCGATCTCGTCTTCAGAGAGCTCCTGGTACCAGCGCGAGAACTCATCGCTGCCCTCGATTTCCCAAGCCATATGTGGCTATTATTCCATATTTGGAATATAAATTGAAAGGAATATAGTCGATCGCGATAAATCGAACGCAGGCTCGAGGCAATCCTAGAGGAAGACTTGTTTTCTGGAGACGCGGATGAAGACTGCATTTCTTGGATTGGGGAAGATGGGTGGCGCGATTGCTCGGCTGGTGGTGAAGAGCGGGGAAGAACTGACGGTTTGGAATCGGACGGCGGGGCGTGCGGAGGCGCTGGGACGGGAGGGCGCGCAGGTTGCGGCGTCGGCGGCGGAGGCTGCGGCGGGAGCGGACGTGGTGTTCACGATGCTGATGGACGATCCGTCGCTGCGCGAGGTTCTTTACAACGGCAAGGTGCTGGAGAGCCTGGGCAGGGGCGCGATTCATGTGTCACTGAGCACGCTGAGCGTCGCGCTGTCGAAGGAGTTGACGGAGGAGCATGCGAGGCGCGGGCAGCATTTTGTCGCCGGTCCGGTGTTTGGGCGGCCGCATATCGCGGAGGCGGGGAAGCTTTGGGTGGTGCTGGGCGGAGCAGCGGAGCCGGTGGAACGCATTCGTCCGCTGGTGGAGAAATTCAGCCGCGGGATCACGGTGGTGTCAGAAAATCCGTGGAGCGCGCATGCGTTGAAGCTGGGCGGGAATTTTTTGATCACCGCGATGATCGCGTCGTTGTCAGAGGGGTTCGTTTACGCGGAGGCGCTGGGAGTTTCGCCTGAGGTGTTTCTGGAGACGGTGAACAAGGCGCTGTTCCAGTCGCCGTTTTATGAGATGTACGGGAAGATCATGCTGACTCCGCCGGAGAAGCCGGGCGCGACGATGGCCGTGGGGGAGAAGGATATGCGGCTGTTTCGAGAAGCGGCGCAGGAGGGTCGGGTGCAGACGCCGCTGGCGGATTTGTTCATGGCGACATTTCATCGCGCGTTTGCAGCGGGGATGAAGGATGCGGATTGGGCGGCGGGATATCTGGAACTACAGCGTTCAGCGATCAGCGATCAGCGTTCAGAAACAGCCGCTTCGTGAGCTGGGAGCCGGGAGCCGGGAGCTGGGAGCTGGGAGCTGGGAGCGAGAGGCGGACGCAACGGCAAGAGGAGGTGCAACTGCCCGGATCGATCTCTCCCTATTCGAAGCGGTAGAGCTTCAGCTTTTCTGTTGAGATGTGGCGTGGGTCGAAGCGCCAGTATTGGCCCTGATCGTCTTCGTCGCCATTGAGGCGGCGGCCGGGGATCCATTGGCCATCGACGAATTTTCCCTCATCGACAGAGGCGATGCCGACCTGCGGACCCCCTGGGGTGCGCGGGGTGAAGGAAACTCTGAAGCCTTTGCCGGCGCCGAGGAACTCGTCCTGGCCCGTGGCCATGATGAGGCCGAAACCGGAACCAGACTGGGAGCCGAAGATGCGGTCGAGCGAAACATGCACGGTATATCCGCTCATCGTGAAGTCGACGGACTGGCGGTTCTTGTCGAGGACGAAGCCGTGCACATCGCCGGCGCTCTGGTGAGCGAGCAGGAGCGGCGCGAGGCTGGCAATCTCAGCAAAGCTCGCGGCCATAGCGCCGTCTGGGTCGGAATCGGGTTCGTCGATGGCGAAGGGCGAGAAGCCGATTCCGGCCTCTTCGCCGAGCTCATAAAAGACATTCGGGGATCCGGCCGTGCCGCCCCGGGTCTCGGGCATAAAGAGCGGGTTGCCGTCACGGTGGTAGCGTCGGCACCAGTCAATAAAATTATCCGCATACAGGTCGGGAGCGTAGATATCCAGCGCCGAGCCCGCGGCCTTCCACACATCCACCACGCGCGGTTCGGGACCACCGCTGGGATACTGACCTGGAGTCGCGTCGTCGCCGGCCAGCCAGGTGTTTACATACATGGGAATGTCGTAAGCGGCTTTGCCGCG
>PMAD01000158.1:7848-8086 GCA_003152415.1 Acidobacterium sp.
GCGCGGTTGGCGGCCGCGGAGCGATCGCGCGAGTCGCCCAGCACACCGACTTCATTCTCGACCTGCATCATCAGGACGGTGTGGTCGCGGCCGTCTGCGTCTTTGAGGTGCTGCATGAGAGCGGCGAAGGCCCGCGCATCGGCATCCTGGCTGGCGGCGGCGAGCGGGGTGAGGACCTCGATCTGGTTGCCGTGCTGGACCACGCGCGGGAACCGCCGCGTATCCTGCTTGACCCAGA
>PMAD01000110.1 GCA_003152415.1 Acidobacterium sp.
AGCTGGTAGGTTTTGGCTTTATCCCAGGCCCACTCTATGCTGTCCCACTCGCCGGTGGTGACGCGGAAGAAGTCGGCGAGCTCGGAGCGATAGCGGGAGAAGGCGGCAACGGTTTCGTCGCGGGTAGGAATGAGGACCCAGTTGCGAAGGTTGAAGCGGTGGCCGACTTCGAGGACGGCGTCGACGGTCTTGCGTTCGTCGAGGATGTCTTCAACGGTAATGACGCGGGTGGCGTAGCGAGAGAGGCGGGAGATGCAGGGCTGGTCGTCGACGACGACGACGGGAACGCCGTGGCGGCCCAGGCTGCGGACCACGCCGAGTCCGGGATGGTCGCCGCCCACGACGAGCGCACCGGTGACGGCGGTTGCGGCTGCACCGGTGGTCGCGGGGCTCACCATTTCTTCCGATTGAAGCACAGTGCCCATGGAAAGCAGCGACTCCGTTTCAGTTGCGGTGACGGCGGAACCAGTTGGCCAGCTCGGTGGAGGCCCACTCGGTTCCGGTGACGAAGTAGAAGAGGGGGCCAAATTTGCGGGCGGCAGGAGCGCCGGTGAAATGGAGTCCGGGAACCGAGGTGCAGAAGCCGGCGATCACGTCGGGGTAGCCGTCGAGCTGGCGAATTTCATCGCGCAATGTGGGATCGAGGAATTTGTAGCTGGCGAGGTCGACGCGATAGCCGGTACCGCAGAGGACGTGGTCGACGCGGCGGGTGGTGCCGTCGTCGAGTTTGAGCTCCACTTCGCTGCCGATTTCTTTGGCGGAAGAGACGCTGCGGCCGGTGGTGATTTTGACGTCCTTGAGGCGATCGACGAGCCAGGGAGCGCCGGCGGAGCGGACGGCGCGGGTGCGGAGCTTGTCCAGGGAGGCCATGGGGAAGTGGTAGAGGAGGTTGGGATAGGCGACGAGGCGGCTGATGCCGATGGGGCCGATGTCGTGTTTGGAGTAGAGGGTATTGGAGATGAAGCCGAGATTGTGGAGGCGCGGATGCATGCCGATCCAGCGCAGGGTGGGGATGCGGGCGATGATTTCGACGTCGACGCCGGCTTCGTGAAGGAGGGCGCCGCATTCGAGGGCGCTCTGGCCGGCTCCGATGACGGCGACGCGCTTGCCCATTTCAGCAAAACGTTTGCCATCGTAGCAGTGGGAGGCGCGACAGGGGCACAGATCGGAGAAGACCTGGGGGTTCTTGCTGAAGGGGCCGATGCCCGCGGCGACGACGACGCGGTTGCTGGTGACAACGGAGCCGTCTTCAAGGGTGAGCTTGAAGAGGGAGCCTTCGCGGCGGAGATTGGTGACGTGGCGGGGGTCGTGATCGGCGCCCATCTGCTTCTGGAACCATCTGCCGTAGCTGACGAAGGACTTGCCGGGGACGCGCTTGACGGGTTTGGTGCCAGTGGCTTCTTCCCAGGCTTCGAGGGTGAACTTATCGCCGGGATCGGAGATGGTGGAGGCTGGGCGGGGCGAGCGGAGCAGCATGCCCGGGGGCATGCCGGTGTTCCAGAACTGCATGGGCTCACCGAAGACGCGGGTATCGACGCCGAGGGCGTGCAGGTGTGCGGCAGCAGAGAGGCCGTAGGGGCCCGCACCGACTATAGCGACGTCACAATCAACTGAGTTTCCGTTCACAACCTCTCCATGCTTCGTGGCCGGACGAATGGATTTTGGGGAAGTGGCCGCATCGGAACGAATCCAATTTTCCAAATATCAGGATCGAACCCTGAAAAAAACCGTCTGGTTGCACTTCTGTATGAATTTCTGTTCAAGCGCTAAGCACCTTGCTGGGAACCGTGCAGTGCCGGACACCAGATTATTGGGCGCCAGCCGAGGGAAACATACCAGTTTCGGGTGATTGAGTTTCCACAGGTGCGCGAGCTGTGGTGACCAATGGGGGATCAAGGGAAAGAGAAAGCCGGCCGTCGACTTCGCTGGCCCAGGCAAGGCAGGCGCGGTCGCTGCCGGATCCTTCGATCTGCCAGTCGCCGTCTCTCTCGACAAGCTGGAGCTGGGCACGCTGACGCCACCAACGATTGACTTCGCCGGGAGTCGTGATCCAGACATTCTGGTCGCGACGGAGCTCGACGAGGTGGTCGAGGAGCGCTTCGAAGATGGCGCGTTGACGATCGTCCATGACGTAGTCGGGATGAATGATGAAGCTCATGAGGCCATGTTTGGCGACGATGATGCTGGTTTGACGCTTCCAAATGTCGATGGAGTAGTCGTTCAGGATGTGGAATAGTGTGTAGTCCTGGACGGTCGTTACAGGAATCTCGACAATATCGCCGATGAAGTAGGGCATGACGGTGCAACAGCCGCCGTGCTGTGGATCGAGGTGGGCGACGTTGGGGACAGACATGTCGAAGGAGCACTTGAGGGCGTCGTACCAGACCTGCTTGCGATAGAGGACGGCGGCGCGGAAGCCCTCAGCGCCGTACTGGCGGCCGTAGGCGTTGATTTTTTCGGCGCGCTCGAGGAACCGCTCGCGATTCTCGTAGAGGTGGCCGTCGTGGTTAAGGTCGTGGATGACGATTTCGAAACCACGGGAGCGCAGGGAGTGAAGAAATTCGGGAGTAACGCCGTAGCGCTCCTCGGGAATGACCTGCATGGAAGCTTTGATCCCATAGGATTCGTCGATGTCCATGAGGGTGGAGCAGAAATCTCTTCCGGTCCTGGTCTCGATATCGTGGGTCATGAGGGCGCAGGCGGATTTTCCCTCGGGCCAGAACCAGATGAAGGGGATGCGACGGGCGCCCGATTCCCGGAGCGAGAGCAGCAACAGCTTCTCCAGCAGATTATCGACGGAACAGTCCACCGGCCAGCGAGGGAAGGGGTGTTTGGCCCAGTTTCTGAGGTGGAATTTCTGCAGGTGTTTGCGCAGACCCACAGGCAGAACCGGGCGCAGAAAGTAATACAGCCTGGCGACGGCCGAAGAGGAGCCGGAGCGCCAGTCCTCTACATAGATTTCGCGATAGAGATTGGCGATAACCTCGCGCGGATCGAAGGGCAGGTAGACGGTTCCGTTCTCGGTTTCCACCTCGCCGCTGATGTCCTGCAGAGGCTCTTCGGGCGTCTGAGCCGGTTTCCTTCCGCTCAGATTTCCGTAGCAGGTGGTGTCCTCCCCGAAGAGAAAATACCCGGTAGCGACGGGACCGCGCTGCCGCAGGGCCAGGCGCACATATTCTTCCGGGCAGCGATAATACCCGGTCAGACAACCGTTCATTGCGGCTTCGGACATAACCGTATCGATGATCGTTTGGCGCACTACAGATAGGTAGCCAGACCGACGGAATCGTTTCAATTTCAGGAATCACCTCGGAAAGAGCGATTCCTCAAATGAACTGCCTGTGGAGCGTTCAGGAGTCTGCTGCCGGGGAAACCGAACCAAAGTCACCCCTCCCGCTCTCTGACTACCAGCAGTTTCTGCCAACATACTACTCAAAATGGAGCATCGCAACTGCACTTTCGGTTGATGAATCAAAACGGTGGAAAACCCCGCCGAATCTCCTCCAATCGTCGATGACAAAATTGTCAGGGACAGCGCGAATGGGACGTTATATCCTTGTGCACAAAGCCTCCGGGGCTCCCCAGCTCAATCCCTATCCAGCGCATTTGCGCACACGGTTTGGCTTTCTCAGGATGTACTGGCATGGCAGAGAGCCCCAAACAACCGGCAAGTGAAATGCCAACGCAATTTGGAACCGCCGTCGGCGTGGCCAGTTCCAGCGAGAATTTGCGTCCGGAGGAGACGCTGGTTCCCCCGTCACGCTCGGATGCCCCTACTGTGGTAACGGGGACAGCGTCGGGTTCCGCGAGCCGGGGCGGCGGAGGAACACTGGTCGGAGGCAGCGGGAGCGAATCGGAGCTGGAAGCGGGAACGGTTCTTGCGGGGCGGTACGAGATTCTCAACGTGCTGGGAACGGGGGGAATGGGCTCCGTTTATAGGGCGCAGGACCGGGAGCTGGACCGGCTGGTGGCGCTGAAGGTGATCCGACCGGAGTTGGCGCGCAATGCGGCGATCGTCGACCGGTTCAAGCAGGAGCTGCGGCTTTCGCACCAGGTGACGCACCGGAATGTCGTCCGCATGTACGACCTGGCGGAAGACTCAGGGATGCGCTTCGTGACCATGGAGCTGGTTGCGGGACGCGATCTGCGGTCGATTCTGGAAGAACGGGGCAAGCTGCCGTCGGACGAGGCGGTGGATATTCTGCAGCAGATTTGTTTTGCGCTGGAGGCCGCGCACGGCGTGGGCATTCTGCACCGCGACCTGAAGCCGCAGAACGTGATGCGGGAAGCTGCGGGCCGGGTAGTGGTGATGGATTTTGGGCTGGCGCGGACGATTGAAGGCGACGGCATGACCCAGTCCGGTGCGCTGGTGGGGACGATGGAATATATGTCTCCGGAACAGGCGCTGGGAAAGGATCTGGATCAACGGTCGGACATCTTTGCCCTGGGGTTGATTGGCTACGAAATGCTGACCGGCAATATGCCGTTCAAGGCGGAAAGCGCGATCGCCAGCCTGCTGAAGCGGACGCGGGAGCGCGCCGTACCGTGCGTGCAGCTGGACCCGAACATTCCCGGAGCCCTGAGCGACATCATTGGCAAGTGCCTGGAGAGCGACGTCGAGCAGCGATACGGCAACGTCGGCGAGGTTCTCAGGGATCTGGAAACTTGGCGCGGCAAGACGGCGGCTGCCAGCCTGCGCTTCCCGGCCGACGTGCCTTCCACCGGAATGAGCGGCCGTTGGCTGCTGGCGGTGGGTGGAGGCGCACTGCTGATCGCGTTGGCGGCGGGGATTTCGCTGACGGTGCGGCATTTCTCCGGGTCGCACTCCGCTGCGGCAGTGGCAAGCGCGCCGACGATTTCGCTGGCCATTATGCCGTTCTACAACGCTTCAGGAGATACGACTCTGAACTGGCTGGGCGCCAGCCTGGCGGACATGCTGGGGAGCGACATTGGCGCGTCGTCGCAGGTGCGCATGGTTTCTCCCGATCGATTGCAGCAGGTGCTGGGCGATCTGCACGTTTCCGCCAACTCGCAGGTGGATGCCGCGACGCTGAAGAGGGCGGCAGAGTTCACGAACGCGCAAACGGTGATCTTTGGCCAGTTCATTCGCGCCGGAAGCGAGATTCGTATCTCCACGACCGTGATGGGCCTGGCACCCGATACGCGCACGGTGGTGACGACGGATGTTCCGGACGAGAAGGACTTGCTGACGTCGGTGGATAAGCTGGCGGGTGAACTGCGCGAGAAGCTGACGACGGATCCAAAGGTGGTGAACGATCTCAAGGCGCACGCGGAACGTCCGTCGACGACGTCGGTGGAAGCACTGAAATCATACGAAGACGGCGTGACGCTGGAGCGGGCAGGCGACAATCTCAAGGCGCTCGAGCAGTTCAGGGCGGCAACGACGGTGGATTCCAATTTTGCGCTGGCCTATTCGAGACTGGCGGAGACCTATTCAAACCTTGGGCACGATGATCTGGCCCAATCTGCCTCGCGCCGAGCCGTGGAGCTCAGCGATGCGCTGCCGGCCCAGGAACGGTATCTGATTGAGGCGAATGATGCCCGCATCCATAACAATACGCAGAAGGCTATCGACGCGTATAAGCAACTGGTAGCGGCGAATCCCTCGGATACCGATGCGCAATTTGCGCTTGCCGGGCTCTATGAGCAAACGAACGACTTTGCGGCTGCGAAACAGAGGCTGGCTGCGGTTCTTGCCAACGATCCGAAGAACGTACAGGCGCTTCTGGCCAGCGGCCGTGTGGCTATCAAGAGCGACGACCCAAACAGCGGGCTGGATTTCCTGAATCGCGCCTACACGCTGGCGGACGAACTCAACGACCAGGAAGAGAAGGCGACGATCCTGCAGGCAACCGGGATCGCTTACAAGCTCCTGAACCGGCCCGATGACGCACTGCAGAAACTGCAGGATTCGCTGAAGATCAAGCAGCAGATTGACGACAGGCGGGGCGAGGCAGCCAGCCTTGACCAGATCGCGCAAATCCAGAACCACCAGGGGAAATCGGCGGAGGCGCTGGCTGCGTATAAGCAGGCACTGGCCATCAGCCGCCAGATCGGCGATGAGGCCGGCGTAGGCGCCGAGCTGATCAATAGCGGATCCTTCTATCACGATCAGGGCAAACCGGACCAGGCCGAGCAATATTTCACCGAAGCCCTTCAGATCGAACGCCAGCTCGGCGACCAGGACCTGCAGGCCCTGTGCCTGCATAACATCGGATCCATCAAGATGGATCAGGGAGCCTATCAGGACTCGCTCACTTATCTGGAGCAGGCTTACGAACTGCGGCAGAAGCTGAATGTTCCCGAAGATACCGCCGATTCGCTACACGATCTGGCGGAAGTGAATACCAAGCTGGGACAGTACGACACGGCGCTTTCTGACTACCTGAAGTCGATCGAGACGTATCGCAGCTTCAACGATCAGCGGGGCGTGGAAATCGAATCGGATGGAATGGCCAAAATCTTCGCCGCGCAGGGACGCTATGGTGCGGCGCTGGATTCGATGAAGAACGCAGTCAGCATTGTCCGCCAGACAAAGGAAGTGACGTGGCTGACGGTGGAGTCGGTTGGCGGGTGGGGTGATCTGCTGACGCAGGTTGGACGCGGCCAGGAAGGACGGGCAAGCCTGGATGAGGCATTGAACGTCGCGCATCAGATCAAGAACGACACCTGGACGGCAATCGCGACGAACTGGATCGGGGACGCTTATTTTTATCAGGGCGATTACGCCGCGGCTCGCCAGCAGTACGAGCACGCGCTGGCCATCGCCGCGAAGACGCCCGATAAGGAGACGACTCTGCTGGCGAAGGTGAATCTGGCGAAGGCGGATCTTGCGCTGGGTCACGGCGCCGCCGCAATCCCGGTCTTCAAAAAGCTGGCTCAGGACGCGGACACGCTGGGACTGAAGGCGGTTTCGGTGGAATGCGCCGTTTATCTGGCGCAGGCGTCAATCGCTGCCAGGAACAACGGAGCCGCAGAACAGGAGTTGCCGCTGGCGCTGGCTCGGGCCGAAAACCTGGGCCTGCGGATTCTGCAGGCGAAGGCGGATTATCTTCAGGCAACGCTGGATGCGAGGAACGGCAAGAGCAGCGATGCGACCATCCATTATCGCGAGGTGGCGCGGATTCTGGACGGCATCAGCAAGGAAGACGGTTCGTCGAAGGTGCTGGATCGCGCCGATCTGAAAGGCATCTACAACGAGAGTAAGGCGGCCGCGAGCCGGTAGCCGGTAGCCGGGAGTCCCGCCGGTGGTCTTGTTCGTGGGAAGCAAAAAACCCCGGTGGATGGCCACCGGGGTTTTCATTTTTCGGATGCGAGTCGTGCTTTCGAACGACCGCAGGGCTAGTTGCCCGTGCCCCCGAGCGATATGGACTGCGGGCTGTTGAAGGCGTTGTCGGTCACGACCAGGGTCGCGGTTCGCGAGCCCTTCGCCGTGGGTTTGAAGGTGACGGAGATAACGCAACTGCCTTTTGGCGCGAGAGACGCCGGGCAGGCATTGGTTTCGGAGAAGTCATGCGGATCCGCACCAGCGAAGGCGTATCCGGCAATGGAGAGCGCGGTGCCGCCGGGGTTGTTGAGGGTGACGGTTTTGGTGACGCTGCCGGAGTTGGTTTTGGCCGTGCCGAAACTGAGGCTGATTGCGCTGAACGAAGCCACTGGGTCGATGACGGTCGCGGAGACAGGCACGATTTGCAGGCTGCCGGGCGCGTTGTCGGTGATTTTGAGATCGGCCAACTGCTGAGTGTAGAAGGGCCCGGCGACGAAGCCCACGATCATGGGGCAGCTTTTGCCGGCGGCCAGGGTTTTGGGACAGAGGTTGACGGTAGCGAACTCGTTCGAGTTGCCGCCTGACAGGATGGCGATGAGAGGATCGCCGCTGAAGATCAGGGTGGCGTTGCCGGAGTTGGTGACGGTGACGGTTTTGGCGAGGATGGAGCCGAGATAGATGTTAGTGCCGAACGGGATGCTGGTCGGCAAAATCGTGACCAGGGGACCTGGGGTGACGGTGAGCGGTACGGTCTTGCTTGCGGTGTTGTAGTGGATCGTATCAGCGGGCGTGAACGTCACCGAAAGGGTCTGACCGGCGGCCGGGCTGGTGATGATGGTGCCGGAGGGTGGCGTGTAGAGGAAGGAGGTTCCCGCAACGCTGGCCGTGGCGTTCAGCTGGGCAGCACCCAGTGGGTAGCCGAGCTGAATCGATGCTGGAGTCCAGGTGATGACTGGGGTGGTTTTGGCTGTGAAGGTGGCGGCGATATTCTCCGGTCCATTCATGGTCACGGTGGTGCTGGCCAGGGCCGGATTGGCGATATCGGAGCTGCCGGTCCAGCCGCTGAAGTAGTAGCCGGCGCTGGGAGTGGCAGCAATGGGCTGGATGCTCTGGGCCGGTTGCTGGCCGTTGTTCGCGGTGACCGTGCCGCCCGTTCCTGCAATCACATTGAGCAGATATGTGGCGGGGTTGACGGGCAGATTCAGGGTGTTGGAGCTGGTCTGGTAGTAAGGATCGCCGGTATAAGTGGCGCTGAGCGAAACCGAGGGCGTGGTGATGGGGGCGTAGCTGCAGGTTGCCGTGTAGGTGGAGGCGCTGGTTGGGGTTAGCGGCACGTTTTGGCAGATAGGGGTCGATCCGGCCAGGAAGTTGACGCTGCCGCCAGCCTGGCTGCCCGCACCCGTTGCGGGGATGAGAAGCGGGTTCAGCACCGAGATCGTGGCCGTCAGCAGATCGGATTGATTTTCGGTCGCAGGGTTGTTGTTCGCGGTGAGCTGCGTTTGGGTTGCGATGAACGCGGGTGTCACCTGCGTCGCGATGAAATCGGAGAACCTGTTGGTCGTGCCGGTGGTCGAGCCGTCCATGGAGCCGCTGGAATAGCCGGTGAAGATGTTCTGGACGTGGACAGAGGTGAGGAACTCGGTCGTGCCCCCGAACCCGTTGTTGCTGGGGATCGGAGTGGTGCTGGTGAATTCGAACTGGTAGGTGGAGTCGACGGTGGTGACGGTGACCGTACCGACGAGGGTTCCGTCAGGATTCGCGATGTTGACGGTTTGGCCGGACGCGACGGCGCATTCTCCCTGGCAGAAGACACTGCCTGTAGTGCCGCTGCTGTTGATGGAGCTGACGGGGGCGTAGAACGGGTCGCCCTGCAGGAATCCCGGCGTCGTGGGCTGGGCGGAGTTGTTATAGGCGGTGTTCAGCGTGAGGCAGTTGGGATTGGTGGGGTCCGCAGCGCAGTCTGGCGGCGCACCGCTGGGCGCAGGGCAGGCGATGGGGGTGTTGCTCCCGTTCGTGCAGGAGACGTTGTAGGCGATGCAGTTGTTGCCAGTGTCGTCATAAACCTGGCACTGCGCGCCGGCAAAGGGGGTGGCGGCGATGAGCGCGTCGAAGGTTGACTGGGGAATGGGGGTCGCGATGACGGTCATCGTGGTGCCGGTGGGAACGGCGCCGGCCGGGTAGGTAACGGAGTAATTATGCGTGCCAAATGAAAAGGTGGTGGTGGCGGGGTTGGTGGGGCTGGTGTTGACGGGTTGCGTCTGTTGGACCTGGGTGTGGGGGGTGAAGGTCCAGCCGGTGACCTCATGTTGCTCGAAGTCGGCGCCGGTGCCGGAAGTGAAGCCGACATAAGCGGGGGCGAATCCGGAATCGGAAATCAGGCTGATGTATTGCGTGATGTCGAAGGGGCCGGAGAAGAGCGGCACGGAACCCGTAACCGGGGTCAAAGTGCCGGGGTTGAAAGCGGGATCGAGGTAGACGTAGAGATAATTCGCAGGGGTGTCGAGCGGACCGTTATAGACCATCACCGCCTGATGGAGGCTGCCGTCGGCCAGGGTAACGGCTTTGCCGGAGCCAGGGACGGACGAGGTGCCTGGGTTGGAGATCAGGGTGGAGGTTCCAGGGTCGCTGCCGAGCGTGAGGAGGCAATTCCCGGTGCCGAGGTGGGCGGGCGAATTGGCTAATGGATAGCCTTCGCTGAGACCGCAGCTCTGCAGGGCGATGTGGTTATCGTTGTATGAACCCGAGATATCCGTCGGATCCCAAGAGTTGGTAAACGTATCAAATTCCAGGGCGACACTGTTATCGATGCCGCCATAGCCCAGGCATCCGCCACCGCTGCCGACGGCGGTACTGCCCGAATTTGTCTCGCTGCAGCCCGATGTTGAATCGGAACCGCCGCCACGGGAGTTCTGAATGACAAACGCGAGGCCGTCGGCGGTATTGCCGCTGCTCGAACTGGGCGTGATTTTGAACTGAAACCAGACGTTGAACCCGTTGGCGACATATTGCGGCACGGAGAACCACATGCTCGCCCCCTGGCCACCCGCGGCGTTGGTCAACTGCGTCACCCATTGGCCGCCGGAATAGTTGGGATCGGAGATGGCGGGATCCTCGATGAAGTTGGGAGGATACTGGCTGCTGTCCTGAAGGTTATTGAGGCAGAAGAGCGGAGCCGGCGATGACGGAGTCCCGCAGGTGTACGAGTACTGGCTGGGGTTGGTGCCTGGTGTGTCGAAGGTGAAATACGAGATCTGCTGGGCGGAGGCGTTGCGACCAGGAAGAGCGAGCAGGGCTGAGGTGAGAAGGGCGGCGAATAACAGAGACTGCGTCGGCCTTGCGATGGTCATGGTATGTCCTCCGGAGCTCATGGGGCGAGAGCTCGTGATACAGATTGGCCCGGGACCACTCCAACAGTTGGGAGCAGAGGGAGGAGATTGGCTCATGGGGAGTGAGCAGATCTCACGGCGATCCGTTGGGTAGAGTCAGGTAAAAATCATAACCATCGCGGAGTGAAGTGTGGATTAATTTCCGTAACCGCCGTTGGTCACCCGATCCGGGCAGTCAACGGGCAGTTGGAGGTTACTCAGAAGCTAACGTCGCGTACCGAACGCAGGGTGGGCGGCAGGTTCGTCGAGAGGGTCAGTTTGCGGGGGAGGACGATGCGCGCTTGCGCGCGGGGAGGAAGGGATGGATGAGCAGCTGGTAGGCTGCGCCGCCCACGACTCCGCCGAGAAGGGGACCGATGATGGGAACCCACCAGTAGCTTCCGGGCGAGGGCAATGCGGAGCTTCCCCAGCCGGCGAAGAAGCAGAAGAGGCGCGGGCCGAAATCGCGGGCCGGGTTGATGGCCCATGCTTCAAGGTAGCCCATGGAGGCGCCGATGACCGCGACGAGGAAGCCGATGATGAGCGCGCCGGAGTTCGCGCCGGGAGCCACCTCGTTGTACTGCTCGGTAATGGCGAAAATTCCGAAGACAAGAAAAGCGGTGAGGACGATCTCATCGCCGAAAGCGTGCATGGTGGCGATGCCTACGGCCGGGTGCGTGAAAAAGACGCCAGCCGCGCCGCCGTCCGCGCGGGTGAGGTGATTGGCGAGGTTGAAACGATCGATGACGGGCGCGAAGAGCAGGAAGACGATGAATGCGCCGATGGAAGCGCCGATAGTTTGCGCGAGACAGTAGGGGAGAACTTTTTTCCAGGAGAATTTGCGATAGAGGGCCAGGGCCAGGGTCACTGCCGGATTGGCGTGGCATCCGCTGATGGAGCCGGTGGTGTAAATGGCAATGGTGACCGCTAAACCCCACGCGATGCAAACGCCCCAGTAGGCGTGCTGATAAGGGCTGGGGTCGTACAACGAATACATGGCGGCCACGGAATCGCCGAAGGAAATGATGATGACCAGAGCGACGGCCTCGGAGATGAGCTCACCAGCAAGTTGTTTTGTCATTTAAGGGACGTACGATAGCCCAGGGTTTCGCGGCAGTCAACCCGCATTTGATGGTGAGTGGCCGGGAATTCGCCGGATCGCGCTTCTGCAGATTCCGAAGTTGTGCCACTATTGCTGAACCATGCCCCAGCAGGATCCTGCCGAGCATTGCCTGCACCGTCCGCTGGGTCTCCGCGACCTGGTGCTTGCGCAGATCCTCTGCGTCGTCGGCAGCTCGTGGGTCGGCGTCGCGGGAGGACTGGGTCCCGCGCAGTCGCTGACCTGGGTCGCGGCGATGCTGCTTTTTTATGTGCCGATGGCGGCGTCGGTGATCTGCCTAAACCACCGCATGCCTCTGGAGGGCGGTCTTTACGTCTGGGCCCGCGAAGCCTTTGGCGATCTGGGCGGCTTCCTCACGGCGTGGAATCTCTGGGTCTACGGCATCGCGGTCACTGCGACGATTCTGTACGCTATTCCCACGGAGCTGTCGTACCTGATCGGACCAGCGGCCGCGGGGCTCCCGGAGAATCGGCTCGCCTCGCTGGCGATCGTCACGGTCCTGATCGCCGCCATCACCTTCGCGGCTCTGCGTGGCCTCGAGCTTGGCAAGTGGATCCACAACGTCGGCGGCATCGCGATGCTGATCGTCTTTGCCGCGCTCATCCTGCTTCCGCTGTGGGCCTGGGCGCACCACGCGCCCCTGCATTACACGCCCTTCTCGGTTGCCGCGCCGCAGGTCAACATGCGCAGCCTTGCGCTGTTCGGCCAGATGCTTTTCGGCGCACTGTGCGGACTGGAGTACATCGCCATTCTGGCCGGAGAAAGCCGCGACCCTGCGCGCTCCATCGGGCAGTCGGTCATTGTCTCTTCGCCCGTGATCTGCGCCATGTTCATCCTCGGCACGGCGTCCATCGTGGCGCTGGTGCCGCGCGGCCGCATTGACTTCATCGCGCCGATCCCGCAGGTGATGCGCCTGACCCTGGGCGCTACCGGACTCGGCAACGTCGCTGCCATCGTCGCGATCTTCCTGCTGCAGCTTCGCCTGCTGGGCGCGACCAGCTATCTGTTCACGGGAGTCACGCGCCTCCCCATGGCGGCCGGCTGGAACCACCTCGTTCCTGAGTGGTTCACGCGCCTCGATCCGCGCCGCCGCACGCCGACCAATTCGATTGCGTGTGTTGCGGCGCTGGTCTTCGCGCTGGTTCTCCTTGGCAGCGCGGGCGTTCACGCGCAGGAAGCCTACCAGCTGCTCCAAGGCGCAAGCCTGACGCACTATGAGGTCGCCTATCTCGCCATGTTCGCGGTGCCGCTTTTCGGGGCAGCCGCTCTGCGCCGCTCGCTGCCGACGTGGCTCAAGTGGACCTCGGTCGCCGGGTTCCTTTCGACGTTATTCAGCCTGCTGATTTCCGCGTATCCGTTCGTGAATGTCGTTAACGCGCGCATCTACGCCATCAAGATTCTCAGCACGATCGTGGTGAGCAACCTGATCGCGGTCGGCTTCTATCATCTGCGCACGCGCACGGCGGAAAAGGAGAAAGCCGCGCTCTCCGACGCGGCGTGATCCTGGGATTAGCCGATGGCCGAACGGGGGAGATGGTGGGTGGGCGATGCGGCAGATTGTGGATTAGATGGTGCGCCCTGAGAGATTCGAACTCCCGACCTACTGATTCGTAGTTAAGGCCGAGGAGGCACGTAAACCAAGGGATAAACGCCGGAGACTCAAGCACTTGCCCAAACCTAAGCCCGCACCGAAGAACGTGAATCTTGTTGCAGTGTGACAATTTGCTTTCAAGGGTTTGCAGCAACGTGCGTCCCGTTCGTGTCACGGTTACGTCACGGTCGCACTTCCCGTCGGATAAGGTCCCTGGTGCCGAAGAAGGTCGATAAACGCAAAGGTCTCGCGGCACGAATGGCCATCGGCAATTGCTCTCGGCTATTTTGGATTGGGTTCGAATCCCTCTCTCTCCGCCATCCTGTCAAGCAAAGTCTTTGAAAATCGGCTAAATCCCTGAAATCTCATCGGAATGCGAGAGGCTCGTGAAGTCTCTATAGTCTCCCGAATTCCCTCGTTTTCCCCTTCTTCTGCCCATTTTTCGAGCTAAATCGAGCTAAACCGTGGGTGATTTCCGCCCCACATCCGCCTATGCTCATTGCCAGAAGAGGATCAATGACACCGTTAACGCCAGAAGAGTGGGAAGAGGCTAAAGCAAGTTTTGCGGCCAGCCAGGCGCGTAGTGATGCTCTGCTTCATCAACGTTGGCTTGAGGCAGGAGAATTTTCAATCGAACTGATTCGGGTCGCTGACGATCCACCCGAAAGCAGCCCGCCATTTCAAGCAGAGCTTGGAGAGTTTCTGAAATCGTTTCGCGCCACTAGCGTCACCGTCTCCCAGAGAGCCATAGCTTTAGATTCGGTCGATGGGGGAGGGCATCCGATTGCTGTGTTCGTAGTCGGGAGCCTTGCGCTGCCAATGATTGCAGCAGCAGCACATGTGTGTGCTACCTGGGTGAAAGCCCGAAGCGGTCGGAAGCTCCGGCTCAAGGTCGGTGATGTCGTAGCGGAAGGCCAGACCGTCGAGGACATTGAACGCCTGCTGAAACAAGCTGCCGAGCTTTGTGCCAAGAAAAAGAAAAAATAAAGCCCAGCCAGGAAGGGCTGCTGGGCGTTCCTTCGACTCCCCTCCCGGCGGGCCGGGTCATGCAGGACCGACAGAATCGTCTCAGCTACCTTCTCAATCAGTTTGGTTTCCCACAGAACGGATCGTTCTTGTCGTAATAGATGACGCGCACGTGGCGTAGAAAGTTTTGTTCGTATTCGGAGAGGATATTGCAATGAGGACGCTGGCCTGGTTGCTGCTTTTTGCCATTCTTGCCTTCGGCGGACTTTGGTATGTGCGCCTCATGCTCCGTCGTTCCGACGCTGGGACCGGAGTGCCAGGGACGCCTACATCGCCCTTCCCGAAGCCGTTGGCTGCGCGTGGACCGGATGTGACCTCTTGGGGCTCGGTACGCGAGCCGCACGCTAGGCGTATCGACCCCAGCAACGAGGCGAACGCCGCTGACATCAGGCGAATCTTGAGAAAGGCGAGATTGATTTGGGTGGCCTGCGGTGAGGATGTAAATCCACAAACCTGCACGTTTTTTGTTAACTCTTTGCGAACTGACCTCGCGAACCAACAGATTGGCGTGCAGGTCTTTTCTGAGCAGGAGACGCTCGTCCAATCTTTCTACGTTTCCCCTTCACTCCTTCCGTTCACGGACGTGATGCTANNTGCTGAGGCTGATCGAGGATGGCCCACCCGACAACACATACCTGTACGTCGGTGGGTTCTCTTTCGACTCAGAGGCTCAAAACGAGAACGGATTTCAATTGCCCAGTGGGTCGAACGGGAAGAGGGAACCGAAGCGGGACCGCTGGATGTGGATCGAGCGACTTCTGCAAGGGTACTTGCGCGAGAATTCTCGACATTCTGGCGCACGATGATCCAATAAAGCGTAATCATCCTGTGGATGACTTTCGCCCTTTATTCTCCTACACTGTTCCGCATGGGCGAAATGAGACGGGCCAACGCTCGGGAGGCCGAGGAGCGCCAGCGGGACTGCTTCGCCTCCACGTTCTGGGAAATGAACGACTGGTAGCGTTGCTGGACCGGGAGTAGTATGGCTCGGAAAGCCCGCCCATGACGATCCGCGAGTCCCAGTTCACCGACCTACAGGAACGGGTAAACAGAGCATTTGAACGTATTGCCCGTTTAGAGGGGCAGAGTCCGTCGCAGAGCGGATCAAATCATTCGCTGATGGCACTACTGCTCTCTGCTGCCGCTATCGTCGTGACCGTTGTGATTACCGGAATTGCGGCAACCCACATCATTGATTCCGAGATTTCTACCAAATACAGCGCACTTGATTCCCGCATGACCAAAGCCGAAGGAGCAATCAAGGCGTTGGCTTCACAGCAATCAGACCAAATGCAGAAGCTGGTGCAGAGTCTATTGGCTGCAGCACAAACAACTAGCGATCCTCAGGTCGCGTCACGCGCCACTGTCGCCGCCGCCTCGATCACGCAGTCCCTTCGCAGAGAGAAAACACCAGCATCTCCTGAGTTCTTCCAGTCGGCATTCGCAAACCTGAACGCGGCGGAGACGCGAATTGTGTAGTGCACCCTGCTGATT
>PMAD01000357.1 GCA_003152415.1 Acidobacterium sp.
AACTGCCTGAAGAACGCGAACATTCAGACCATCGGCGAGCTGGTGCAGAAGACCGAAGCCGAAATGCTGAAGACGAAGAATTTCGGGCGGAAGTCGCTGAACGAGATCAAGGAAATCCTCGCGCAGATGGGCCTGTCGCTGGGCATGCGGATCGACGAGCAGGGCAATGCGGTGCCGGGACCGACGAGTGTTCTGCCGGCCGCGCAGCTTGCCGCCAGCTACAGCCGCTACGACGACGACGAGGACGAAGGACTGGATTCGGATCTGCCGATCCAGCCCGAAACGGAGAACTTTTGACGGCAGCCGGTAGCCAGTAGCCGGTAGCGAGTAGCAAGAACCAGTGAACAGTGATCAGCGATCAGAGAGGCGCAAATCTCCTGAAGCTGATCACTGAGAACTGATGACTGATCACTCACGAAAGAGACTACGATGCGTCATCGCAATGCAGGATACAAACTGGGACGGAACCCGAGCCACCGCCGCGCGCTGCTGCGCAACCTGGTGACGTCCATTCTTCTGGAGGATCGCGTGCAGACCACGGTGGCGAAAGCGAAAGCCGCACGGCCGCACGTCGAGAAACTCATCACCCTGGGCAAGAAGGGCGATCTACACTCGCGGCGCCAGGCGCTGGCCTTCCTGCAGACGGGCGAAGCGGTGACGCGGCTGTTCGACACGGTCGCGCCGCGGTACGGCGATCGCAACGGCGGGTACCTGCGCATCATTCGCGCCGGATTTCAGCGCGGCGACGGCGCGGAGAAGGTCTACATCGAGCTGGTCGATGCGGAGCAAGTGCTCGACGAGAAGCGCCAGAAGCGCGCCGAGGCTCGGACCAAGCGCCGCGAAGAGCTGCAGAAGGCGATGGCCGAGAAGGAACCAGCTGGCGAGGGTGGCGCGGAGAAGGCGGAGTAAGGCAGCCAAAAGCGAGCCAACGCCGAGCGAAAAGCGAGCGAGCGGCGAGCCGTTAGCGAAGAACAGCCAGCGTAGTTTGAAGGGCGCATCCCGCATGGGTTGCGCCTTTTCAATTGCTGGCGGATGAAGCCGGCGTAAGGCACAAATATTTTGTCCAGGTGGCACGCTGCGGCTGGTAGGCTGGGCTGATCATGCCCATCGAGTCAGACGCAGAGCGGCGGAATCTGCTTGGCCTGAAACTGCCGCTGGCGGCGAGCCGCGCGAGGAAGGCCGAGGAGGAGAAAGCCCGCGCGATCCAGGCGGGGTTGCTGCCGGGCGAGATACCGCAGCTGGAGGGTTTTCAGATTGCAAGCGCGTGGCGCCCGTCGGCGCAGGTCAGCGGGGACTATTTCGACGTCTTTCCCCTGTCCGGCGACCGGCTGGCGCTCTGCATCGCCGATGTTTCGGGTAAGGGCATGGCGGCGGTGATGCTGACGAGCGAATTGCGCGACGCGGTGCGGAAGTTTGCGCCGGACGCTGCTTCGCCGGCAGAGCTGTGCACGCAGGTGAATCAGGCGCTGTGCAGGCCGGGTGCGCAGACCCGATACGTGACGATGTTCTATGGGGTGCTGGAACGAGGAAATGGGCGGCTGCGCTACGAAAGCGCGGGACATTGCCTGCCGCTGGTGGTGCGGGGCGACGGCAAGGTGGAGTTTCTGGCAAGCTTCAGCGGGGTGATCGGCATTTTTTCCCACTGGCTGTATCAGAATCAGGAAGTGCAGTTACGATCCGGCGACTGCCTGCTGCTGGTGACCGATGGGCTTCTGCAGGCAGAAGGCCGGCGGCACGAGGAGTTTGGGTACCAGAGGCTGATCGCCACGGTGGAGAGCGGACGTTCGCTGGGCGCCGCGGGTCTCAGGCAGGAGATTCTGACAGCGGTGACGAAGTTCAGCGGGGGCAAGCTGCAGGATGATGCTTCGCTGATCGTGGTTCGCGTCGATTAGCACGGAGCGGCGTCAGCGCGGCTGAACCGCGATAGCTGTGGGGAGGTCAAGGCTCTTCTGCCCTGTGACTCGCACCTTCACGCCGCGGCTCAGATACGGTGCGATGACTTCGGGGCGCGCCCAGTCGAGGGTCCAGCCCTCTTCGATGGCGACCAGCGTGTAGCTTCCTGGAACCACGCCGTTCAAAGTGAAGCTGCCGTCGGAGTCGCTCTGATTGCGGCGGAAAAGCTGCTGGCTGGCGTTGGGGTCGCGAGGGACGAGAAGGATCATCGCACCGCCGAGAGGTTTGCCGTCGCGCTGGGCGAAGCCGGCGATGGTGGTCGATCCGCTGGCGAGCGTGGCGGCGAGCAAAACGGGTTCAGCGGCCACGGTGATGTGGCTGCCCTCGGAGTCCGCGCCGTTGGCCGCCATTTGTGCGACGGCGAGCTGGGCACCCGAAGCGCCGAGCTGGACGTCGTAACGTCCGGGTGGAACAGAGTGGAGAGCGAAGGCGCCGTCGGCATCGACGGTAGTGTTTTCGCGCGAGGATCCACCGTCGGCAGCAACCAGCGAGATGCGGGTTCGGTTGGGCAGCTTGGCTCCGGAAGCCATCACGACTTTGCCGGAGACGTCGACACCACTAACCGACGCAGCTGTAAAGTCGATCGCCTGGCTGGTGGTGAGGTCGACGCTGGCGCTGCGGGGCCCGTCACCGCCGCCAGGCTGCTGGAACTGGCGCAGGACGTAGTGGCCTGGCGCGATGCCGCCAAACTCGCCAATCGTTTGATTGTTGTTGCGGGTCGTCATCCATGTGACGCCGCCCGGCTGCATTTGCTGCTCGCCGAACACGTCCTGCGACAACATGGGCATGATGATGCCTCGGCCCGCGCCTTGTTCCGCAGCGCGGAGCGTGACCTGAATGTGAATGGCCGGTACCGCGTGCAGCGACAGGTTGATCTCGGTGCGATCGCCGGCGTTGAGCGAGATAGCTGAGGCCGATGCGGAGTCTGTGGCGTTCTCATAGAAGGTCATCCCGTAAGCGACGTCGAGAGGCGAGTGCGGTTGCTGGTCGTCGGGCAGAGGATTGCCGCTGGCATCGGTTTTGCGGCCTGGATGGAAAGCATACCAGGGCGAGGAGGAAACGCCGACGAAGTAGGTTCCGGTCTTGAGGCGCGCAAACTCGTAAGTTCCGGAGTCGTCGGTGGTGTCCTGTCCGGCGCCGACAATTTTGCCTTCGCCGGTGTATTGATCCAGACGGAAGAGATGAACCTGAGCGCCGCCGACGGGCTCTCCCGAGTCGTCGGTAACGACGCCGCCGATGATCGCCGTGGGGAGAAGTTCCAGCCGAATCCCATCGCTGCTCAGGTTCCGGCCGGTGACGATGGCCGTGACGAATCCATCGTGATCCTGATAACCGGCGGCGATGTAGCCGCGGCGTGTGGCATCCAGCCTGTACTTGCCGGCCTGCAGATGATCGAAACGAAAGCTGCCGTTCTCGGTGGTGAGGGACTGGGCGAGCTGCGAGCCTCGCGGGCCGGACGTAGAGAGCGATACCTCGGCGCGATCGAGCGGAGTGCCGGTGGTGGCGCTGACAACGATGCCGCTGATGCTGAAGGTCGCGGGGCCTGACAGGGGTGCGGATTTGTCAGGCGGAGTATCGGACTGCGCGGCCGGCGGCGGTGGTGGTGGAGACACCAGCTGTGCGGCCAGCACAGACGAGAGGCAAAAGAGCAGGGAAGCCGTGGCGAAGGCGCGCGTCATTGTGCGGCCTCCGGCACGTGCAGGATGTCGAGCTCGACGCTCGCGGTTCCGCCAGGATCGACGGTGACGGTTTGACCTTTGCCGGCCCAGGCAGCGAGACCCTCCGGCGAATGGAAGTCGATGTCTTGCTGCGAGTCGCAGGCGACCACGCGGTACGAACCGGGAGCGAGCATGGGAATGTTGAACTGGCCCGTGGACTCCATCGATCCCTCGGGAAGTCTCGCAGGCGTGGAGAAAAGGGGAATCGCGTAAATCCAAACCTGTGGACGTTCGCCTGCAGTTGTGGGTGACGCGGAGCCATTCGGATTCTGGCTGTTGATCTGCCCGGTGATGGTGCCTGCATCGTTGCGCAGCGTGACCTCGACGGGTGACGGTGTGCTGCCAGGAATGATGACGAGAGGATTGCTGCCCAGATCGACGCCGCCGCTGGTGATGGAGCTGATATAGGCGGGCGGAAATGCCTGGGCCTCAATCCAAAAGCGGCCCGGCTGAGTAATGTTGAGCTGCCATTCGTTGCTGCTCGCGTCTTCATGATTCAAACCGCCTCCACCGCCGCGGCCGAGGTCGATGTCGTCGGCAGGCGCGAGGGAAAGGTTCATGCCGGGACCGGAAGTGTCCGGCTGTTGCGAGCCTTCGGCAGAGGCAAGAAACTCACGGCGGATGACGACCGGGATGCGCGGAACCGGCACGATGCTGATGGCGAAGCTGGCGGGAGCGCCGTTGACCTGAAAGTTGGTGCTTCCCCACTGCATCATTCGGCCGTAGGCGTGAGCTTCCATGGTCCATGTGCCACTGGGCACGCTGGCGCGGACCAATCCTTCCCGTCGATCCCAGGAAGCCGGCAAGCCTGTGGGACGACCGGCGCTGTCGAGGACTTCAAAATTAGCCGGCGTATCCGATGGACTGTGAACCACCGCAATCACAGGGAAGAATTGCTGGCGCGTCAGAGTGAGGTCGGCTTCAGCCTGCTGGCCCGCGGTGAGGGAGAGCATGCCGGCCCCGGCAATGTCGGTGACGCCGGGATAATACAGCGCCGGATAACCCCAGACCGGCGCTAGATTGTTGCTGGCCGAAGGTGGCCGGTCCAGGGAAGCCTGCGTGGTAACGATGTACGTGCCGGGCGCTAAATCGGGGATGCGGAACGAGCCGTCGCTGCGGGTTCTGGCCTGCCCGGCGATGCTCCAGCGCGCGCGGCCGTTCTGGGATTGCCTGCCATAGACCTGGACCTGAATGCCGTCGGCCGGATCCGCAGTGGAGAGCGTGATGTGGCCGGTGATCATGGCGAGCGGCGTAATGGCGAAGGTGAGCGCCGGCATGTCCGGGCCAACCTGAATGCGGCGCGGAGGCGCGGTTTGCAGGCGACGGCCACCCATGGAGTAGCGCGTGACCATCGCGCCGATGCCTGCCATCATTCCGCCCAAGCCGGAGTAGCCGGGTTTCTGCACGGAGACCGAATATTCGCCGGCCGGAATATTGTCGAAGGAGAACTCCCCTTCACTGCCGGTGAGCATGGCGTTGTCCTCGTTGAGCGCGACGAGAGCGCGGGCGACAGGCTGGCCACTGGTCGCGTTCACGATAGTGCCCCGAACCGCATAGCTGGTGGCGGCGGCAGTCGTACCGGAAGCATCCTGGGCTGAGCCGGGAAGCGCGGCGACGAGGCTCGCAGCGACGATCAGCAGCGGGAAGGAGCGGCTCAGCGATGAGAACAGGCAGCGCACGAACTCTGAGGGTATTCTCCAGTCTCGCGGGGAAAAATCAAAGCTGGACAATAGACGCACGCAGGGCTCCGATTGTGGCAGCCGAGCGGAAAGGGCCGAGCAATTCATGGAATTGTAACCGTCATGGATCGTGCCAACCTTTATATTTTCAGCTATGTCCGCCGAACCGCTGACGCTCGAGAGCGTCGCTGGGCAGGCTCCGGGATGCCGGATTCTGCGCCTGACTGGCCCGCTCACGCTGAGCGGCCTTTTCGAATTTCAAAACACGCTGCGAACCGATCCTCCACCGGCACTGATTTTGGATCTGACCGGCGTGCCGTACATGGACTCTGCCGGCATGGGCGCGATCATCAACTACTTCGTGTCGAGCCAGCGGCATGGCCGGAAGCTGGTGGTCGCCGGCGTCAACGGGCGCGTGCTGGAGTTGTTTCGCATGACGAAGGTCGAAGGCCTGCTGACGATGAAGGCGACGGTCGCTGAGGCTGAGCTGGCGGTGTGAGAGTTCAGCCAGTAGCCGATAGCTGGTAGCGGGGTCCTACCCCCATCCCCTCCACAAATTCACATGTGTATGAAAACAGGGCCTTCTTTTGCGCGCTCAGGATCCCGGGTCTCAGAAGCGAGAGCCATTCGACTCGCTCCGCTCGCTCAGGCCAGGCTCCGGGCCAGCCAGGGGCTTGCAAAGGTTGATGCGGCAAAATCGTCGTGATTTTAGGGTATCGTCGCAACGCCGGTCTCGGGATACCATTCGGGCGCAATCAATTTGTTGGTCATTCTTCCGCTGAACGTTCCCGCCGCAGCTGGAGCGGGCGGCGTTTCGCTTTGGGTTGGTTCAGACCAATCCTGCCGAGGTCATTATGCGTCTGGTTCGTTCTCTTAGCGTCATCGTGCTGGCCGTCGCCGGCATCAACTGCCAGGTCCAATCGCAAACAGTGGGGGCGTCCACACCCGTTCGTCGGATTACGGTGCCGATTGACGAAACCAATCTGGTTGCGCTGCCGGGCAACACGCACCCTCTCGCGCAAGCGCGGTTTGATCGGGGCGCGGCGCCGGGATCGATGGCGACGGGCCGGATTCTGCTGGTGCTCGAGCGGAGCGCGGCGCAGGAGCAGGCGCTGACGCAGTATCTGGCCGATGTACAGAACCCGTCGTTGCCGTCGTTCCACAAATGGCTGACGCCTGCGCAGTATGGGGCGGCCTTTGGGATTGGGGATTCCGACTTGCAGACGGTGGAAAGCTGGCTGCAATCGCACGGATTCAAGATCGAGAAA
>PMAD01000006.1 GCA_003152415.1 Acidobacterium sp.
GCCGCCGCAGTGATCGAAACGCTTTAACGCCTGCCCAAGCAAAATCCACGCCGCCGCAGTGATTCCGGATTCCCAACAATCTCCCGCGAAAAGCCAAACCCCCGTTGCACCCGGCCAGGTTCACCCCATAGCAAGAAGCTTGGGCTAACAGTGTGACCTGCCGATACAACTAGCTGCCGGACTTCAACTCCTTCGTAATGTCTCCCGGACCAAAATGGCACCGCTCTCCCCGAAACTCCACCCCCTCGAAATTCCCCGGCCAGGTTCACCCCACAGCAAGTAGCGAAAGCCTTTTTCCTCCGGCCGTCAATGGCCTTCATCCCGTGCTTCGTTCCGAAAGTACCGCCGATCAACATCTCCGACCCAATTTGGAACAGCACAGTTTCTAACTCGCTCGTGGCTGAATCGTCCCGGTATTACCGGAATGAGAGTCCTGGCGCGGCCCACCCAACCTAAAACCGGAATCTTTCCCCAACCCGCCTTCATCGAAAGTAAAGCGATGGAGGATGCAGAAATGGCCGCCTATTGTTTGTGCTGCGGAGCAGAAATTACCCTCAAAGCGGAAGCGTGTTCCGTCTGCGGCACGCCTCGCCACGGAATGACGTGGCCCAATCCAGCGCCGGATGGCCGCCAGCCATCCCAGCAGCAAGCCCGGCCTGAGTTTTCCCGTGAGCTGAGGAAGTCCAAAGGCATCGCAGGCTAAAAAGTCACAGGAGAGTTAATGAAAATCGCAGCCCTGATCTGCCGTCTGCTTCTCGGACTGCTGTTCCTCGTCTTCGGACTGAATAAGCTCTACCCGTTTATGCACGCAACCATGCCTCCCGGCGATGCAGGCGCTTGGTCCCTTCTCATGGTCAATCATCACTGGATGACCGTCATTGGAGTGTTCGAGTGTGTCGGCGGCCTCTTCCTGCTCTCAGGCAGATTCGTCCCGCTAGGCCTCGTGTTCCTCGGCCCCGTCTGCGTCAATATTCTGCTCTTCGGATTTCTCTTTGCCCCCGCAGCCATCGGCTCCGGCATCGTCGCCGCCATCCTCGAGATCTTCCTGATCTACGCTTACCGCAGCCACTTTACCCAGCTCTTCGTCGCCAAAGCTCAAGTCTCCTGACCCAAGTGCCCCACATCCCTGGTGTTGGAACGTGGGAGCTAGTGCGAACCGCGGCGCAACGTTATTTCTCCCCACTCACCGTCCCCGTCACGCCTTTCCCCTCCTCCACCGTGAAGATCCGATCCACGCCCGGCAGCTGCATCCTCTCCACCACTCCATCCGGCCAGTGAATCTCGACCCCATCCACATGGTCCGCGTCGCCCAGTCCAAAATGTACGCGCGGATCGTTTGACGACAAGTAACTCCCCCCGCTCAGCACATCGCCCCGCTGCCGTATCTCGCCCGCCGTCAGATACACGGTCGCCCCCACCGCATCTCGCGGACTCTTCGGCCCACCTACCAGCTTCAGCTCCACCCAGTGATGATGATCCGGGTTCACATTCCGCTCCAGCACCGGTACCCCATCCATATTGTTCATCACCGCGTCGATCTTCCCGTCGTTGAATAGATCCCCAAACGCCACGCCGCGTCCCACCACCACTACCGCGAGCCCCGTTCCCTCCACCGCCGGCACCAGCGCAAACTTCCCGTTCTTCTCGTTGTGGAACAGCAGCGGCCGCTCCGCATAGGTCGTCCCCCACTCCGGATGGCTGTCCACGATCGGGTACACGTGCCCGTTCGTGATGAACAGATCCTTCCAGCCGTCGTTGTCGTAATCCAGAAACCCATCTCCGAACCCCACAAACGGAATCGTCGGTGCCGCCTCTCCCGACTGATAACTCACATCCGTAAAGTTCCCCTTGCCATCGTTGTTGAACACGATGTCGTAATCGTCGGCAAACGTCGTGCTCACGATGTCCTCGTGCCCATTGTTCTCGTAATCGCCCGCAGCCAGCCCCATGTTTGCCGCCTCGCGCCCATCCGCGTTCAGCGCGAACCCGCTCAGATAGCTGTCGTCCTCAAACGTCCCGTTCCCCTTGTTGATGTACAGATAATTCGGCGTCGAGTCATCCGCCACAATCAGATCCGGCTTCCCATCGTTGTTCACATCCACAAACAGCGCGCCCAGCCCGTAATACCCGGCCTTGTTGTCGACCCCCAGCTTCTCGCTCACGTCCGTGAACGTCCCGTCGCTGTTTTGGTGGAATAAATGATCCCGCTCCCCCGGCAATCCCCGCGGCCCGCACATCGTCTCCACCCCGCGATACGCGCAGTTCGCGTAGTTCACCGTCCGCGACCCCGACACCGGCGGATGCACAAAGTCGAACGCGATGTATCCCGCCACAAATAAATCTAGCCGCCCATTGCCGTCATAGTCGCCAAACGTCGCACCCGTCGACCACGTCCCCAGCGCCACCCCCGCCTTCTCCGCCACATCCGTGAATGTTCCGTCGTGATTATTCCGGTACAGCCGATTCTTCCCGTAATTCGTCACGTACAAATCCGGCCAGCCATCGTTGTCGTAATCCGCCACCGCGCACCCATAACCCCAGCGCTCGTTGGCCACGCCCGCCTTCTCCGTCACATCGGTAAACGTCCCGTCATGGTTGTTGTGGAACAGCGCAGCATGCGGAGCCGCCGCCTTCCCGTTCATCGCATCGAGCGTCGACCCATTCACGAAATAAATGTCCAGCCATCCATCGTTGTCGTAGTCGATCAGGCACACCCCCGGCCCCTTCGCCTCCACAATGTACGGCTTATCCGGCGTCCCCGACGTGTGATGCCAGCTCGTCAGCCCCGCTGCCTTCGCAATATCCTGAAACACGACCGGTCCCGTCTTCACGAACCCGCCCGCCGTGATGATGCGATGCTGCGCGTCGTACTGTGCCTGATGCTGTTCGCCGCTGGCCATCCCAACATGCTGCGCGCCCGGCGCCTCCTGCGCCCGCACCATTCCCACGCCCGCGAATCCACAAACGGCTGCGACCCCCGCTGCGACTACCCCCCACGCGACCAGCGAGGCTTTCCCGGCGCGCAACCTTCCCCATCCTGCCTGATTCTTCATGTGCAACCATTCTCTCCGCTCGAACCCATCCACGAAAAGGATGAATCGCACTTTCCTCAACCTGCCCGCGTTACTATGAATCCCGATGTCCCTGCGCCGAATCACTCTCCTCGCCATCGCCCTCCTCTGCGCCGCACCCGCGCCGCTCCTCCGCGCCCAGCCATCTCCCCCGCCTGCCGTCCACGTCCCAACCGCGACCCTCGACACCTACGCCGGCCAGTATCGCGACCAAAAGGAGCCCGACGACGTCCTCTCCGTCTTCCGTGATAACGACCGCCTCTACATCGAGGGCCCCCGCACCCCGCGCATCGACCTCACCGCGGAATCCACCACCAGCTTTAAGCCCAGCTTCGACGCCCACTACATCTTTCTCGCCGATCCCGCTGGCCGCGTCACCGGATTCCACTTCACCGGCCCCGAAGACGACCTCTTCGACAAAATCTCCTCTCAGCCCGAGCCGAATCACTTCCGCCCCTACGCGCGCCAGGACGTCATGATCCCCATGCGCGACGGCGTCAAGCTCCACGCCATCGTCTTTCGCCCCACCGATACCCGCGACCCGCTCCCTTTCATCCTCGATCGCAGCCCCTACGGCATCGAATGGGACAGCGCCGACCAAATGGTTGCCGCCCATCCCGACCTCGCCCGCAGCGGCTACGTCTTCGTCTATGAAAGTATCCGTGGCCGTTACAAATCCCAGGGCACGTTTGTCATGATGCGCCCCCTCGCCGACCACCACGACCCCAGCGCCGTCGACGAATCCACCGACACTTACGACACCGTCGCCTGGCTTCTCAAACACATCCCCCGCAACAACGGCCGCGTCGGCGTCGTCGGTGTCTCCTACCCCGGCTTCCTCACCGCCGAGGCCGGCATCGATCCCCATCCCGCCATCCGCGCCATCTCCCCGCAGGCCCCCATGACCGACGTCTGGCTTGGCGACGACTTCTTCCACAACGGCGCCTTCCGCCAAACCTACGGCTACGACTACGTCCTCGGCGTGGAGGCTGGCAAAGATTCCCCCCTCGGCGATCCCGACGAGTACACCACTCTCCTCAAATACGGCTCCTTCGCCGCCGCCATCAAAGCGCCGAACGCGATGTCCGGCAACGCCATCGACCCCACCTCTGCCAAATCCACGGAAAGTAAACCCGGATCCGAACTCCTCCCCACCTGGCAGTCCTTCCTCGACAACCCCGCGTACGACGACTTCTGGCGCTTCCGCGCTGTTCAATATCACCTCACCACCGTCGCCGTCCCCACCCTCGAAGTGGGCGGATGGTGGGATCAGGAAGACCTCTGGGG
>PMAD01000165.1 GCA_003152415.1 Acidobacterium sp.
GAGCAGGTGTTGCTCGTCGAGCGCGTGGAATAGAGGATCGCAGCGGAGCCCAACGCTACGGGCTACCGGCTGCTTTGAGGAGATGGCGCTGACCAGGCCCACAACCCGAACTCCGCAAAAATCTCCACTCCCTCCTTTTTCCCATCAGCCTATCCATCCGGGCTCCGCGATCTCCGCCGGCGACTTCTCTGTCGCCGAAGTACGCCGGATTCTCCAATCCGCCGATACACTCGAAAAAGAAAGTCCCATGCAGCGTGCGAATCGTCTGGCGAAGCGCCGCGTCGCCCTGCTCTTCTACGAGTCGAGCACGCGCACCCGCACCTCGTTTGAGCTGGCCGCGAAAGCCCTGGGCGCCGATACCACCCTGGTCAGCTCCCTTTCCTCCAGCATCGAAAAAGGCGAGTCGCTCAAGGACACCGGCATCACCCTCAAGGCGCTCGGCGCCGAATGTATCATCTTGCGCAGCCCATATTCAGGCGCGCCGTATCTGCTCGCGCGCACGACCGGCCTGCCCGTGCTCAACGCCGGTGACGGCATGGCCGAACACCCTTCCCAGGCACTGCTCGACCTGCGGACCATCCTACAGTTCCTCGGCATTTCTTCGTCGGCGGTCCAGGAGAAGGCGCTGCGCGGCGTCACCCTCACCATCTGCGGCGACATACTTCACAGCCGTGTCGCGCGTTCGAACGCGCTGCTCCTCCCGCGCCTCGGCGCGAAAGTCATCCTCTGCGGCCCGCCCGAGCTGCTGCCGGAATCCGCAACCGGCATGGGTCCAGGAATCGTCATCGAGCGCGACTTTGACGCAGCCCTTCGCCGATCCCAAATCGTCATGATGCTGCGCATCCAGGCCGAGCGCCTCGCCGGAGTGCAGATCGACCTCGACGAATACCGCAGCCGCTACCAGGCCAACGCCGAACGCATCGCCGCGAACGCGCCGGCAGCGCTGATCATGCACCCCGGCCCCATCATTCGCGGCATGGAAATCACCAGCGAAGTGGCCGACGGCCCGCAGTCGGCCATCGCGCAGCAGGTGCACAACGGCGTGCCCATCCGCATGGCCCTCCTCGAGCGCGCGCTCCAGGCCAATGCGAGCACCGCCGCCAAAAAGAAAGGCGGGCCTAAATGACGCCTTCGCCGAAGCCTCTTCTGATTCGCGGCGGACGCGTCATCGATCCGGCGACCGGCCTCGACGGCCTGCGCGATCTGCTGCTGCGCGACGGCAGGATTGTCGCCGTCGAAAATCCAGGCCAGATCAAAGCCCCCGACGCTGAGCTTTTCAACGCCAAAGGCCTCATCGTCGCGCCTGGGCTCGTCGATATTCACGTCCACCTGCGCGAGCCCGGCCAGGGCTACAAGGAGACGATTGCCACCGGCACATCCGCCGCGGCTGCCGGCGGATTTACGAGCGTCTGCGCGATGCCCAACACCGTCCCCGTGAACGATTCGCCGGAGATTGTGCGCTGGATGCAGGCTCCCGAGCGCGGCGCTTCCGCTCGTGTCTTCCCGATTGCCGCTGCGACACGTGGCTCCCTGGGCGAGACACTCACCGACTACCCCGCGCTCAAGGCCGCGGGCGCGATCGCCGTCACCGACGACGGCAAACCCATCCTCGACGACGCAATCATGCTGAAGGCGCTCCGCTCGGCGGCAACTTTGGGGCTCCCCGTGATCCAGCACGCCGAGGACACGCGCCTGACCGCTGGTTGCTCCATGAATGCCGGCGCGCTTGCCTTTCGCCTCGGCCTGCGCGGCATGCCCGTCGAGGCCGAATCGGGTTTGGTCGAGCGCGACATTGCTCTGCTCCAGCAGGTGAGGAACGGCCACCTGCACGTCGCGCACATTTCAACCCGCCGGGCTCTGGACGCGGTCCGCGAAGCTCGCAGCCAGGGCCTGAATGTCAGCTGCGAGGTCACCCCCCATCACTTCGCGCTGACCGAAGAACGCGTCGGCCTCTACGACACCAATGCGAAGATGAATCCCCCGCTGCGCGCCGAGAGCGATCGTGCCGCGATGATCGAAGGCATCCTCGACGGCACCATCGACGCCATCGCCACCGACCACGCGCCCCACGCCTCGCACGAGAAGGAGCAGGAGTTCGACCGCGCCCCCAACGGCATCACCGGCCTCGAAACCGCGCTGGGCCTTGCGATTCAGGTGCTCCACGTCCGTCACAAAATGCCCCTGGTCAAAGTACTCGCGCTGCTCAGCCAACGTCCTGCGCTGGCGCTCGCGCTCAAAGCAGGCAGCCTCGCCCCCGGCTCGGCCACCGACGTCGTTGTTTTCGACCCTGCGGAAAAATGGGTGTTTCACCCCGCCGACTCGCTGTCGAAGTCGAAGAACACGCCCTTCGACGGCTGGGAATTGCAGGGCCGCATCCAACTCACGATCAGCGAAGGCCGCATCACCTTCCGGCGCTAAGGAATCGGCGCATTACCGCCGCTTCTTCTTTTTCCCGAAATTCCGCGGCAGTTTGTAACGGTTGCTGTGGCTTTTTCCGGATTTCGTAGGATGGTGTGCGGCCGGTGGGGCCTCTTCTCGCCGCGATTTCTTCATTTTCTGCGGCGCCTGCACTGGCTTTGTCTTCCCCGGCGCGGGCTCTTCGTCGAAGATCGAAAACTGCAGCCGCCTCTCCACCGCATCCACGCGGTCCAGAATCACCCGCACCCGCTCCCCGACTGAAAACTTCCGCCCCCAGCGATCGCCGATGATCTGCCGTGTGTTTTCGCGGTACGAATAACGGTCGTTGTCGAAGAGCCCCAGGCTCTGCAACGGCACCAGTCCCTCGACAAACAGATCGTCGAGCTCCACAAACAATCCATACTTCGTCGCGTTCAGGATCATGCCGCCAAACGCCTCGCCCACGCGGTCGCGCATGAACTTGATCTTCTTCCACTCCACCAGCTCGCGTTCGGCATCGGCCGCCCGGCGTTCGCTCTCGCTCGATTCCTGCCCGATGGCTGCCAATTCGCCCTCCGCAATCGGCTCGAACGGCGGCCCACTCGAAGGCGCATGCTCCCTCTGCGCGTGCGGCTTCGCCTCGTGCCGCACCGTCAGCGAATGAGGCTCCCGTTTCGCCAGCGCTCCATGACCCTCAGCCCCTGCATCGAGCAGCTCCCTCGTGATCCTGTGGACGATCAGATCCGGATAGCGCCGGATCGGCGAAGTGAAATGCGTGTAGCACGGCGCCGCCAGCGCAAAGTGGCCCTCGTTCTTCTCGCTGTAACGCGCCTGCCGCAGCGATCGCAACATTAAATAGGAAAGAATCCGCTCTTCGGGCTTGCCGGCAATCTTCTCCGTCAGCTTTTGATACATGCGTGGCGTGATCGGAATGTCGCCCGGCACTTCGTAGCTGCGCGGCGCTCGTCCTCCGCCATGCCGCTGTTCGCGGCGTTCGCTGCGCATCGTGAATGTCCGCACCGGCAGGCTCCCGATGCCCAGCGAATATCCAAACGCCGCCGCAATCTCCTCAAATTCGACCACGCGCCGCGGCTCCGGCTTCTCGTGGATGCGATAGAGCGACGGCACGCCCAGGTTCTCCAGCCACGACGCCACGCATTCGTTGGCCGACAGCATGAACTCCTCGATGAGCCGGTGCGCCCAGTTCCTCTCTGCGCGAGTCACTGACTTCATCGCGCCGAACTCATCGAACTCGATCAGCGGCTCCGGCAAATCGAAATCAATCGACCCCCGCCGGTCGCGCTTGCGGTTCAGGATACGCGCCAGGTCCATCATCCGATCGAATTCCGGCGCCAGCGTCGCAAACTCGGCCCGCGCCTCCGCATCACCAGAAATCACTGCGTGCACCTGCGTGTAGGTCATACGCCGCGCGGAGCGAATGACCCCCTCCGTAATCTCGTAATCGAGAATCTCGCCCTGCGGATCGATGCGCATCAGGCACGAAAGCACGAGGCGGTCTTCGTTGGGCCGCAGGCTGCAGATGTCCGTCGAAAGTTCCTGCGGTAACATCGGGATCGCCCGGTCGGGAAAGTAGACCGACGTCCCCCGCAGCCGCGCCTCCAAATCGAGTGCCGTGCCCGGCCGCACATACTCCGCCACGTCGGCAATGTGAACCTGCAGCTCCCAAATGCCGTCGCCGGCGCGCTGCACCAGCACCGCATCGTCAAAATCCCTGGCCGTCTCGCCGTCGATGGTGACGATGGGCAGTCCGCGAAAATCCCGCCGCCGCTCGGCAATCGCAGAATCGAAGCGCGCCACCGCACGCGCCTCTGCCAGCACCGCGTCGGGAAAAACTCGTGGCAGATGATGCTTGCGAATCACCATCTCCACATCGACCCCAAAATCGTCCTCGGCCCCGACCACCTCCAGCACCCGCCCCCGCGCGCCACGCGTCGGCGACGGCCAGTCCGTGATCTCCACGTCGACCACTAGTCCCTCGAGATCCGCGTGATGCCGCGCCGCCTGCGCCTCCGCGCCCAGCACCCGATGCGGTGTTCGCGCGCTTTCAGCGGCAGGCAGCTCCGCGCCAAATGGAATCACGATGGGCTGCGTCATCCGCTCGTCGAACGGCACAACAAAATTCCCACCTCGCCCCGTCTCACCCTCCAGCCGCCGCGCGTAATGGAAAATCCCTACCACCGTTGGATTGCGCCGCGTCAGGATCCTCAGCACCCGCCCCGAGCGTCGCCCATCGCGCTGCCCAAAGCGGGGCGGCGTCAGTTCCACCAGCACATCGTCGCCCTGCATTGCGCCGCCCATTTCCCCCGGCGGTATGAAGACGTCTTCCTCGATCGCCGGCCGCGCACCCGGCTGCGCTGGCGTGGGCCGAACAAATCCATAACCGTCGCGATGCAGATCGAGCCGGCCCGCCACCAAATCCTCGCTGCGAATCCCCGGCCGGCGAGTCTCCGCTTTGTGCGGATGGCTCTGGACCGCACCAGCCTGGCCTGCGTCAGCCTTGGGAATCGCCCAGTGATCCCCATCGACCTGCATCAGCCGTCGCGTGCCGGTGAGCCGTCCCAGCTGCTCGCGCAGTTCGCGGCGCTCCTGGCCGCCGCCCAGCCCCAGTTCGCGGATCAGCTGCTTGTAGCCGGCGCGCCCGCCAGGCAGTCGCTCGATATGGCGCAGCAAGTCGCGGTCCAACATGGTTGACTCGATGGTACCCGACCGTCAACCGCGTTAAACCCGCCGCGCCGGACCCCAAAAAGCGCCCCTACCGAACCTGGTACCACAGTCAAGCCCGGATTCCACAGGAAAGACTCCCAACAGGGGGATGCCAATTTCCTCCGAAGGTGTTTAATATGCAGATAACGGCGGCGATTGCGCGGAAGGAAGAAACGCTCTCTGAGGGGAGAGGGTCGGCGCTGCACAGTTCTGCATGGGCCCACCCAATCAACTGGCAGGCCAGCTGCAGGGCGCCAAATTCACCAAACCATCTTCAGAAGGAAGGAATCGTAATTTATGTGGAAACCCAATCAGCCCGGCACCGGTAGCGGACCTCTTAGCCCTGAGCCCGCGCGTCCGGCCACCCCGGCAGCCCCCAATTTTGACGCTGGCACACGCCTTGCGCCTCCCCCGGCAGCGCAGAACGCCGCCAGCGGCGAACAGGCCACCATCGGCAAGAGCCTCGTTATCAAAGGCGAGGTCAGCGGTTCCGAATCCCTCTATATTGACGGCAAAGTGGAAGGCTCCATCAGCCTGCCCGGCAATCGCGTCACCGTGGGCCGCAACGGCCAGGTCGCCGCCAACGTCACCGCGCGCGAAATTGTCGTACTCGGCAAAGTGCGCGGCAATGTCACCGCCAGCGATCGCGTCGATATTCGCAGCGAAGGCTCCCTCACCGGCGACGTCACCGCGCAGCGCATTTCCATCGAAGACGGCGCGTTCTTCAAGGGCGGCATCGACATCCGCAAGCCAGGCTCGAATGAGAAAGCCGGCGAATCGAAGGCCACCGTCAACGCCAACGCCGAGCGGCCGGTCCCGGCATCGGTTTAGCTTTTTCACCGGGCGGAAGAAGGCTCCCGCAGCGGGTTTCGGCCAGCAACATTGTCGGAATTCGCCAGCGGGAGCTTTTCGTTTAAGCGCCCTGGTTTAGTGCCCGATCGGCCCCGTGCCCACTTCCAGAACGAAATACGACGCAACCGTATCGCCCGCGTTGCCCACCCAGTGCAGCGTGCCCGCCACGGCGATGCCCACGTCGCCGGGACTGAGAAAATGCGACACGCCGTTCAGGTGCAGCTCTACTTTGCCTTCCCGCACCAGCCAAATCTCCGAGTGCTTGTGCTTGTCCTCCGCCTCGTGCTCTGCTCCCACCGCTAGATACGACACGTGAGCCTCGCACCCAATCTCCGTGGGCAGCATGCCGTGAAAGAAACTGTGCCCCGAGCGGCCGGTAAATTGTTCCGGCGGCGTGAATCCAGGATAAACGCCGGTTTCAACGGGATTCGCGCTCGCCAGCGAAGCCGTCGTTGGTGATGCTCCGGTTTGCGACTGGGCCAGTGCGGGTAACCCGGCGGCCAGCGCTGGCAGAAGCGCGGCAAAGCTGCGGCGGTCCATAGGGAATCTCCTCGAGGTCAGAAGTCTGACCGCAGAAGTATAGCCGCGCGCGGCAGTTTACCGCCCGCGTCCCAGCAGCCGGGTCAGCATCCCCATGCTGGCAATGCCCATCCACTGCGTCACAGCAAGATAAATCCCCGCATAAGGGATGAGCACGCAGGGCCCCACCAGCAGCGGCCGATGGAACGGCAGCACCACTTTGATCCCGTAACCCACCGCTGCCGCCGCCACAGCGACCAGCCACAGCCGCACAATCCGCGATGCGCCTGACGGCACCGCCCCGATCCGTTTGTGCATCGCCGCGCGCAACAAAAGAAACTCAAGCCACCCGGCAATCCCCGCGGAAGCCGTCAACCCCGCCGTCCCCCACCGCTGATCGAGCCCGAGCAGTCGCGGCAGTGGCAACGCGCACAGGTAGCCAAGCCCCAGCGTGAGCGCAACCCGCAGCACCGCGAAATTCAGCGGCGTTCGCGTATCGCGCAGCGCATAAAAGGCCGAAGAATACAGCCGTCCCGAGGTCGATGCCAGCAACCCCACCGACGACCCCGCCAGCACCGCCCACACGAAGATCACATCCGCGTGCAGAAAATGTCCCGTGTGATAAATAAACCCGACGATAACGTCGCCGAGCAGCACAAATCCCACCGCCGAGGGAATAACAAAAAACGCAATCTGCTGCAGTCCGGCCCTCAGCCGTTCGCGCAGAGTTGCTGCAATCTCCGTCGTGCTGCCCAGCGCGCTCGACATCGCCGGCAGCTCCGCCGCCGAAACCGCCATGCCGAACAGGCTCACCGGCAGCGTGTACAGGGTCTGCGCGTATGCCAGCGCCGCGACCGCTCCCGTCCCCAAAAAACTGCCCAGCCACGAATCGACATAAGCGCTGATCTGCACGACGCCCCGGCTCAAAAACACCGGAAAGAAATTCCGGCCCACCGTGCGCGCATGCAGGCCCGCAAAATTCAGCCGCAACCGCAGCGGCCACAAGAAACGCAGCACCGTCGGTAGCTGCACGAAGAACTGCAGCGCGCTCCCGATAATCGATCCGATGGCCAGCAGCACCGCCAGCCGCGGCTGCGCGTGATGCGGCCCTCCCCACACCAGCGTCGCGATCATCGCNNATCCCCAGGCACCACGCCGAAAACACCAGCAGCGCCGCCCCCGGAAAAAGAATCTGCACCAGCCGGATGGTCAGCAGCCGCTTGTCGCCGTGGAAGCCCGGCGCGATCAGGTCGATCAGCCACGGCGTCGCGAACACTCCCCCCACCACCAGGACCGTCGTGATCAGGAACAGAAGCGCGAAGATCGCCTCAGCCAGTTCCGACGCCTCTTCGTCCCGCCCTTCCGCTTTCAGCCGCGCGTAGACCGGGATGAACGACGCCGAAAGCACGCCCTCGCCAAAAAGATTCTGCAGAATATTGGGAATCCGGAACGCCGCCCGAAATGCGTCCGCCGCGTCGGAGTTGCCGAAGTAGTGCGCAAACACCCGATCCCGCACCAGCCCCACCAGCCGGCTCAGCAGAATCCCCGAGGCTACCGCAGCCGCATGCGCCTTCGTCGATGCGCTCCTGGACTGGGCCTCCGAACCAGGTTTAGATGGATGAGGGGTGACTCCGGGTTCGTCGGCGTCATTCGTCGAGGCCATGCTGATTGGCTCGATTCTACAGGTCACACGAAGAGCGGTTCGCGAACGAATCCAGCTCAGGAAGGACGACGCACCTCGGATGCAAACCAGCAAGTCACATCCGCTGATCGCCTTCTATCGCGATGGCGCGCCCGACGATGACGGACGAACGCTGGCCGCGATCCTCGCCTGGGACGACGCCCGCCTCGAAGCCGTCCACGATTTCATTCAGTGGCTCTTTCCTCTTCCCGAGCCAAGCGGAGCGAACCCCACCGCCCCCATCCTCGATCCCGCCACCATCACAACCTTCCGCGCCTCCCTCGCCATGCGCGAACGTCTGCGCGCATCGTATGAGCGCATGCTAAAGTTCTACGGCCTCCGCCTGATCCCAGGAAAATCTCCGCTCGTCATCGAGCGCACCCCCGACTTCGCCGCCCGCGCGCAGAATTGGCTCTGGCCCATGAACCACAATCACCTGCGCCTCACGCGCATCCTGCGCTCCACGCTCCAGCTCGGCCTCGAAGCGGAATCGAAGGCCCTCTTCCACGCCCTGAATGCCATCTACCGCGAGTTCCCCGACCGCATCCCCGCCCGCACCCACGCCTTCTGGAGCAACGCCGCTCAATCCTGAACGCGGTGGGGTACCCCCCTCCCCCCAGGGG
>PMAD01000227.1:0-2128 GCA_003152415.1 Acidobacterium sp.
GTCATGGATCCCGATCCCTCCTGCCCCGCGCGCTTCGTCGTCGACGCGTGCTTCGAAGGAGGGTGGGACGATGAGCGCGCCGCAGCCGATCTGGCGCGCGGCTGCGACGTGGTGACGCTTGAAATCGAACAGGTCTCCATCGCCTGCCTTGAGGCGGCCGCGAAATTCGCGCCGGTGCGGCCTTCCGCCGAGCTCTTGCACACCATCCAGAACCGCATCCGGCAAAAGGAATGGCTGCGCGAGCGCGGATTTCCGCTCGGGCCCTGGCATGCTGCGCGATCCGAACAGGACCTCGCCGACGCCGTCTCAGCGCTCGGCGGCCGCTGCTTCATCAAAAGCGCTCACGGGGGATACGACGGCCGCAGTCAGGTGAAGATCGGCTTCGGCGACGAGACAACCGCCTCCGATGCCTGGCTTCTCCTCGGCCGGCAACCCTGCGTTGTGGAGCAGGCTCTCGAGCTTGATCGCGAAATTTCTGTGATGGTCGCGCGTTCGCCGCGCGGCGAGACGAAGAGCTTTCCCTCGGCGACCAATCATCATGAGCATCAAATCCTGGCCTGGAGCGTCATTCCCTCGCTGATCTCGCCGGAGATCGAAGCTCGCGCGCAAAAGTTGGCCTGCTCCATCGCCGACTCCTTCACCCTCGAGGGCCTGCTCGCCGTCGAGATGTTCCTCACCACCGACGGCGAACTGCTCGTGAACGAGCTCGCCCCGCGCCCGCACAACAGCTACCACGCCAGCGAACGCGCCTGCGTCACCAGCCAGTTCGAGCAGGCAGTCCGCGCCGTCTGCGATCTGCCCCTGGGCGATGTTTCAGTCGTGACGCCGGCCGCCATCGCCAATCTCCTCGGCGATCTGTGGCTCGACCACCCGCCGCACTTCGATCGCGCCCTGGCCGTTCCCGGCGTCCGCGTTCATTTGTACGAGAAACACCAGCCGCGCAAAGGCCGCAAAATGGGTCACCTTTCCGCCGTCGGCGCGACGCCGGAGGAAGCCGTGGAACGGGTCCTGGAAGCGCAGGCGCTGCTATGACGAAAGTGCGCCGGGGGTTGTCGAGCTTGACATCCCCATACTGGCGCTGATTCAAAAAGGCCAGGAGACCCGGGGGGAGGGGGTACCCCCCTCTCGGCCGGTACTTTAGTACTGGAGGGCTTGGCCCGCGGAGCCTGCCCTAGCCGATTTCCTCGTTCCACCCTTCGAGGTACTTCTTCACCTCGGCCATGAACTTGCCCGCATCGGCGCCGTCGACGATGCGGTGATCGAAACCGAGCGTCAGGTGCAGGAAGTGGCGAATGGCGATCGAGTCGGTGCCGTCTTCGCTGGTCACTACCGCCGGCTCCTTGAACAAACCGCCGACGCCGAGGATGGCGCTCTCCGGCTGATTGATGATCGGCATGCCGAATTGCTCGCCGAAGATGCCGGGGTTCGTGATCGTAAAGGTTCCGGAAGCAACCTCGTCGGGCTTCAGCTTTTTCCCGCGTGCGCGTTCCGCCAGGTCGGCAATGGCACGGGCAATGCCGAGGAAGTTTTTCTCTTCGGCCTCTTTGATCACCGGAACGATCAGGCCCCATTCGAGCGCGACCGCGATGCCGATATTGATGTGCTGGTGGTAGCGAATCGCGTCGCCCTCGAGCGATGCGTTCACGACGGGCATTTTGCGCAGCGTGGCGATCACCGCGCGCGTGATGAACGGCATGTAGGTCAGTTTCACGCCGTTGCGCTGCTCGTATTTGTTCTTCTCTTTTTCGCGGAGCCTGACGATGCGCGTGAAGTCGATCTTGAAGACCGTGTGGACGTGCGGACTCGTCCGCTTTGACTCCACCATCCGCTGCGCAATGATCGAGCGCATCCGGCTGAGCGGAACCAGCTCGCCCGGAATCGGCGCGACTGCAGGAACAGGAGCCGCAGGTTTAGCCGCTGAAGGTGCGGAAATAGCCGCTCCGGCGCCTCCCTTCTCGATGTACGCGAGGATGTCTTCCTTCGTGATGCGTCCGCCCGCCCCGGTGCCACGCACCGCGCTCAGGCTGACGTTGTTTTCCCGCGCAATCTTGCGCACCAGTGGCGATGAGCGAACGTGCTCGCCTTCACCCGCCGCAACCGGTTCTGGCTCGGGAACGCTGACCGCCGG
>PMAD01000227.1:2189-7548 GCA_003152415.1 Acidobacterium sp.
CCGACCTGCTTCAGCCATTTCGTGATCGTGCCTTCAAAGATGGACTCGCCCATCTGCGGCATGATGACGTCCTGCCCCGGTCCCGCCGCGGCCGGTTTTTGCTCGGCTGCCGGCTTCTGTTCTTTTGCCGGCGTGGAAGGAGCCTGTGCGGTTTCAGCCTTGGCTGGAGCGGGTTTTGCCGCCGGCGCACTCGCAGCGGCCGACGCCCCATCGCCGATCACGCCGACGACCGTGTTCACCTGGACGGTGGATCCTTCTGCCGCCTTGATCTCCGTCAGCACGCCAGCCGCCGGCGAGGGAATCTCCGCGTCGACCTTGTCGGTGGAGATTTCAAACAGCGGTTCGTCGCGCTGGACTGTGTCGCCCGGCTTCTTGAGCCACTTCGTGATGGTGCCCTCGAAGATCGATTCGCCCATCTGGGGCATCAGGACATCGGTTGGCATGGATTCTTCTCTCCGCTCGGGACACGTGGTGCAGATCGAATGCAACAGCAGTTTCGGCGCAAGGGCTTAGGAGCAAGCTCCTGTGCAACGTCCGATTATAAATCCGCGTTCGCGGCCACTGGCTTCCCCGCCGTCTCCGCGTTCGGCAGCAAGTCCGCCAGCGATTCGACCCACAGAACCTGATGATCGAAAACGTGGCCGAACTGCCGCGCCACAGCGTTGCGCACCGCCTCTATCGCCGGCGGCGGATCGGCTTCGCGTTCGAGGCTCGTCACCTCGCGATCGGCAATGCCGCACGGCACGATCAACTCGAAGTCGCGCAGGTCCGGGTTCACGTTGAACGCAAATCCGTGCGACGTGATGCCGCGTGCGATGTGAACGCCGATAGCCGCGATCTTCTTCTCACGGATGGATCCGCCAGCCGTGGTCCACACGCCGGTTCGGCCCGAGACCCGCTTCGTCGACACGCCAAAATCGCCACAGGCACGAATCAACGCTTCTTCCATGAGCCGCACATATTCGACGGCGCCAAGCCGAGGCGTGAAGCTGCGCAGATCGAAGATTGGATACCCAACCAGCTGCCCTGGTCCGTGATAGGTTACGTCGCCGCCGCGTTTGATCTCGTGCACCTCAACGCCGCGATACGCCAGGAACTGGTCGCTGGCAAGAATGTTCGCGCGGCTGGCGTTGCGCCCCAGCGTCAGGACCGGCGGATGCTCCAGCAGCACCAGCGTATTGCCAATGCGGTCGTCATACCGGGCTTCGACCAGGCGCTGTTGCAGCTCAAGGCCTTCGCCATAGGGAACGCGGCCGAGCTGGAGAAGGTTCAGGACCATTTCAGAGGAGGTCGCGAAATTGTTCGATCGTGAGCCCCGCGTCGCGGACGATACCGAACATGGTGAAAGCATTTACGGGATTATGCCGGGGAATGGTGACGGTTCGGCGCCCATCGGACATTACAATGTGCCCACTCTGGCGGATGACCTCAAAGCCGGCTCGCTGCAGAGCTTTCACGGCTTGAAGATGGTTGATGCCGGGTAATTTGCCCATCTATGACGCTACAACTTCCACATAGCGAGTTTGTTTGCGCCGGTTGACTTCATCCACGGCGGCCAGGTAGTCCACAATGGCTGATTTGATATTTTCCAGCGCCTCCTCCTCGGTTTCTCCCTGCGACCAGCAACCAGGAAGCTCAGGACAGCTAACCGCAAATCCCTCTTCCGACGGTATGAGCTCGACTTTGTATTTCATTTTTCCCTCCCGTGCCTGGTGGCCGGTCCCTTAAACGTTGATGGCCATGCCTTCCACGCTGCCAAACCCGTCCAGCATCGCCTCGGCCAGCGTCGGATGCGCGTGGATCGTAAACATCATCTCCTCGACGGTGGCTTCGAGCACCATTGCGGTCACTGCTTCCGCGATCAGTTCCGTCGCCTGCGGCCCGATGATGTGAACGCCGAGAATCTCGCCGTACTTCGCATCCGCAACGACCTTCACGAACCCTTCGTGCGCATTGACGATCGATGCCTTGGAGTTCGCCGAGAACGGGAACTTGCCGACTTTCACCATGTAGCCCTTCTCCTTCGCCTGCGCTTCGGTCAAACCCACGCTGCCGATCTGCGGTTCCGTATAAGTGCAAGCCGGAACACGATCGCGCCGCATCGGCCGCGCATATTTCCCGGCAATCTTCGCAGCAACCACCATTCCGGCCATCGAGCCGGTGTGCGCCAGTTGCGGGAAACCGGCCACAATGTCGCCGATCGCGAAGATACCCGGCTCTTCGGTCTGCATCCACTCGTTCACTTTGATAAACCCGCGCTCCGGTTTGATCTTCGTCTTCTCCAGTCCGATGTTTTCCGTACGCGGCGCGCGGCCCACGGCGACCAGAACTTTTTCCGCTTCCTTCTCGACTTTCTTTCCGTCCGAAGCGGTGAAGCTCACCTTGGCGCCGGTCTTCGTTTTCTCGACCTTCTCGACTTTCGCGCCGACATTGAGGTCGATCCCGCGCTTCCTGAAATCCCGCGACAGTTCCTTGCTGACATCCTCGTCCTCGTTGGGCACGACGCGCGGCAGAAATTCGATAATGCTGATCTCCGAGCCGAAGCTGCGGAAGATCGACCCAAACTCNNCGTCTCATCTGCCGTCAATCCCGGCAACAGCTTCGCATCGGATCCCGTCGCCAGAATCACGTTCTTTGCCTGGACGTTGCTCGCGCCTTTGCTGCTTTCAACCGCAATCGTCAGCACGCCGTCCTTTGCCGGACCCGTCAGCTTGCCGAATCCGGAAATCACGGTCACCTTGTTCTTCCGCATCAGGAAGTCGAGACCCTTCACATGCTTGGTAATGATCTGGTTCTTGCGGTCGAGCACCGCCTGCCAGTTCACCTGGCCCTCACCGAGCCCATCGATGCCATATTCCTTCGCGTGCTTTACGTAGTCGTAGACCTCAGCGTTGAACAGCAGCGACTTGGTGGGAATGCAGCCCACGTGCAGGCACGTCCCGCCCAGCTTCTCGGACTTCTCGATCAGCGCGACCTTCAGCCCGTACTGCCCGGCGCGAATCGCGGCCGTGTAACCGGCTGGCCCACCGCCGAGAATTGCAACGTCGTAAATCGTGTCTGCCAAGGAATGCTCCGTTCAGAGATGGAATAGCCGGCATCGAAGCGCAACCAGGCAGCTGGAAAGTCGCCGCGCTCATTCTGCCCAAACATCCCATTTTACGCGGGGCCCCGCATTTGAAGATGCTGCGATGGGCGCAAACGATTCCCACGCCGCGCACGCGCCGTTCGGTGCATCCGCCGTGCCTGGCTATGCCAGCGCCTTCGCTGCTTCCTGCGCGAAGTAGGTCACGATAAAGCCCGCGCCGGCGCGACGAATCGAGAGCAGCGTCTCCATCATGGCTCGCTGCGGTTCCAGCCAGCCGCGCGCAAAGGCAGCCTGCAGCATCGAGTATTCGCCAGAGACCTGATAGGCGCCGATCGGAACATCGAAACGCTCCCGCGCCGCACGGATCACGTCCAGATACGGCATGGCCGGCTTCATCAGGATCATGTCGGCGCCTTCGCCGAGATCCAGGTCGATTTCCCGCATCGCCTCGCGCAGATTCGCCCCGTCCATTTGATAGCTGCGGCGATCGCCGAACTGCGGAGCCGAGTTCGCCGCCTCGCGAAACGGACCATAAAACGCCGAGGCAAACTTGGCTGCATACGACAGGATCGCCGTCTGCTCGAAACCCTTCTCATCCAGTTCGTCGCGAATTGCAGCGACGCGCCCATCCATCATGTCGCTGGGCGCGACCACATCCGCTCCCGCGCGCGCCAGCGAAACGCCGGTTTTTGCCAGTATCTCGAGCGTCGAATCGTTCTCAATCTCGTAGTCGTCACCCTCCCGCTTCACCACGCCGCAATGGCCGTGCGTCGTGTACTCGCACAGGCAAACATCGGCCATCAGCACCAGCTTTTTTGCCGAGCCTGATTGCCTGAGAGCACGCAGCCCGCGCTGCACGATGCCGTCGTCGGCCCAGGCTCCGGTCGCCTGCTCGTCTTTGCTTTCCGGCAGTCCGAAGAGCAGAACGCCTCCGATACCCAGCGACGCGGCAGCTTCGACCTCTTTCACCGCCTCGTCGATCGAGAAGTTGAAGACTCCCGGCATGGAATCGAGCGGCCGCCGAACGCCCTCGCCTGAACACAGAAACAGGGGCAGAATCAGCGCACCCGGTTCGAGACGCGTTTCCCGCACCATGGCGCGCAGCGGCTCGTTGCGCCGCAGGCGCCGCATCCGGGTGATGGGGAATTCCATGCGGCTATTGTAGGCTGGGCGTCGCGATCTGGTCGTACTCCTGCCCTGACGCGCTCGGCAGCAGCACCCACAGCGTGTAGATGGCCAGCGCGGTTCCGGTGATGGGCCGAATCAGGGTCAGGAATGCGGTGACCAGCGCCAAAGCGCGAGCCCACGGTGAGCGGCGCAACAGCGCGATACCCGTAACCACACACAGCACGGCGCGTACCAGCAGAATCGTGGTGATGATCGGAATCAGCCACGGTAGATTCGCAAACGGAAAGCTGTAGAACCCGTCGACGCCATGCTCAAACGGAAATCCCCAGTTGTGGAACAGACCTGCCAGGATTCCCACGGCGACAAACCAGTGCAGCAGCGTCCAGCCGGCATATGCGATCCAGAGAATGCCCAGAGTGTGTACGTGGCGATGCACGCGCGTCCAGATCCAGGGTGGCGGCGTCGCCGTCGGAATCGGAGTTACCTGGCGACCACACCGCGGACAAAACGGCTGCCAGGCATCGATCGGCTGACCACATGCGCTGCAAAACATGGCTCGCACCTCCAACTGAGGGACAATGTTGAATACGCAGCCGGACAGCGTCCGGTTCCGGACATTGACTCGGAATCTTTCGAGGGACTTCCCCGAAAAGCGCTTCCTGATAGTCTGTTTTGAGCAGATTGCAGGCCTTTGCGGCCTTGGTCTGCCGGATTTTGGCCCTCTGGAGCACGCATGTCCTGGTTCAGGCGCGAAGACAACAAGATCGAATCCGGCGAAAACCGGGTGCGCACCGAAGGCCTGTGGACCAAGTGCGACGGATGCGGCCAGGCGCTGTGGAAGGCAGATCTCGACGCCAACTTGCAGGTTTGCCCGAAATGCGGCCGACATGGCCGAATCAGCGCGCAAGCCCGCATCGCCAGCCTGATGGAACCCGGTTTCGAGTGGCTGAACGGCGATCTGAAGTCGACCGATCCGCTGCAGTTCTTCGATCTGAAGCCCTACAAGGAACGGTTGGCCAAAGCGCGGTCGGAAACCGGCCTGAACGACGCCATCGTCAACGTGAGGGGTTTTCTGGGTCCTCATCGCGTGGTCCTGAGCGTGATCGAATACAACTTCATCGGCGGCAGCATGGGCGCTGTGGTCGG
>PMAD01000349.1:0-4449 GCA_003152415.1 Acidobacterium sp.
GGCCCGCACGCGCGCCGTCGATGGCTTCCGAATAGCCGCTTCTGGGAAGGCCATTGTTTTCGATGTCGGTGTCTGACGCGTTGGAGAGCTGGCCAGACTGCGGATTGATGCCGGTCGACGCGTTGAACACAACGGACCAGNNCATGCGCAAACTCTTCCTTGCCCCGGATGCCCAGACCCGTTTGCTGCAGGTTATCCGGTTCGACGAGGAATCGAGAATGATTGGCGTTTCGATTCACCAGGGATGAGCCTTCGTAGTTGTACGGGTTTTGCGGCAGGCCGTGGCTGACCCAGCCGAAACCCACGTCATACGCGCCGTACAGCGTGATGCCGTGCCAGGTCAGCGCGTCGGGGTTGGGTGGAGTTGCCGGAGCCGGTTCGCTGGTCTTGACCTGGTTGAGACCTGCCGTCTCGGTGACGTTGATGGTGGCGGGATCGATGCCGGCGGTCCTGAAGCCGGTCGCAGCAAGCCAGTTCGAAAAATATCCATCCTGCCCGAACGCCAGCGTGGATGAGAAGAAGACAGACACTGCCACAAGAACCAACCTCGCCTTGGCCACATTTCCTCCAGAAGAAAAGGGAATACACGACAGTGTGCGAATGGAAACGTTATTTCGTGATTATATGAGACGATTCAGCGGGAAATTGGTCGCAGCGCCTGATACGGCTGCCAACCTCTGCCAGTGCAGATTTAGTGGGCGGACCAGCCCACGTTGCGCCAGCCGATCCACGCGAGCGCGAACATGACCAGCAACACCGCCTCCACCAGGGCAACGCAGGCGGGCCAGCCTCCGATGCTCCAGAGGTAGCTGGGCGCGACCCCGGCGATGGTGCCGCCGATGTAGTAGCTGGCGAGGTAGAGTCCCGCGGCGGAAGTGCGGCCTCCGGCGGGGGCGGCCATGCGCAGAAAACTGGTGGCTGTGGATTGGGCGATGAAGACGCCGCTGCAGAGGAGGCCGAGTCCGGGGAAGATCACGACCCAGAGATGGTGGCTGAGGGTGAGCGCTTCGCCGGTGAGGCAGATGGCGATGGCCACCGCGATGCCGCGGCGCATGCCGATGCGGGTGACGAGGTATCCGCCGAAGGGCGTGACCACCAGGCCAACCAGATAAATGGCGAACAGATAGCTGAGAGCCAGCGTGGAGAGACGGAAGGGCGGATCGGCGAGGTAAAAGGTGCTGTAGGTGAAGGTGGCGACGAGGGTGAATAAAGTTCCGAAGCCCACGCCGAAGGTGGCCACGAGGCGCGGATTGCGCAGGTGGCGCAGCGCGATCCAGAAGCTGGTGACGAATTCGTCGCCGTGGTGGGGCCGCGGTGTTTCCGGGGGAAGCCAGCGCGCGATGAACCAGGCCCCGAGCAGTGTGAGCACACCGAGAGCGACGAAGCTCCAGCGCCAGCCGAGGGTTTCCGCGATGAGCCCGGTGAGAAAGCGGCCGAGGAAACCGCCGCACGCGGTGGCGCTGACGTAGAGGCTCATGACGAGGGCGATCGACTCGCGACGCCACTCCTCGCCGACGTAGGTGATGACGGTGGCAAATATGCCTGGCATGGCGAGCCCCTGCATGAAACGCCAGAAGAGCAGCGTGCGCAGGCCCGGCGACGTGGCGGCGAGCACGGTGGGAGCGGCCAGCACAATGATCGACAGAACGATGACGCGCTTGCGGCTGACGTGCTCGGTCAAAGCGCCAAGAATGGGCGCGGCCAGCGCGACTCCCAGCGTGGAGGCGCTGATCGTGAGGCCGACAGCTGCCTTCGAAGCGTGAAATAACACCGTAAGCATCGGCAGAAGAGGCTGTGTGGAGTAAAGGCCGAGAAACGCGACGACGCCGCAGAGGCAGATTGCGGCGACGGGGCGAATCGGGTGCAGTCCCATGTGCCGTTGCGGCTGCGGCTCAACGACGGCCACGGCCGGATTCGCGGCAGCCAATTTGGATGAGGGCAGGGAAGACTCCACCTGGCAAGACTAACCGGCGCGGGCTCCGGCGAGAGGACGAAATGGTTTTCGGATCGACGCTGGTAACGGGCCAGCGCTGGCCGGTATAACAAAGACAGGCATGGCCCAGCCCGCAGCCGCGTTTCTCTCCCGCGACTTCCTCCGTTATCAGCTCGCACGCGTCGTCGTGATCATCGGCGCGGAGGCTCAGGCGCTGGCGGTGGCGTGGCAGGTCTACCAGATCACGCATCGGGCCATCGATCTGGGCTACACGGGGCTGATGCTGTTCTTGCCGGGACTGATCTTCATTCTGCCCGCCGGCCATGTGGCCGACCGCTTCGATCGGCGTCATGTGATTTTGGTTTGCTATTCGCTGCAGGCGGTTTGCACCGTCGTGCTTTTTCGCTTCGCATGGGCGGGCATTGACCGCGTTTGGCCGATCTTCGCGCTTCTCTTCGTCATCGGTACCGGTCGCGCGTTCAGCGGGCCGGCCAGCTCCGCACTGGTGCCGCACCTGGTGCCGCAGGAGCACTTCGTGAACGCCATTACCTGGGGCTCGGCGATCTTCCAGTTCGCAAACATCGTCGGGCCGGCGATCGGCGGCATCCTGTTCACGCTGCCGCTCCACCAGCGTCTGCATGGCGCGAGCCTCGTTTATGTTTTCTCCCTCCTCGGCATCATTTGGTTTCTGGCGCTGGTTGGATCGCTCAAGGTGCGGTCCGGCCGCATGGAGCATCGCGCCATCTCGAAGGACGTGATTCTTGCCGGATTCCGTTATGTCGCAGGGACGCAGGTGCTGCTGGGGTCGATTTCGCTCGATCTTTTCGCGGTGCTGCTGGGCGGAGCCGTGGCGCTGATGCCCATCTTCGCGCAGGATATTTTGCATGCTGGTCCGCGCGGACTCGGCATGTTGCGCGCGGCTCCGGCGCTGGGCGCGCTCGCGGTCTCGCTGTGGCTGATGGTGCGGCCGATTCGAAAAAACGCGGGCACGAGGATGCTGATCTGCGTCGCGATCTTCGGAGCGTCCACCGTGCTCTTTGGCATCTCCCGCAACCTGGTGGTTTCCCTGGCGGCGCTGTTCATCGTCGGTGCTTCGGATATGGTGAGCGTCGTCATCCGCTCCTCGATCCTGCAGCTGGCCACGCCGGCGGAAATGCGGGGGCGGGTGAGCGCGGTTAATTCGCTCTTCGTTGGCGCGTCGAATGAGCTGGGCGAATTTGAGAGCGGGCTGACCGCGCAATGGTGGGGAGCGGTGCGCGCCGTGGTGATCGGCGGCATCGGGTCGCTGGTGATTACCGGCCTGTGGAGCGTCTTCTTTCCCAGCTTGCGGCGCGCCGATGCGCTGACCCCCGAGGCTCTGATGAACGCGGAGCTGGAGCAAACCGGGCAGGAGGTCAGGAAGCTGTGAGCGCGCGCGATTCCGCAAATTCTTCTGACCGTGCGCCAAAGTCTCCGCCGGATACGAAGGCTCCATGGACGATCTTCTGGGTCGCGCTGCTCGTCCGCATCGCCTACATGACGTTCGCGCATATGTGGCACATGCGCCCCTACGAGGGTCAGTTTGCCTTCGGATACGAGATGGGCCGCATTGCGCGCGCTCTCGTCACTGGCTATGGCTTCGCGGATCCTTTCAACGGCCATACGGGACCGACGGCCTGGGTTGCACCGCTGTATCCGTGGATTCTCGCTCTCGACTTCCGGCTGTTCGGGGTTTACACGGCGGTCGCCGCGTGGATGATCCTTGCTTTCGATTGCGTATTGAACGCTCTGATGGTTTGCACGACCTGGGAGATCGCCGCGCGTTGCTTCAATCGCAAAGTGGCGCTGTGGTCGGCGTGGCTATGGGCGCTTTATCCGGCGACAATGCAGTACGCCGTCAAATGGGTGTGGGAGATGACGCTGACGGCGGTTCTCTTTTCCTGGATTCTGGTGCTCGCGCTGCGCATGCGGAGAATCGGCGAGGCGGACGGTGATGCGCCTGCTCCTGGAGCAGGGGAGTGGGCGCTGTTTGGATTGCTGTGGGGGTTGCTGGCGCTTACGAGCCCGTCACTGTTACTTTTTCTGCCGGTTTGCGGTCTCTGGATTCTTGCCGGGGTGCCCCGCCGTGCGTGGTGGCCGCGGCAGATCGCGTCAGTGGCTTTGGCTGCGGCGATTTTTGTCGCCTGCCTCGCGCCGTGGACGTATCGCAACTGGCGCGTCTTTCACGAATTCGTGCCGATTCGCGCGAATCTCGGCGCGGAGCTTTATCTCGGCAATGGTCCTGGGGCTACAGGGTTGCTGATGGAATACAACCATCCCTTTCAGGCGCCTGATCAGCTCCGCCTGTACCGCCAGATGGGCGAGATTCCGTATGTGAAGATGCGCGGGGCGATGGCGAGGAGCATTATTCGCGCCGAACCGGGACGTTTTGCCCTGCTCTGTTTGCGGCGCTTCTACTACTTCTGGTTCAGCGTGCCGCATCCCAGCGACGAGGGCTTCTTGAACGAGTACGGGCGCAACCTGAACTTCCAGTTCAC
>PMAD01000349.1:4472-17795 GCA_003152415.1 Acidobacterium sp.
CCGCTGGAGCCGTTGATCGCGATTCTCGCCGTCTATCTTTTCCAGTCGGCGGAGAAGAGCTGGCAGGTGCGGTGGTTTCGTCACCAACGCGCGCACAAATAGCGAGATCGCGCACGCGAATCCGCGCTTTAGCCCAGCGGGAGGAAATATTGGGTGCCGTGGACCGGTTCCGCGAGGCGCTTGAGCAGAAGCTGGAGATCGTGGTTGTTGTTCACGAAGTCGATGTCGCTGGTATTCACCACCAGCAGATCGCTGGCGGAGTAGTGGAAGAAGTAGTGCTCGTAGGCGGCGGCCACCTGCTCGATGTACCGGTCGCTGATGGCGCGCTCGCCGGGGACGCCCTTGCGCCGGATGCGCTGCTTGAGCGCGTCGGGCGAGGCCTGCAGGTAGATCACGAGCTCCGGCGTGGGCACGTCGGCGCGAAACATCTGGTAGTAGCGGTTGTAAAGGTCCAGCTCCGCGTCGCTGAGATTGATGTAGGCGAAAAGCTTGTCCTTCTCGAAGAGATAATCCGAGACCAGGGGCGTGCTGAAATCCTCGAGCTCGCGCTGCTGTTCGTAGCGCTCCATGAGGAACCACATCTGCGTGGCGAAGGCCATGCCCGCCTGCCCCTGATAGAAACGGTCGAGGAAGGGATTATTTTCCGGCTCGGCGATCCGGCGAGCGTGCAGCGTATCCGCCAGAACCTGCGCCAGCGTCGATTTGCCGGCCCGGATGGGACCTTCGACGGCGATAAAGCGCGGTTGTTCGAAGAGCTTGGCCACAGGTCAGGAAAGGTCAGCGAAGGAAATACGAAGATACCACGGGCAGGGCGCGAAGCAAACCCGCTTACACTGGAATCCGCATGCTCGCCGCTCTTGCCACCGTGGGCGCCGCAGGAATCTTAGCTGCGGGCGGCTGCACCTATGCCGCGATTGCGCCGGAGTCGCAGCTGTTCGGCCGGACGGTCATAGCTGGCCGCGATCCTGCCGAATTTGCGCTGACGTATGACGACGGTCCCAATGATCCCTGGACCTCGCAGCTGCTCGACCTGCTGGCGCGGCACAATATGCGGGCGACGTTCTTCCTGATCGGCCGGTATGTGCGGCAGCGGCCGGATCTGGTGCAGGAGATTCGCGACGCGGGGCATCTGATCGGCAATCACACAGTGAGCCACCCGTGGCTGGCAGTACAGAGCCCGCGGCGAGTTCGCGAAGAACTAGCCGGCTGCAACAGCGCCCTCGAAGACGCGCTTGGGGAAGCCGTGCGCTTTTTTCGCCCGCCGCACGGGTCGCGGCGCCCCGATGTGCTGCGAGCGGCGCGCGAGCTGGGACTCACGCCGGTGATGTGGAATGCGATGGGCTATGACTGGCGGACGAACACAACGGCCGAGCAGATTGCCGCGCATCTCGAACGCGGGATCGGGAGGAACCAGCGCCGCGGGCGTGGATCGAATCTGCTGCTGCACGACGGCGGTCATCTCGCCATGGGCGCGGACCGTTCCCAGTCGGTTGAAGCCACGCGCCTTATCCTCGAGCGCTACCGGCCACCGACGATTCGCTATGTCACGGTGGACTCGTGGGCCTGACCCGCTTCGTCCCTGCCATGATGCTGTTCATCCCGAAACTCGCAGGAACACAGCGGCCTGCGATACCGTATCGTTAATCTGGAAGCCACAACCGAGGAGTTTCTGCGCCCCGATGCTTGAAGACATTCGCTACGCCCTGCGGCAATTTCTCAAGACGCCTGGCTTTACCATCACTGCGATCCTAACGCTGGCGCTGGGGATTGGCGCCACCACAGCCATCTTCACGCTGATCCATGCGGTATTGCTGAAGTCGCTGCCCGTCGCGCGTCCCAGCGAGCTGATCCGCATCGGTGACAACGAAAACTGCTGCATCAACGGCGGCATGCAGGACAACTGGTCGCTCTTCTCGACCGAGCAGTACTTGGAGTTCCGCGACCATACGCCGGGTTTCGCGAGCCTCGCCGCGTTCCAGGCGGGCCGGTACCAGATCGGCGTGCGCCGCCAGGGCAGCGACCATGCCTCTGAGCCGTTTGGCGCTGAGTTTGTTTCCGGCAACGCCTTCGACACCTTCGGCATCAGCGCCTGGATGGGACGCCTGCTGCGTTCTTCCGACGACGTGAAGGGTGCGCCTCCCGTTGCAGTGATCAGTTACCGCACCTGGCAGCAGAAATTCGGCAGCGATCCCACGGTGGTCGGCGCATCGTTTCTGGTCAACGGCCAGTCGTTCACGGTGGTGGGCATCAGCCCGCCCGGATTTTTCGGCGAACGTCTCACCAGCGACCCAGCCTCATTCTGGATCCCCCTCGACGATTCGCCCCTCATCGAATCGGGGAGCTTCAACGTGCTCGACAGCCCCGAGCTGGACTGGCTCAACCTCATTGGGCGCGTGCAGCCGGGCGCGAACACGAAGCAGATGGAGGCCCAGCTCCAGGTGGAGCTGCGCCAGTTCCTGCTGAGCCCCGCCAGCAAGCTGGAGAAACGCGATGCCAGCCTGATTCCCAAGCAGACGCTGCACCTGTCTCCCGGGGGCGGAGGGGTCCAGCAAATGCAGGACAACGTGAAAGACGCTCTGCACCTGCTGATGTGGATTTCCGCGTTTGTGCTGCTCATCGCCTGCGCCAACCTCGCCAACCTCATGCTGGTCCGGGCTACGGCGCGCAAGGCGCAGACTTCGGTCCGCTCCGCACTGGGCGCGCCGCGCAGCCGGCTGGTGCGCCAGGCGCTGACGGAGAGCATGGTTCTCGCGGTGTTCGGCGGCCTCGCCGGCCTGGTAGTTGCCTATGCGGGCGCGCGCCTGCTGGTTCATCTGGTCGCAGGCAAGAGTTATCTGCCCATTAACGCCGCGCCCTCGCTGCCTGTGCTCGCGTTTGCCTTCGGCGTTTCCCTGGTTACCGGCGTCCTGTTCGGCACGGCCCCCGCGTGGATGACCGCGCACGCCGACCCCATCGACGCCCTGCGCGGCGCGAATCGCTCCACTAAACACAGCGGTTTGTGGACGCAAAAAATACTCGTCGTGCTGCAGGCTGCCGTCTCGCTGGTGCTGCTCTGCGCCGCCGGACTGCTGATCCGCAGCCTCACCAATCTGCAGCACCAGCACTTCGGCTTCGAGACGCGCAACCGATACGTCCTGCACATTGATCCGCAGATGGCGGGCTACCAGGCGGAACAGGCCGACGCATTCTTCCGCCAGCTCCACGACACACTGGCGGCGATCCCGGGAGTCAGGGCCGTGACCTGGTCGCTTTATAGTCCGATGGAGGGCGACAACTGGGGCAACGGCGTGTACATCGAAGGCCAGGCCCCGCCGCCCCCCGGCAGCAACTTCAACAATTCCTCATGGGACCGCGTCAGCGCAGGGTATTTCGAAAATATCGGGACCAAAATCGTCGCGGGGCGCGGCATCACCGAGCAGGACACTGCCTCAACGCAACCTGTCGCCGTCGTCAACCAGACCTTTGCCCGCCATTTCTTCAAGAATGGCGATGCTCTCGGCCACCATTTCGGCGACCTCGATCAGAAATATGCCGGCACCTTCGAAATTGTCGGCGTCACCGAGGACACGCAATACTGGGACCCCAACAGCAAAATTCGCTCCATGTTTTTCCTGGCCGCGCCGCAATGGGCGAAATACGACGACAAGGAAGAAGTGATGTTCGAAAACGTCTCGCATCTCGAGATGGGCGCCATCGAGATCCAGACCGCGGGGTATGTGCCGGGATTGGAAGCTCAGGTGCGGCGCGCCCTCAACCAGATCAATCCCAGCCTGACCATGATTCAGTTCCAGAGCTTCGCTGACCAGATCAAAGATGAGTTTCTGCAGCAGGAGATCCTGGTCCAGCTCACGTCGGTCTTCGGATTTCTCGCCCTCACCCTGGCCGCCATCGGACTCTACGGCGTGACCGCCTACTCCGTCGCGCAGCGCACCAGCGAAATCGGCATCCGCATGGCGTTGGGGGCCGACCGCGGTGGCATTCTGCAGATGGTGCTGCGCAGCGCATTTCTGCAGGCGGCCATCGGGCTTGCCATCGGTATGCCCGCAGCTGTTATCGGCGGCCGCTACATGGCCAGCCTGCTGTATAACGTGCGCACCTGGGACCCAGTGGTGCTGGTGGCGACCACGGTAATTCTGGCGATTGCCGCGTTTCTGGCGGCGGTCATCCCCGCCCAGCGCGCGGCCAGCGTGGAGCCGATGACGGCGTTGCGCATCGAGTAGAGCAGGCCGATTGCAGCGCTCAAGGCGGGTTACGGCGCCTTCGCGGCCTGCAGGAACTGATCGACGTTGCTCGCATCGACCAGCGCTGAGCCGGTATCGATAAACGCGGGAATCGGGGCGAAGGGATCCACCGCGTAATCCTTCGTCAGCGATGCCAGCGGATAGTGATGCAGGTCATCGAGCATTTTCACGCCCACGTAGGCCATGGTGAACGGCTTCTGCGCGATGGTTGCGGCGATCACGCCCGCCTTCACCAGATCCAGCGTGTCTTTGTCGTCGTCCATCGCGATCACCACGCGGTCCTTTATATTACCGCGGCGCAGGACTTCGCCGACTTCCTTACCCGCCGAGGCTTCGAGGCAGACGAAAGAGTCCACGCGATCTTTGCCTGTTTTCGGCACGTAGGCCTCCGTCTTGTCGAACGCGATCGTGCTCTGGCCGCGAATATCGACCACCTCCGCGATGCTGATGCCGGGTGATTGCGCCAGCACATCCTTATATCCGGCGAGCCGCTCGTCCAGGTTCGGCTGTCCCGGCATGGTGTAGAAAACCACATTACCCTTGCCGTTCAGCTTCTGCACCAGTGCACGGCCGCCGAGGCGTCCTGCCTGGCGATTGTTGGTGCCGATGAAGTAGAGGCGGCGGCTGTTGGGCGCGTCGGAGTCGATGGTGATGACGGGAATGCCCGCGTCGATGGCCGCGTCGATCTCCGGCTGCATCAGCTTGGAGTCGACGACTGAAACGAGAATGCCGGCGGGCTTGAGCGCGGCTACCGCGCGGAACTCGTCCACTTCGCCCTGCGGGTCGAAGTCCCTCGGGCCGCGCATATCCGCGTGCACGTCCCACTCTTTGGCGATCTTATCCAGTCCCGCCGAGGCCGATTGCCAGTACGTGAGTTTGGTGTTGGTAGCAACGAGGTAGAAGTGCTCCGCGCTGCTGTGCCGAGCGCAGCCCGTCAGGGCTGCGGCACACGCCGATGTCGCGAGCAGAAGAAACAACCGGGTGGCCAGCTTCATACCGCACCTCCTGCGCCTCGTGCGAGAACCGGCGTCGCGGGGCCGGGGCCTGGACGCCTGCTCCTCCGGATACGCGTGGCGGCCTGAATTCTACTCTTTTCGGCGCGAAGAGTTGCCGCCCGGTCGGGAAGACGCGCGGGACCACGGAATCGCGAGGACTGATCGGCGCTGGCCGCACCCCGCCGGGCTACGCTCCCAGATCGAGAACCTTCGGCACATCGATCCCCAGGGCGGTCGCCAGGGAATGCTGGTGATCCTGCTCCTGGGTGATGACATGGCGCAGCTGCTCGGCCAGAGCGTAGTGCCCCACAGCTTCCGCCTGCTTCACCCGCAGCCGATAGTTGCGGATGGTCTCGTTTTCGTTGTCAAGATCGAAGCGCAGCATCTCTTCGGCTTTCTTCGAGAGCTTCACCGGCTTGGGCGTGGCGGTGGGCATGCCACCCAGATAGTCGATCTGATCGGCGAGGATCATGGCGTGCTGCAGCTCTTCGCCGGCGTGCACTTTCAGCTCGGCGGCGATATTCATCCACTGCGCTCCCGAGAGCACGTTGCTGTAGACGATGTAGGCGATGATGGCCTGGTATTCGCGGGCCAGATCTTCGTTGAGCGCGTCGATCAGTTCCTTCACGGCCTGGTCATGTGGCTTTGCGGCATTCTGGTTGGGCATGCGTTCTCCTTTGTATGTGGGCAGACGTGGATTCAGATGAGAGCACGGGGACTTGTGTTGTTTCCGGGGCCGGGGAAAGGCGAGCTGCCTCGAATGAAATGCTAATGGGCGAGAGGCCTCTGCCGCAAACTCCGGGCTCCATGAATTGCCGGCCCGGTGCGAAGCGACGGGGCCTGGCGGGCCGTTCATCCTGAACGTGACGCACGTCCCCCTCGTGTGGGATACTCAGCCCGGAATTCAAGGACCTACGATCCTCAAGAAGCTGCAATCGCAGCGGCCCCCTTTCCTGGCCAGCGATGAAGACGGAGTAACGTGAACGGTAAGACGCATCGGATTGTGATCGCGAACCTTGTGCTGCTGACGGCGGTTGGTGGAAGCATCGCCGCCAGGGCCCAGGAGGGTTCGCCAGGTCTGCCAATGGAGCCGGACTCGCTGGTGCAGGATCCGCTCCGTAATGGCCGCTCCGAGGGCGGCCTGCTCCAGAGGCTCGAAGCCGCGAATCACGGCGATGCCAACGCCAAATACGAGCTGGGCATCATGTACAAATCCGGAACCGGGGAAGCGCGGTTGGATCGGGAGCGGGCGCTGCAGTGGTTTGAAGAGGCGGCCCTGGCGGGCGTGCCCGACGCCATGGCGCAGGTGGGCTCATTTTATGCTCAGGGAGACGGCAGTCCCGCCGATACGGCCCAAGCCCTCTTCTGGTACAGGAGGGCGCGAGCCGCGAAAAGCGCAGGAGGAACGCTTGCCCTGGCTGAGATGACTTGCCAGGGAACCGGAATAACGAAGGACGTGCCGGGATGCGCTGACCTGCTGAACGAGGCTGTCCACGATCTGCAGCCCTCCGATGCCCGCTATGAGATGGGGCACGAGCTGGCCGTGCAGGAGATCGCCATGGGCAAGCACTACGAAGCGGGTGATGGAGTCCCGCGCGACGCGGAACAGGCCGACTCCTGGTATGTGCGCGGCGCAATTTTGGGCGACGCCGACGGCGTATTGGCCCAGGCAGCGCTCGCCATGACCCAGGACATTGGGCATCAGGGACCCGAGCAGGCTTTCGCACTGCTGAAGGATCTGGCCGAGAAGCGCGACGCGTTCGGGCCGGACAAACAGCCGTTGACGTACGAGCAGCATGCCGCGCTGATCCAGGCCCTGCAGGCGGTGGCCGCGGTTTACGAGAAGCGAGACGGCGACGCGGTGGGAAAAGCCATCCCAGTGGAGACACTGCTGGCGACGCTGGGGACACCCGATGGCGCGGTCGCGTTGGCCAAACGCTACGCGCTGGGCACAGGCGTGCCGCGCAGCGTAGCCAATGCGGAACAGCTGATCAAGGCGGTCGGGGATCCCGCCGAAACGGAGTTGGATGACCCCGGATCCTATTGGGCCGTGAAAGGAATGCTGGCGGAGGACTACTTCAACGGCCTGGGAGCGGCTAAAAACGTCACGAAGGCCATCAAACTTTACGGGGACGCGGCGGATGCCGGCGACGTCAGCAGTTCGATCGCGCTGGGCTTGCTCTACGCTGAAGGAACGGTGGTGCACTTCGATGCCGACCAGGCCGCATCGTACCTGGAGAATATGGGCGGCAGACGCGAGGGGGACCTGCCCAAGCCCGTCGCGCCCGTGCCCGCGCTTCGCCTGCCGGCGTTCTTTCGGCCGTCGCAGGATGAGATTGCCGCGCTCTCCCCGCTGGACAAACGTCGATTCGGCAGGGCGGCACGTTTGCTGGGGGAACATTACGAGGCCGGCACCGGAGTTCCGAAGAACTTGTTCCGGGCGCGTCTCTGGTACAGCCACGCAGCCGATGCCGGTGACAAGGTGGCGGAGGCACGGTTGGCGCAGCTCCCCAGGGAGCAACCGAAACTCGAGGCGGGGCAAAACGCGGAAGGCGTGCATTCGTACAGCTTTGGATACGGCGTTGCAAGCGGCGTGCCCGGCGGGCACGACAGCTCCGCCACCGCCGCTGCAGCGCCGCAGCCGACCGTCGAAGAGCGCTATCCCAACATCGAAGCTCCTGACATCGTGCATCCGGCACAGGAGTTTGCCGTGCAGGTGTCGCTGACCGGGGAGCAGCTTTCTCCCGAAACGCGCATCATGAGCGGGCAGCAGGAGAACGGCAAGCTCGTTATACCGATGCCTCCCGGGATGACTTCCATCGACCTCGAAGTGAATCTGACCGCGCCGGGCATGGAATTCATCGGCGGGTCGAACATCGGGCAAATCGAGCTGACCGCGGGCCAGGATTCCACCGTCGCACAGTTTCATTTGCGCGCCAGCGCGCCCGGCGCAACCGATAAACCCGCGCGGCTCATGGCGACGTTCTGGTATAACCACGGCTTTCTGGCGCGCGTGGAGCGCGACATCCGCGTGGTTCCGGATGTCTTCGGAGGCGCACCTGCTGCGGTTCCCGAGTCCACTCCGGCTGCCGCGAACGAAGCGCACCCCGTCCAGAAAACCCTGACCCCGGCTGAGAAGAGCGCGGGGATTACGCTCGAGCCCCAGATGGCGGCGCCCGATCTGACCATCATCGAAAGCCGCAGCGACGACACCCTGCACCTGACCTTCGTGACCCGCTACGCCTCGCCCGTGGAAGCCGTGCTGCCGAAAGCCGTGGAGATGCGCGCTTACATCGCCACGAAGCTGGCTGAACTGGCGCGCCACGGCCGCGGCGTCACCGTCGAGGGCGAGGCCCCGTCTGCGCAGCAGGCAGAAGACCTCGCGCGCGGCTTTGGAGCGGACCTCTACGACCGCTTCACTCCGCCGGAATTCAAGCAGCTCTACTGGCAACTGCGCGACGCGGGCATCGAGCTGCGTTCCGTGCAGGTGCTGAGCGACGATCCCATGCTGCCGTGGGAGCTGATGCGCCCGGCACGAACCGGCGGGCAGGATCGGCAGGAGTTCCTGGGGCTGACCGCCCGCGTGGCGCGCTGGCAGCTAGGAACCACCGGCCTGCCCCGGCCTCCGCAGTCATTGCAGCTGCAGAAGTTGATCGTGATTGCTCCGCATTACGCCGGAACGATGGCCCTGGACGCGGCGCAGCAGGAGGCCGATTCGCTTCGCAGCCATGAGGGGTTCGAGAACGTGAAGGGCGACTACAGCGATGTGCGGGCGCTGGCCGCGAATCTTCCCGACGGCATCGTTCACTTTGCCGGTCACGGAGCAGTCCGCGATGAGGACGGCGGGCCGCAGTTCGCCATCCTGCTGGAAGACAGCGAGCTCGCCCCGGCCACCTGGAAGTCGCTGGCGACCGCGAGCCATACGCATCCCTTTTACTTCTTTAACGCGTGCGAGGTCGGACAGGCGCGGCAAGCCGTCGGTGCGCTGGATGGCTGGGCGCCGGCGCTGCTCGATACCGGAGCCAGCGGATACCTGGGCGCACTGTGGCCCGTGTCGGACCAGGTGGCGGGCGTCTTTGCCGCGAATTTCTACAAGATTCTGCTGGAGAATGAATCCGCGCCGGTCGCCGAAGTCGTTCGCCAAACAAGGCAGCGCACTTTCGACGACACCCACGACCCAACCGCGCTGGCGTACGTCCTCTACGCGGACCCGTTCCTCGAAGTCCATCACTAGAGCAGGCAGGCGCCTCTTACCTCCGCGCCAACCGATCGGCGTAAAATGCGCGCATCGATGTTCCGGGCCGCAACGTGCACCGGAGATACAACTCCCCGCTCACCCTGCGCCTCTGAACCACCAAGGAGACACCATGTTCAAATTCAGAGCCCTTGCGTTCGTAGCTCCCGCAATTCTGCTTCTCAGCTGTGCCCTGGTCGCGCCGGCGCATGCGCCAGCCCAGGTTTCCGTCGACATCGGGGTTGCCCCCGTCTGCCCCTACGGCTACTTCGACTACACTCCGTACGACTGCGCGCCCTACGGCTACTACGGGCCCGACTGGTTTGCGGGCGGCTTGTTCATCGGAGCGGGCCCCTGGTTCCACGGCCCTCGCGGCTTCTACGGCCATGTCGATAACCGCTATGATCCTCATTACGGCTACCGCGGGCCCGTGCCTTCCCGCGGAGCCAGGCCGTTCTACCACTTCCAGGGCAACGAGGCGCGGGACGGACGCGGCCACATCGGCAATGCCGGCCATGATGCGGGCGGTGAACATGCTCTCCCCGGATATCGCGGCGGCGGTGCCCGTGGCGGACACCCCCGCTAGGGCGCAATCCTGTTAAGGCAAGAGACGAGATAAGGCGCTCCGGGCGTCTTATCTCGCTCGGGCCGCGATCCAACAAGCTGTCAGATGATCTTCAGTTCGCGCTCTGAGGCTGTTCGGCCAGGCTCGACATCTCCTCGGCATCCTTCCAGACCCCGGCGCTGACGCAGTTACGGCCCAGCCGCTTTGCGCGGTACAGGGCCTCGTCCGCCAGGTTAATCAGCTCTTCAGCCGGCATCGCTTCGTCATGCGACGCCACGCCGAGACTGCAGGTGAGGGTCAGCGCGCCGGCAGCCGTCGCAACCGGTGCGTCCGCGATGGCGCGCCGGAAGTCCTCCGCGCGATGGGCGCCGTTCGTCCGGGAGCAACCGGGAAGAACGATCAGGAATTCCTCGCCTCCATAGCGCCCGACGAAATCATAGGGGCGCATCAGGTCTGCGATGCGCTTCGCCGCTTCCTGGAGCACCGCATCCCCGGTCAGATGGCCGTAGGTGTCGTTGACCAGTTTGAAGTGATCCAGGTCGATCATCACCACAGCGATGGGCATCTGATCGCGCTGCGCCCGGGAGATTTCCTTCTCCAGCATCTCGAAAATCGTCTTGCGGTTCCACAGGTCGGTCAGGCTGTCCTTCATGGCCTGCTCTTTTGCGGTGCGATGCGCGTCGTTGGCGACTTTGATGGCGAGCTGCAGTTCAGCCTGGCCCTGGTTCACCTGTTCCTGGAGCTTGTGGGCATGCGCGACAAGGTAGCGAACGCGCAGCTTGTAGAGAGTGATGCTCAGGATCACCAGGAAACCCCCGACCACGCTCCGGAACCATGCCGTTTGCCAATACGGCGGGATCACAGCGATCTGGAGGCTGGCCATCCCCTGGCCTCTCACGCTGCCGCTCTCTGTGGCTTCGTACTCGAACAGATAATCGCCCGGAGGCAGCTTGTAGTAGATGGCCTCGCGCTCTTTCCCGGCTTCGGTCCACGCCGAATTCAAACCGAGGAGCCGGTAGCGCAGGTGGTCGGGCACCGAGGTTTCAGGAGGCGCGAACTGAATCTCCAGATCGCCGTCGCCTGGACCGGCCGTCACTCCTTCTTCGAAGGAGATAGGCCGTTGATTGAATCGCACCTGNNNNAACAGGTGACTGTCGGAATCGAGGACAGAATGGCGAACAGCAGAAGGCCGGGGAGAAAACGGCGCGGGCATGCCAGAGGCAATCCGCCAGGCGGCAACGGCTCTCGTTCCTGATCGGTCCTGCGAGAATGACCGTCGGGCCCCACGTATGCAGCGTGCATAGACCTTGCGCCAGTTTGGCTGACGCACCCTCCTCGTGTGCTGTTCCGAGCCGGATCAGGCGATTAGGCCTTCCGGGATGGACACGATGACCGTAGTCATCGGCGACCGCGCCAATCGCGGCGGTCCCACGTCGTTCTGTCACAGGAATCATCGGCGATACAGGCGGTCTTCGCTATACCACTTAAGATCAGTCTCGGCCCACCATCGGCGACAAAGAGTTTTTGTTTGACCTCCGGTAATGCCCCTTCCAGGGGAATGCGGGCGCGGAGCAGTCACGCGCCGCCGCTGTCGTCTCGTTCGCTATTTGGAGACGATTCGCTTTTGAGCCGCGCGAAAGGCTCGACGCAGACGGGCGTTCGGCTTGGGCGGGCGAAGAAGAGCGGCGAAGAAGACTGCGCNNTCAGTTTACTTCCAGCGGGAGTGACCAGCCCTTCGCTGTGAACCTGATCCCAGAGAACCAGTTTGCGGGCGGTGTCGTAGCTGAAGTAGCCCTCGTCTTCATGGACGAAGGTCTTGCCACCGGCGGTCAGATAGACGGACTTGTCGCGCTGCCAGAGGAAATGGTTGTTGAGGGTGAAACGGTATTCGCGCGTGGTGGTTCCCGTTCCCGGCTTGCCCGAGCTCGGACCCTGCCAGTGCCCTTCGAAAACGCGGAACGGCGCAAACGGATCGGCCTGTGCGGACGCGGAGATTGCCAAGACCCAGGGTGGCAAATACGAAGAGGCGTTTCAGTCGGTTTTCTCCGTTGTTGTCTGCGCAAGGGGGCAGTGGCAAATAAATTACCACACAACTGGCGCCTGCTTGTATCCGACCGCCCGAAGTTCGTGATGAGGCGGTCAAATGCGGTCCGTACACCCAACACGATCTGGCATCACTACTTTGGCTTGCTGCCAACGGTTTTCGAAGTCGGGGGCGGCGGGTTTTCAAACGTTAGCTTCACAGTTTGCGTGTCGGCTCGATTGTGATCCAGGGTGCCGCTGAGCGTCGTCAAAGATATCGGCGCCGTTCCGGATCCGCTGAAGTCCCACGTCGCTCCGTAGGCAAGGGAGACAGTAAGGGTCTTGAACTTAGCGGCTCCCACGGAGTCGGTCACCTTGACTTCTTGCGCCGCTTGCTGCAGCGTCTGAATCAATTCCGCAGAGAAATCCCTGGGCTTGGGAGGTGCCCGCCGCTCCAGCAAGCCGACATACGCGTTAAGCGTAAGGCCTGGAGGCCTTTGCTCGACCGGTACAGCGTAGCCAAAAGTTACGTCATTCGTGTTGGTGATAGTATTCGTAGCCCCTATTGAGAACACCAAGATGTTGAACTTAAGGCCGGTAGAGCTTGAACTGACAGTCTTGAAATCGAACTCGACCTTTGAAAGGCTGGGCAGGGCATCTTTGGCAGTGCCCGGACTCGCATTGTATTCGTTGAGGGTCGCAGCGACCTTTTGAGCGACCAGACACATGGGGATAGGTGTTTTCTTCACATCCACATCTTGCTGCTTCGGGGCTGTACAAACGTCAGCTCCCAAGGCTCCCAGTGGCAACAAGAGGCACATAGCAACGAAGGCGAACGCTCTCATACGAGTCACCCCCAACCATCGATTCAAGTTCACTGGATATCACAAAGATAGTAGGTTGCTTTGACCTCTATTGCAACCACGATCTCTTACCATTTGCGAATCGCTGCAAAATGGGGCCTGCTGACTAACAGCCTTCCTAAGCCAGCATCTCCTTCAACCCCGGGCCGACGATCAGTCTTGGTTCCGTCACCCGTTGCACTTCTTCGAATGTCGCCCCCGGGGCGATCTCCTCCAGCACCAGGCCCTGCGGCGTCACGCGAATCCACGCCAGCTCCGTCGCGATCGTCTCGACCACGCGGACGCCGGTCAACGGCAGCGTGCATTTCTTCAGGATTTTGGGTGCACCATCTTTGGTGCAGTGTTCCATGGCGACGATCACCCGCCGCGCGCTGGCCACCAGATCCATCGCCCCGCCCATCCC
>PMAD01000153.1 GCA_003152415.1 Acidobacterium sp.
GTGGCCGCCGCTTCCCTCTCCTTCGCCCAGCAAACCGAGCCTCCGCCGGAGCCCAAGCCGCAGGTCGTCATCTCCGGCCAGCCGCAATCCCCTGCCCCCAACGCCCCGGCAGCCGCCACCGCGGACCACCCCAGCACCATCACCGACGCTGACCGAACCGCGGTCGCGATCACCGCGTGGGACCTGGATGTGCATCTCAACGCGCGCCAGCAATCGATGGAAGCTCAGGCTCGAGTCACGCTGCGGAATAGCTCCGCCTCTCCGCTCGACAAAATCGCCCTGCAGCTCTCATCGACCCTGAATTTCGACATGATCGGCCTGCACGGAAAGAAAATCGCCTTCCAACAGAACACCATCCCCAGCGACGCCGACCACACCGGCCAGCTCCACGAAGCCGTCATTCCTCTCGACGAGCCGCTGGCCCCCCAGTCTTCCCTCTCGCTGGAGGTCGATTACGGAGGCGCGATTTCCCTGACCGCGCAGCGCCTCATCGCCATCGGAGCCCCCGACGCAACTGCCCAGGCTTCCGACTGGGATCGCATCTCCGAAGACTTCACCGGCCTGCGCGGATTCGGCAACGTCGTGTGGTATCCCGTCAGTTCCCTGCCCGTGTCGATGGGCGACGGCGCGAAGCTCTTCGCCGAGATTGGACGTCAGAAGCTGCTCGATCAGGACGCCACCGCCAGCCTGCGCGTCACCGACGAGTTTTTCTCCCAACCTCCCAACGTGGCGATCCTCGACGGCCACTACGTCAACCTGGACAAGCCGGCGGCGACGCCCACGGCTTCCTTTCCCGGAGTCATCACCGCGTCCGTGCCCGCCACGCGCCTCGGCTTCGAAACGCCCTCCTTGTTTCTGGCTCGGCGTGTCGAAGCCTATGGCAATGGTCTGCGGGTCCTCGCCCTCGACGCCGATGCAGCCAGCGCCCAAACCTATATCGACGCCGCCCGCTTGGCGCGGCCGCTGGTTCGAACCTGGCTCGGCAATCCGAAGGATTCCTTCACCATTCTCGATCTCCCCGAACCGGATGACGCGCCCGCCGAGACCGGCGGCCTGCTCGCGACCCCGCTCTCCACCGACGATGCGCCCCATCTCACGCCCGTCGTCGTGCATGCGCTGGCGCACGGCGCTTTCACCTCGCCACGCGCGTGGCTCAACGAAGGCGTGGCCGCCTTTCTGGGTACGCTGTGGATCGAGGCGAATCAGGGGCGCACGGCGGCCATCGAAAATCTGAACGCAGGACGCCCGGCTCTCACGCTGGCAGAACCTGCCACACCAGGCGAAGGCGCCGGTGAAGACCTCCTGCACGCCATCAGCCCCGCCTGCTACCGAACCAAAGCCATGTACGTGCTCTGGATGCTGCGCGCGGCCGCTGGCGACAAAGCCCTGCAGACCGCGTTGCAGTCGTACGATCCCGCGCAGGATACCAGGCCGGAATACTTCGAGCATCTTCTCGAGCAGTCGAGCGGCCGGGACCTGAAGTGGTTCTTCGACGACTGGGTCGACCGCGACCGCGGCCTGCCCGATCTCTCCATCGCCGGAGTCTATCCCAGTCGCGAGGCCCATCAGACGGTGCTGGTCGCCATCGAAATCGCGAATGACGGATATGCCGAGGTGGAAGTCCCGGTCACCGTGAAAGGCGTGGATGCATCGGTGACGCAGCAGGTGCGCGTCCCGGCTCATGGCCGCATCACCTGGAGGATCACGTTCCAGGAAAACCCAACCGAAGTAGATCTGAACGACGGGACGGTGCCTGAGGTGCAAGCCAGCATCCATCGCAGGCTCCTGCCTGCGCAGTGAGCCGGATTACTGCACCACGGGCTGCGCGAGCGTCCCGCCGATCTTCACGCGGCCGCGGCGCGTCTCCAGCGTGAGGTCCAGAGCGCGGTCGAATCCAATAGTCCCGCGGACCGCGTTCGTTCTCGCCCCGCTCGCAACGCCGCCGCCGGTCAGTGCCAGCGCACCATCGGCGATGGTGCCCTTCGCCGTCCAGCGTTCGAAATGCTCCAGCGGAAAATCAACGGCTCGCTCCGGCGCGGGCAGCGAGCCATTCTGCCACGTGAAAGAGAAGTCCCCTTTCGCCGACGACGCCAGATCCTGCGCGCGATAGCCGCTCATCGTCAGGTGTGTCTCTCCGCCCAGCGTGCCCGAGCCCCACGATTCGCCAAAGACCGGCCCAAGGTCGGCGGCGGTTGCGCCCGTGACGCGAACGTTCAGCGTCCAGTGCGGCGCACTATTCTGGATCGCCATCTCTCCGNNCCCAGCCGCAACGTTGCGCACTGGATCTGACCGCGCAGCGCGGGCCAGTGCGCGCCGTTTCCGCCGCCCAGCGCGTTGGAGAAGAAACCCAGAAACCCGCTCGATTTCCCGCCAAGAGCGGCCTCGACGGTCGCCGCGTCCAGTGAATCCGCCGCCAGCGTAAACGACGCGGGGCAGGCAACCGGCTGGTTGCACAACACCGGAAACTGGATCGACCCGCGCAGCGCCATCGCCTGATAAGCAAGCGCCACGTTTTGCCAGGAGATCTCCTCGGGCGTCACGGTGATCTCCGCCGATTCCACCGCGACCGGCGCGGGCAGAAACGCCGCCCGCAATTCTGCCCCCTCCACCTTCAGCGTGCCGTTGGTTCCGATTCCGGACCCCGAGCCCGACAGCGGCCGCATCCAGTTTCCCGTCGTCGTCGTCTTCAGCGTGGCGCGCCCCTTTGGCCCGGCCAGTGTCGAAGCGTTCTCCAGCAGCCCGAAGTTGGCTGCCACCGGCAACAGCTTCGCCAGCGTCGCCTGCCCGGCCAGATTCAGCTCGAAGCCCGCCCGCGTAAATCGCGCATCGGCGACCAGCGGCTCCGGCAATCCCATCGCAATGGGCATCTCCTCCAGCACCAGCGCCCGCTGCGCAGGCCCAGGCGTCGGCTCCGGTTTTCGCTCTCCGCGCGGCGAAGAAAGCAGCGCGGATTTTGCGCGTCCAGCCGCGGGCTCGGGCCCCTCCGCCACGAAATGCATCGCCGGCAGCGTCAGTGCGCCGCCCCGATAGTGCAGCGAAACCCCGGCTGCCGTTGCATCGCCGGAAAGCATCCCTCCCGCGCCGCTCATCAGATGGAAGTTGCCGTTGATTGTGCCTGTGGCTGTTACATCTTGCGCGCGCGGCCGGATTAGCCCCAGAATCGCCGCCGGAAACGACGCGGGAATCTGGTTGATCTCCAGCTGCAGATCGGCATGCGGCGGCGCAAACCACTGAGCGCTGCCGGTGAGCAGCAGGTGCCCGCTCCCGATCGGCCAGAAGCACGTGACGTTGTCCAGCGTTCGCTCGATGCGGTGGAATTCGCTCCGGCAGGTTGCATCGACATCCAGCGTCGTCGCCGGCTGGAATTCCTGCCGCCGCAGCTCCCCGATTTGCACCCTTGACTGCAGCTGAAGATCGCCAACCGTGCCGCGAATGGCGACCGTCGCAACCAGGTCGCCGCGCCATCCACTGTCCATACCCGCGATCAGCCGCGTGACCTGACCCAGCTGGGCTCCGCCCCACTCCGCCCGAAGGTCCACCGGCATCGCATCGAGAACCGAAGCGCGCCGCAGAGACCCCTCCACATTCACCTCGCCCGTGTCGGAAAGGTGCAGTTGCAGATCGGTCCGCACCGGTTGCGCCCGCAGACGCACGCGCCATTCGTCGGAGTTCGCCTGCCACATCGAGAACTCCGCGTTCATCATGGAAAACGGCTTCTTTTCGAGGCCATCTTTGAAATTAATACGCGAGTTGGTGGCCTCGATATAAGGAAAGCGGGGGCGCGGGCCGATGCGCCGTTCACCGGTGGGCGCATTCGAAATCTGCGAGGCCCGCAGCAGCACCGAGCCCACGCTCCATTGCCCCGCGCTGTTCCTCACCAGATTGAGACTGGCCTCGTCGAGACTGATCCGGCTCACTTCGAGCCGTCCGCGCCACAGCGAACTGAGCCGCAGCGACGCCACCACCGATGCGGCATGCAGAGCCGGCTCGTAACCGAACGCCGGATCCTCATCCACGGTGAAATCGCTCATCACGATGCCCGGCATCGGCAGCAGCCGCAGCTGCATGCCTCCGACATAAACCGGGCGCCCCAGCGCCTCCGACATGCTCGCCGTTAGAGAGCGTCGGTACTTCCCCAGATTGATGAGCGGCGGCAGAAAAATCGCCAGCACCAGCAGCACGATCAGCGCCGCAACCACGATCAGTACGCGCCACGGAGGACGGCGAGCCTCGTACAGCTCGTCGGAGGGCTCCTCCAGTGCGTCCATGGCTATTTCACTCGGTGAAGTGTGCGGCTCCAGCGTGTCCCGTCGAAGAAGTGAATCGTCTCATGCAGGATCCAGCTCACCCGGTCCACCAGCGACGTCTTATACTCCTGCGTCTCCGGCGTATCGAACGACCAGTAGACGAACAGCGGCCGCCCGACGATGTTGGAGCGCGGCACGAATCCCCAGAAGCGGCTGTCGAGGCTGACCGTGCGGTTGTCGCCCATGGCAAACAACATGCCCGGCGGCACCACCAGATCCTGCCCCTGAACGTAGCCGGGCAGCGCCTCGGCCCACTCCGCGGTCACGTCGCCGCTGGTCGTCGGAGAAACCGACGGGAAATCGTCGCGATAGGGGTTGTAGTCAAACTCGCTCGGCTTGGCGGCATAAGGTTCGTCAAGCGCCACGCCATTGCGATACACAATGCCGCCGCGCAGATGAATGCGATCTCCCGGCAGGCCCATCACCCGTTTCACCAGGAAAAGATGCTCCCCGTTGGCCTCAAGTGTCGGCTTGTAGAAAACGATAATGTCGCCGTGGCGAACGTCCCGGTAGTAGACGAACGGCGCGTACGGCGCGGGCGGAGCCAGCGCGATCCGATCGACCAGCACGTGATCGCCCACCAGCAGCGCCTTGACCATCGAAGACGAGGGAATCGCGAAATTCTGAAAGACAAAGGTGAGGACAAACAGTCCCACCGCGAGCACACCGCAAATCGAGGCGAACGCCTCGAGCGGAGTTTCGTCGTGCCTGGGTTTTGCCTGTTTTTCTTCGACCTCAGCCATCGGCTCTCCGCATCGCCTCAGCGAACCACGCGCATACAACGGTCCCAGCGCGCGAAATCCGCGATTCTCTCCCAGAGATCGTTTTTCTGTCCGAGTCTATCATCCGGCAGCTCGGCAACATCGGTAGCCGACGGCTCGCGCAGCGAAAAATAAATGACGAAGGGACGTCCGACGATGTGATCGCGCGGCACGAATCCCCAGTAGCGGCTGTCGCGGCTGAAATTGCGATTGTCCCCCATTACGAAATATTCGTCTGGAGGCACCACCAGATCGCCGCCCCGCACCTCGCGCCGCATCTCCATCCACCAGCGTGGCTCCACTCCGGGATCGGTGTACAGCTGCGTCGGAAAGCTGTCGCGAAAATCGTCGGGATACGCGGGCTCGAAGACCACGTACGGCTCGTCGATCGGCTGGCCGTTCACCCAGGCAAGCCCGTTCTCCAGATGAATATGGTCGCCGGGCACGCCAATCACCCGCTTCACCACGTGCTCCGGCGGATCCGGCGGAAAATGAAAAACCGCCACGTCGCCGCGCTCGATGGGGTGGTAAGGGATCAGCCATCCCCACGGTCCCGCCGGCGCGAACACAACCTTGTTCACCAACAGAAAGTCCCCCACCAGCAGCGTGCGCTCCATCGACTCCGAGGGAATCCGAAACGGCTGGACGATGAAAGTCAGGATGAACAGCGCGATCGTCAGCACCACCAGCAGCGATCGCGTCATCTCCAGAAATCCGGGGAACAGCACAATCTTCGATCGGCCCATGGTCACCTGGCCAAACACATCCCGCGAAAAAGTCGACTTAGCTTCGCCGTCTCCCGTTGGGAGATTCTCCGCGGGAGTCTGCGCGCTGGTGCCGGGAGGCGTCGTCATTCCGCCTCCCTCGCCGGCTGCAGCTTCTCGATGGCCTGGCGCGCCGCGTCCTGCTCAGCATGCTTTCTCGTGCGGCCCTCGCCCTCGGCCAGCAACTCGGCGCCGATCTGCACCTGAACAAAAAACCGCTTGTAATGATCCGGCCCCGTTTCCCCCGTCGTGCGATATTCCGGTTGCCCCTGTTTGCGCGCCTGCAACAGCTCCTGCAGAGCGGACTTGAAATCGCCCATGCCCCCGCTCGCCGTCAGCTGTTCGCGCAGCGAACCCACCAGCGGCTCAATCACCCGAGCCTCAATCAGCCGCCGCGCCGCCTCGATGCCCGCGTCCAGGTACACCGCCCCGATCACCGCCTCCATGGCGTTGGCCAGCAGCGCCGTCTTGGTGCGTCCCCCGCTGCGCTCCTCGCCGCGCCCCAGCAACAGATACTTCCCCAGGCTCAGCCCCGCGGCCACTTCCGCCAGATGCCGGCGGCTCACCAGCGCGCCCCGCAACCGCGTCAGCGCTCCTTCTGAAAGCTCCGGATACCGCCGAAAGACCGACTCCGCGGCCACCAGCCCAACCACCGCATCTCCCAGAAATTCCAGAGTCTCGTTGTCTTCCCGCTGCGGCTCGTCCGACCCGCGCTCATGCGCCAGGGAACTGTGGGTCATCGCCCGCTCCAGCAGCTCCGGGTGCGCGAAGCGATGCTCCAGGATGGCTTCCAGTTCCCCCGTTGCGCCGGGGTTCGCCAGGGCTGGCTCGCTCGAGGCAGGCGTGTCAATCGAAGTGCCGGATGAATGTGCCGAGGACTCCATGCGGGGGCTGCTTCTCTCAATTATTGCAGAGCACCCGCCTTACTGCGGATGGGGCTGGTTCGAGGTTGTCGTAGAAGGAGCCGTCGGCGGAGGCCCTCCGTCGTCCTTGTCGTCGCCATCCGGAGCCTGCGCCTGATGCGGCAGCGCAAACGGCTGCTTCAGTCCGGCCTCGGCGGCCTCTTTCGTATCCGGTTGGCCGTCGCGCACCGTCAGCGCGGCCTTGTACTCCACAAGAGCCTCGTCGCGCTGCTCCTCCACGTCGAGAATCCGCCCCAGATAAATGTGCGACCACGCCAGCATCCGCGGATCCTTTGATGCCGTCAGCGTATCTTTGAAAGCCGCCTGCGCATCGTCGATCTTCCCCTTCATCAGATCCACGCGCGCCAGGATAAACTCCGCCTGCCCGGCATCGCCGCTGTGGCTGTCCAGCGCTTTCTGCGCGAGCTCCGCCGCTCCCGCCACATCGCCCTTCATCAGCTTCAATTCCGCCACGTCCAGGTCCTTCGCCTGCGCAGGCCGCTGCGGAGAGTGCCCCATCACATGGCCTTCCCCGCGCATGTCGAATGTGGTTTGGCGCGCCCGATGCGTCTCGATGCTGACGTCCATCCCGTAGACCATCGGTCCGATCGCCTCATTCAGGCCCTCCGGATTCTTCTCGAAATTCTTCAGCGCGTTGTAGAAGTACTGCGTCAGCACGTAGCCCTGCGCCATGGAGTGATTGACCGCCTGCTGCCGGACGACTTCCTGCTTCTGCATCGCCACGCTGCGCGCGTGCTCGTACTGGTCGGCCTCGCTATGCGACAGATTGGGCGGAACTCTGACCTCGGCAACGCCCGTGTCCATGGTGCGAGCCTCAATCGCGCGGATCATGCACTCGATCGTCAGCGCCTCGATGTCGTTCTTGAACTCAAAATCCAGAGGAGCGTCCTGCACCGCTTTCAGGATCGGCATCATCCGCTCGTCCACCGTGTTCTCGCGCGCGTACAGCAGCGGCTCGATCTCGTAGTGCAGATAGGCGTGCCGCACCAGGTCCATCGAAATCTGCCCGTTCTTCGGCGAGGCCACCACCACGTAATCCAGCCCGTAGACGCGCGCGTTCGTCTCCTCCGGCGACAGCATCGGCTCCAGCACCACCAGAAAACGCCGCCCGCTGTACGTCGAGGCCGACGTCTTGATGTAGTAGTTGGTGCTCACGATCATGTTCGTCAGCGGAGCGTGCAGCCGGCTGGTGGCTTCTTCATACGCCGCGTGGTTCTCGACCCAGATCAAATGCAAATTGATCGCGTCGGCAAACTGCCGCAGCAGCGGCAGAACCAGCTCCACGGCGTTCGCGTCCGGAGGCATGTCCTGCTCATCGACGCTCGGCGTCAGCTGCGGAGGCGGCGTCAGATAGAGCGCCAGCGACACATACTGCGCCAGATTCCGCGCCGGATCGTCGAGCCGGTGCTGGCCGATAAACAGGCAAAGCTTGTCGCGATCGTCCTGCGCCTCGGCGCTGGCCTGCGTCGCCTGATTCACTTCGCCGCGCACGACCTTCCGAACCGGGTCGGACTCGTCGAGACCCTTGTCGTAGCCGCACGCATTCAGCGCCACGCCAATGTCGAACATCGCCTCGCTCGTTTCCAGACTCACCGTCGGGCCCGCCGGATCGATCAGCGCCGGAGCGCCCGGATTCGCGCTCTTCTGCAACTGAACCGGAGCGGCTGGGATCGTCGAAGGCGCTTCCGTCGGGTTGAGATTCGGAACCCGGCTCGAACTCGACGGCTCCTGCGTCGACCGCGGCGGCCCAGCTTGTGGTGGTGTTCCAGGATTCTGGTTCTGCGCGACACACGAAACCGTAGCCAGCGCTCCGGCAAGCAGCAAACACAGCGAAAAACGGCGGGAAAACGACGGCATATGCAGGGTTGGACTGTTGTTTGTAGAGTTCCGCTTGCCCTTCAGTCTATGCGCCGGTCTGAGAGCGGGTCAATCGCAGTTCACCCTGGCAAACCAGAAGTTGCAACTCCCGGAAGACGTATGGATCGCGCCGAACT
>PMAD01000259.1 GCA_003152415.1 Acidobacterium sp.
CGCCGTGGGTGCGGACGAGGAAGTTGGGGAAGGGATCGGGCGCGCTGAAGCAGGAGTAGACGGTGGGGACGGGCGCGGTGTTGAGGCCTTCCTCGCGGGCGTCGCCGACGACGCCGCGAATCTGGCCTTTGGTGGAGAAGTCGTTGTAAGCGGCGGCGGCGATGTTATGACCGAGGGCGGCGCCGCCGAGGTAGAGATTGGCGAAGGCGCGATTGACAAGGACGTCGGAGGGCGGGCCGCCTCTTCTGCAGGATTCGCCCTGGAGGAGGGGGATCCTGGTGGTGTCAAAGTAGCCCCAGGAGACCCAACGAGCGTCGGCGAGGATTTTGCGGTTGGGATCGAGGCTGCCGTCGAGGCGAAATTCGATCTGATAGAGGGCGGGAACGCCGGGGAGGCTGCCGGCGGTGGCAGCGGCTTCGACGCCGGGGATGGAGCGGATGGNNGGTTTCGTGCCAGGAGCCGCTAATCTGGAAGGTGAGGATGTGGGTGGGGTCGAAGCCGGGGTGGACGCGGCTGAGCTGCTGCAGGCTGCGGAGCAATAATCCTGCGCCGGTGAGTAATGTAACAGCGAGTGTTACTTGTACGGCGACAAGGAACCACTGCAGGGGGTTGCGGGCAGAGGTCTGGGTGCGGCCGGATCGGGCGAGAGATTGGGCAAGGTCGCGGCGGGTGCCGCGGAGGGCGGGAACGAGTCCGCAGAGGAGAGTGGTGGCGACGGCGCAGAGGAGCGAGTAGAGAACGATGGTTGGGTTGAGGTTAATTTCGGAGGCGCGCGGGAGGGTGTGGGCGAGGAGATGGAAGGCGCGGGTGGCGGCGGCGGCCATGCCGAGGCCGAGGAGCGAGCCGAGGAGGGCGAGCGAGAAGACTTCCGCGAGGAGCTGGCCGACGATGGCGCGGCGCGAGGCGCCCAGGGAGAAGCGGATGGAGATTTCGTGTTCGCGGTCGGCGGTGCGGGCGAGCAGCAGCGCGGCGATGTTGGAGCAAGCGATGAGCAGAAGCAGAGTGACGGATCCGTAGAGGAGCCAGAGGGAGTCGCGGACATCGGAGACGATGGTCTCCTTGAGGGGCGTGCTCTGGACGGTAAGATCGGCGTCGGGTTTGGGGAATTGCTGGCCGAGGCGCGCCTGGACGGTGGCGAGGTCGGCCTGGGCGCGGGCGAGTGTGACGCCGGGTTTTAAGCGGCCGATGACGGTGAACCAGGTTGCGTCGCGACGGAGGGCGTAAGGAGCGTCGGGCGGGCTGGGCGCCCAGAGGTCGATTTCGCGATTGGGATACGCGAACGAGGCAGGCAAGATGCCAATGATGGAGTAGGAAAAGGAGCCGACGCGGAGCTTTTTGCCAAGCGCGGAAGGGTCGGCGTGAAAGCGGCGCTGCCAGAAGGAATAGCCGATGAGGACGGCGTCGGGACCGCCGAAACGTTCTTCTTCCGGGGTGAAGTCGCGGCCGAGAAGGGGCGCGATTTCGAGGACCTGAAGAAAGCGCGGTGCGACGAGGGCTTCGGCGACTTTTTCGGGCAGCGCGCCGGAGGTTTCGGAGAGGTCGTCGGTGTAGTAGCCGCTGATGGCCTGGAACGTGGAGTTCAGGCGGTTCCAGTCTTCGAGGCGGGTGGGCGCGACGAAAGTGTTGGCGTCGCGGTTCTTCGTGTTGTGCTGGCTCAGAGCGATGAGCTCGTCGCCGTGCGGGTAGGGCAGGGGGCGGAGGACGACGGCATCGATGGCGGAGAAGACAGCGCTGTTGGCTCCGATGCCGAGGGCGAGGGTGAGGATGACGGCGGCGGAAAACGAGGGTGAGCGGCGAAGGAAGCGCAGGGCCGCGCGGAAATTGAAGCTGAGGGTTTCGAGCAGCGGGGAGGTGTGAACTTCGCGGACCTGCTGCTTGACCTGTTCGCGGCCGCCGAATTCGAGGATGGCGCGGCGGCGGGCTTCTTCGAGGGAGAGCCCCTGGGCGATGCCGGCGCGGGTGAGCTCCTCTACGTGGAAGGCGATCTCGCGGTCGAATTCAGGGTCGCGGGGACGGCGGCGGAAAGGGTTCCAGGACATTTTTATGCCTCCTGACGGGCAGCGTCGAGGATGAGTGCCACAGCTTGAGAGAGGCGATTCCAGGACGCTTCTTCGGTGGTGAGCTGGCGGCGGCCTTTGGCGGAGAGCTTGTAGAACTTGGCTTCGCGGCCGTTTTCCGAGTCGCCCCATTCGGCCGAGAGCCAGCCGCGTTTTTCGAGGCGATGGAGCGCGGGATAGAGCGAGCCCTGCTGGACGTTGAGGACTTCTTTGGAAATCTGGCGGATGCGCTGGGAGATTCCGTAGCCGTGAACGGGGCCGAGGGCAACGATTTTGAGGATGAGCATGTCGAGGGTGCCCTGCAGGAGGTCAGTTTTTTCTGTCGGAGCCATTTTCGGAGTCTCTCTCCTTGACGTTCTACCTATTGTGGCTCGGATAGGTAGATTGTCAAGGAGAGAGTGACGGAAAGCAGCTGGGAATGGCAGTGGCGGGGCGGGAGCCGCTGCCCTCGCGAATCCCGACGAGCGTGCTCGCCGGGATTGCTGATGCTCGGGAGGTCCATTCGACTGCGTCCGGCTCGGGAGCCGGACTTCGCTCAGGATGACAGTTGGGAGTGCGCCCAGGGTGACGGCTCGTCACAAAGCTGTTGATTTTCTATGCATAGGTGGTCTATGGTTCACGGATTATGGCGAATAAGCCGGAGTTGATGCCTGGGACGCTGGACATGCTGATCCTGCAAACGCTGAAGAGGGCGCCGCTGCATGGGTACGGGATCGCGCAGTCGATCAAACGCGTATCGGACGATGTGCTGACGGTGGAAGAGGGGTCGCTGTATCCGGCGCTGCAGCGCCTGCTGCTGCAGGGGTGGGTGAAGTCGGAGTGGAAGACGACGGAGACGAACCGGCGGGCGCGGTTTTACACGCTGACGGCGGCGGGGCGGAAGCAGCTGGGCGTTGAGTTGTCGAAGTTCGAGCAGATGATCGAGGCGATCGGGCGGGTGCTGGCGGACATGGAGGAGGCAGTTTGAGCGCGGGCTATTGGTGGAGAAAGGTGCGGGCGCTGTTTGGGCGCGAGAGGTTTGCCGGTGAGCTGGACGAAGAGATGGCGTTCCATCGGGAGCAGATGGCGCGGGAGCTCGAGGCCGAGGGGATGACGCCGGAAGCTGCGCGTTATGCGGCGGCTCGGCAGTTTGGGAATGCGACGCGGCTGCGCGAGCGGAGCCATGAGGTGGTGGGGTTCCGGGCCGAGACGATCATGCTGGATTTGCGGTTTGCAGTGCGGCAATTGCGGAAGAATCCCGGGTTCGCGATGACGGCGATTCTGATGCTGGCGCTGGGAATTGGCGCGAGCACGGCGATCTTCAGCTTTGTGGATGCGGCGATGATCCGGCCGTTGCCCTTCGCGCAGCCGAAGCGGCTGGTGGATGTGGCGGAAAAGTCGTCGACGTTTCCGCGGTCGAATTTGTCGCGGCCGGATTTTGAGGACTGGCAGCGGATGAACAAAACGCTGAACTCGCTGGATGCTTACACCGGGACAGGATATCTGCTGCTTGTGGGCTCGACGTCGGAGCCGGTAGCGGCGGGGCGGGTGAGCGATGGGTTCTTCCACACGCTGGGAGTGCAGCCGCTGCTGGGGCGCGACTTTCGTCCTGGAGAAGACAAGCCGGGCGTGGCGAAGATCGCAATGCTGTCGTACGGGACGTGGATGACGCGGTTCGGCGGGCGGCGCGATGTGATTGGGGAGACGGTAGGGCTGAGCGGCGATCCGTACACGATTGTGGGGGTGTTGCCGCAGAATTTTGTTTTTGCGCCGCGAGCGAATGCAGAATTGTGGACGCCGCTGGGGGACAAGGGCGAATGCGAGCAGCGAAGGAGCTGTCACAACCTGTATGCCGTGGGACGGCTGCGCGATGGCGTGACGGTCGAGATGGCGCGGGCAGATATGCAACGGATTGCGGCGCAGCTGGAGATCCAGTATCCGGGATCGAATCAGGATCAGGGCGCGCATGTGCAGCTGCTGTCGGAGCTGATTATTGGGAAGGTGCGGCCGATTTTGCTGACGCTGCTGGCTGGCGCGGGACTGCTGCTGACGATTGCGTGCGTGAACGTGGCGAGCCTCCTGCTGGTGCGGTCGGAGAGCCGGAGGCGGGAGATTGCGGTGCGTGGGGCGCTGGGCGCGACGCCGGTGCGGCTGGTGCGGCAATTCGTGACGGAGGGATTGCTGCTGGCGATTGCCGGGTGCGGGGCCGGAGTGCTGACTGCGGTGGGGATCATTTCGCTGCTGAAGGCGCTGATGCCGAAGCTCATGTTGGATGGAGCGCCGTTCGTGCGCAACGTTGGGCTGAATGCGCATACATTGCTGTTTGCGGGCGGAGTGACGGCACTGGCGGCGCCGATGCTGGCGCTGACGCCGGTGCTGCGCCTGGCGTTCCGGGATATTCATGGAGCGTTGAGCGAAGGCGGCCGAGGGGCAGCGAACCGGTTCTGGCGGAGGATGGGCGCGAATTTAGTGGTGGTGGAACTGACGGTGGCGATGGTGCTGCTCGCCGGGGCGGGCCTGCTGGGCAAGAGCCTCTATCGTTTGCTGCATGTGGAGACGGGCTTCGATTCGTCGCACGTGGCGACTGTGCAGGTGATGGCGCCGGACAATGTTTATCCGAAGCCGGAAAACTGGGTGCGGCTGTATCCGGTGATCAAGAATCGGTTGCTGAGCCTGCCCGGTGTGGAGGCGGTGGGAATCACGAGCGATCTGCCGGTTCAGTGCAACTGCGATACGGACTGGATTCGCATCGAGGGCAAGCCGTTCCATGGCGAGCACAACGAGGTGCTGCAGCGGGATGTGAATCCGGAGTATCTGTCGACGATACTGAAGGCGAGGCTGCTGGAGGGGCGGATGTTCACGGACAGGGATGACATGAAGCATCCGCGGGTGACGGTAATCAACGAGACGATGGCGAAGAAGTATTTTCCGGGGGAGGATGCGCTGGGGAAGAAGATCGGGAACGGGATTCTGGATCCGCTGTCGATGCGGCAGGTGGTGGGAGTGATCGCGGACATCCGCGAGGGCGCGCTGGACGATGAGCGGTGGCCGACGGAATATTTCTCGATTTACCACGGGCCGGACGACAACTTTGCGCTGGCGGTGCGTACGGCGGGTGACGAAAAGGCGCTGCTGCCGGAGATGGTGAAGGCGGTGCGGGGGATCGATGCGAATCTGGGCGTGTATGGAGAGATCACGATGACAGACCAGATTGGCGGGTCGCCGACGGCGATGATCCACCGGTTTGTGACGTGGCTGGTGGGCGGGTTTGCGGCGCTGGCGCTGGTGCTGGGCGTGGTGGGGCTGTATGGGGTGGTGGCGTATTCGGTGAGCCAGCGGACGCGGGAGATCGGGGTGCGGATGGCACTGGGCGCGCAACGGAGTGCTGTACACGGGATGATCCTGAAAGAGGCGGGACTGCTGGCGGGGATTGGGATCGTGCTGGGGCTGACGTGCTCGATTGGCGCTGCGGCGCTGATGAAGGGCCTGCTGTTTGGCGTGCAGGCGTGGGATGTGTCGACGCTGGCGGGCGTGGCGGCAGTGCTGGGGTGTTTTGCGCTGCTGGCGAGTTTTATTCCGGCACGACGAGCGGCGCGGGTGAATCCGGTGGACGCGCTGAGAAGCGAGTGAGGCAGCGGTGGCGGGGTGAGGTCCGCTGCCCTCGCGAATCCCGGCGAGCTGCGCGCGCCGGAATTGCTGACGCTCGGGAGGTCC
>PMAD01000353.1 GCA_003152415.1 Acidobacterium sp.
TAGCTGAGAGAGGGGAAGTAGACCTGGGGGTTCTGTTCCATGACGTCGAAGTAGCCGCGGAGGAATTCTTCGGCGATGGTTTGGGGGTTCTGCTCCATTTCGGCGGAGAGGACCTGGCGGGCCATATCGAGGAGGAGGGCGTCGACTTTTTCGCCGAGACCTTCGGCCTGCTTGAGCTCGCGGCGATCGATGTAGGTGAAGGAGCCGCGGTTGGAGAGGACGATCATCTCGGTTTCCTCGCCGATGGCCGGGTCGTACTTGCGGGCGAGGTAGTTGAGGTAGGTCATGCGCAGGACGGTGGAGCGAAGGCTGAAGCTCTGATTGAAGCGTGGGGTGAGGAGCTTGAGCATGGGATTGATGGAGCGAGCGCCGGCGCCGACGATGCAGGGCCCGAAGGTTTCCATGACGGTGGAGGGGGGCTCGCAGAGGAGGATGCGGCCGGCGTTGTCGTCGATTGAATTGCTGGCGACGAGGAACTGGATGGAGGGAATCTGGGCGACGCCGTAGGAGCGGAACCAGTCGCCCATGACGCGCTTGATGCCGGGCACGATGTCCTGACGGGAAGCGGCGTTGCAGGCGACGGAGGCGATTTCGGAGGCCAGCATTTTGCCGGCGCGGGGATCTTTGGCGGCGTAGGTGATAGCGAAGATGCGTTTGCCGGAGGTGACGGACATGAGGGCGGCATCGATTTCGGGGGCGGACGACCCATCGCTGGCCTCGATACGAGAATCGGCGCAGAGGATGGATCCGCCAGGAAACGGAACCGCAATCCCAAGGGTCATTCGGGCGGGCCTTTCGCAACCGTAGAAACGCGAGACAGAGTCAGGCCGCTTGCGGCATTTTCACTTTGAATCTGTGTTCATCCGGGACGCTGGATCTTTTGGCCGTTCCTCGACAGAAATACTGCTGTACCGGATGCGAAGCAAGTGGAAATGCTCGAGCGTGCTCTCCTAATGTCTGTTTGTGACTTCGGCCTCCGCAAAAGCACCGCTGGGAAAAGGGTCCTGCGACACGTCTCCGAGATGACGGCAGTAATACAAACCCTCACCATTATTCGATACGCAGCCAGGAGATGGGGTCAACGGAATAGAGGAATAGATTTCCACCGGGAATCAACGGGTTCAACAGTGGCGGGAAAGACAACGGCAGGGGATGGTGGAGGACCGGCGATGGAGCATACAGCGTAGATGGGATTGTGGTATACAGCGTAGACATGAGGAAGGCTTCAACCGCGGAAAAGATTGCAGTGGCCGCAGGAAAACTGCTGGAGCGCGGAGGCGCGGAGGCGGTGACGATGCGGGGGGTGGCGGGAGCGGTGGGGATTACTCCGATGGCACTGTACCGGCACTATGCGGATCGGGAGGGGCTGCTGAATGCACTGGCGGACGGAGGATTTGGGGATTTTGCGAGGCGGCTCGAGAGCGTGGCGACGCCGGCCGATCCAGAGCGGCGGCTGACGGTCATTCTGGATGCGTTTCTGGATTTCGGGCTGGACAGGCCGCGGCTGTTCGAGCTGATGTTCCTGCGGCGGCGGGAGGGTGCGAGGCAGTTTCCGGGGGATTTTCGGATGGGGAAATCGCCGACGGCGAAGTTTTCGGCAGCAGCGCTGGAAGCGGGGATGAAGAAGGGCGTGTTCCGCGAGGACGACGTGTGGGAGATCACGTTTGAGACGGGCGCGCTGGTGCAGGGTCTGGTGATGCTGTTTGTCGGAGGGCGCGTGGGGACCACAAGGGAGGAATTTCGGGCGCTGTGTCACAGAGCATTTCGGAGGTACATGCATGGAATCCGGCGGTAGAGCACGGGGACTGATGATGGCGTTGCTGGCGCTGGCTTCAACGGCGGCGCTGTTGTATTTCGGCAACGGGCTCGATCCGCGATGGCCGCTGATGTGGTTTGCGCCGCTGCCGGTGCTGGTGTATGCGCTGCGAAGCTCGGCGTGGCGGGCGGGGTTGGTGACGTTTGCCGCAATGCTGGCAGGGTGCCTGAACTTCTGGAGCTATTTTCATGTGTTAGGCGCGCCGCGCATGGCATGGGTGGGGAGCTTCGGGCTGGAGGCACTGGTGTTTGCGGCGAGCGTGCTGCTGGTGCGGGCGCTGACGCGGCGGGGCGCGGTGTGGAGCGCGTGGCTGGCGCTGCCGGCGGCGTGGGTGGCGTTTGAATATGTGCGGAACCGGTGGCTGTGGCCGCATGGATCGGCCGCGTGCCTGGGGTATTCGCAGCTGAACTTTTTGCCGTTTCTGCAACTGGCGTCGCTGACGGGACCGTGGGGGATGAGCTTCGTGCTGCTGCTGTTTGCGGCGGGGCTGGCGCTGGGGATTCATTGGTGGGGAGCACAGCGAGGACGAGCCGTGCGGGTGCTGGGCGCGACGGCGGGTGTAGTGGCGGCGGTGCTGATTTTTGGGGCGGTGCGGTTGGCGGGGCGGCAGCCGGGACCGGTGGTGAAGGTGGGGCTGGTGGCGTCGGATCAGGCGGGGAAGCCGGGGGGCGTGGAGGAGCCGGGAGCGCCGACAGAGAAGATGTTTGCGCAATACGCGCAGGCGGCGGAGGGATTGGCGGCGCGCGGGGCGCAGGTGGTGGTGATTCCGGAGAACCTCGGGGTGGTGCTGGAGCCGCAGCTGAGGACGGTGGACGGAATTCTGCAGGGCGTCGCAGACCGGACGGGCGCGGTAGTCGTGGCGGGGATGCTGCACATCTCCGGCAATGTACTGCACAACGAGGCGCGCATTTATACGCCGCGGGCTGCGGTGCGGAGCTACGACAAGGAGCATTTGCTGCCGCCCTTCGAGAGCCGGTTCACACCGGGGACGTCGCGGGCGGTGCTGGGCGGGATGGGCGGGAACGCAGACGAAACGTGGGGCGTAGCGATCTGCAAGGACATGGATTTCACCGAGCCGGCGCGGGGTTACGGGCGCGCGGGCGTGGGGCTGATGCTGGTTCCGGCGTGGGATTTCCGCGTGGATGGGTTCTGGCACGGTCACATTGCGGTGATGCGGGCGGTGGAAGACGGGTTCAGCCTGGCGCGTTCGGCGCGGAACGGAATGCTGACGGTGACGGACGATCGGGGGCGCGTCGTCGCGGAGACGGCGAGCAATGCGGCCGAGTTTGCGACGCAGCTGACGGAGGTGCCGGCGGGGCACGAGGGGACGCTGTTCCAGTGGTGGGGGGACTGGTTTGGGTGGTGCGCGGTGGGGCTGCTGGTGCTGATGCTGGGGCGGTTGTGGCTGGGGCCGCGGACCTCGACGGAGGGATGAGCGCTTGCGATTCTGAAGAGTCTGGGGAGAAGAGCGGAACTTCGCTGGCATATATGATCGAGGATTGGCGCAGCGAATCTTTTACTTCTCAGGATCACGATGAAAACCGGCATTCTCGGCCTGCCGCAGGTGGGCAAGACTTCTCTGTTCAAGATCTTGACGCGGGCGAAGCTCGAGGACCGCGGGTATTCACGGGACGCGCATCTGGGCGTGGCGAAGGTGCCCGACGACCGGCTGGACCGGCTGGCCGCGCTCTATAACCCGAAGAAACTGATCCACGCGACGGTGGAGTACGCCGATGTTGCGGCGATTGGGCAGGAGGCGCTGAAGGAGACGGCGTTCCTGACCAGTTTGCGGAACGTCGACGCACTGATCCACGTGCTACGGGCGTTTGAGGACGATGCGATTGCGCATGTGGGGGCGATCGATCCGCTGCGCGATGTGAAGAGCGTGGAGTTCGACCTGATGCTCAGCGACCTGACGCAGGTGGAGAAGCGGCTGGAGCGCCTGGAGAAGGATCTGAAGAAGATGCGGACTCCGGAGCTGGAGAAGGAGAACGCTCTGCTGATCCGCTGCAAGGCGTCGCTGGAGGCGGAGATACCGCTGCGGGAACTGGAGATGACGCCGGAGGAGAGAAAGCTGATCCGCGGATTCATGTTTTTGTCGCAGAAGCCGGTGCTGTATGCGGTCAACGTGTCGGAAAGCACGACGCTGGGGGCCGATCTGGAGGGGGCGGCGACGAAATTCGGGCTGACGGAGATTGCGGCGCGTCCGAATGCGGGCGTGACGGCGTTTTGCGGGAAAGTGGAAGCGGAGCTTGCGGAGATGGACGACGAGGAGGCGGCGGAGTTTTTGGCGTCGTATGGTCTGACGGAGAGCGGGCTGGTGCGGCTGATCCGGAAGAGCTATGAACTGCAGGGGCTGATCAGCTTCTTTACCGTGGGAGAGGACGAGTGCCGGGCGTGGACAGTGCCGGCGAACTCGCGGGCGCAGGAGGCGGCGGGGGCGATCCACACCGATCTGGAGAAGCATTTCATTCGGGCGGAGACGATCCACTGGGACACTCTGCTGGAGGCGGGATCAGAGGCGGCGGCGCGGGCGCAGGGGACGCTGCGGCTGGAGGGGAAAGATTATCTGGTACAGGACGGGGATGTGATGCATATACGGCACAGCGGATGAGAAGCAGCCTGTAGCCGGTAGCTAAGAACGAGCAAAAGGCGAGCTGGGAGCTGGGAGCTGGGAGCTGGGAGCTGGGAGCTGGGAGCTAAGATGCGGTCAGCTGAGAGTCAGTCAGCTAAAAGCCGGTTAGCGAACAGCGAGTCAAAGACGAGCGAAAGGCGAGCCGGTAGCGAAGAGCGGTTAGCGGAAAGCGCATGATTCTTTCTCTGGTGCTTGGGAGCCTGGCCGCCGTGGCCGACATTGTCGGCGGCGTGGTGCTGGTGCAGCGGAACTGGACGCAGAAGTATCTGCGCTATTCGATTGCGCTGGGCGCGGGCTTCATGATGGCAGTGGCGATNNGGAGAGCATGAAGTTTTCGCCGCTGTGGGCGCCGGCGCTGGTGCTGGCCGGGTACTGCGCGATCCATCTGCTGGAACACACGATCACACCGCATTTTCATTTTGGCGAGGAGACGCACGCGCACGAATTTCTGCACCGGAGCACGGGGTGGTCGGTGTTGTGCGGGTTGGCGGCGCATGCATTCTTCGATGGGGTGGCGATTGCGTCGGGGTTCGTGCTGTCGAATGCGCTGGGATGGATGATTTTTGTGGCGATCATTCTGCACAAGGTGCCGGAGGGGTTCACGATTGCGTCGGTGATGCTGGCGTCGGGGCAGACGCGGCGGACCGCGGTGGTGTCAGCAACGGCGCTCGCCGCTGCGACGATTGCGGGGGTGCTGATCATTGGGCTCCTGCCGCGATGGGTCGAGGTGGGGTTGCCGCTGTCAGCGGGCGTGACGATCTATGTGGCGGCAACGGACCTGGTCCCGGAGGTGAATCGGGAGCCGGGGATTCGGATGGCGCTGGTGTTCTTCCTGGGCGTGGCGATTTTTGTTTTGGTGCGGATGCTGGCGCCGGTGTGAAGACAGTGATCAGTTGTCAGTGNNGTGTTTCGCGACTCGCGTGGTCGGACGCGAAGTCAACTGGGGCGTGGGCCCTCCAGCACTATTTGTGGAAGAAGAGGCTGTAGAGCAGGATGAGGAGCACGACCGTGCTGATGGCGAGGTAGAGGCGGTCGTGCTCGAAGAGGAATCCGACGATGCACATGCCGACGCGGGCGACGGGCGTGGCGATGAGGACGAGGAGGCCGAGCATGATGATGCTTTCGGGGTTGAGGGCCGCGACGCCGTGGAGGATGGCGGTGAAGTGGGTGAACTGCGCGGGCTCGGCGCTGAAGTGCCGGTAGTTGGGGCGCGGGCCGTGGTTCTGCGCAAAATAAAGGATGCCGCCGGCGAGGACTATGGCGGCGGCGAGCAGGACGCCGGTGCGCAGAAAAACTCCAACCCAGGTCTCGATGCGCTTGTCGTCCCAGGTTGTGGAGGCGGGCGGTGGTGTCGGGGTGTTCATGGGCGAGCTCACAGGGTGCCTCGCAGGCTGTTGACGATCATCTCGACGCCGAGGGCGACGATGACGAGGGCGAAGACGATTTTGAGGGTCCGGACGTGGACTCGGACGAGGAGGCGCGATCCGATGAGCGAGCCGAGGAGCACGCCAAGCATGACGGGCATGACGAGGGCGGGCGCGAGATAGCCGGCGCGCAGGTAGAGGCCGGCGCTGGCCGCGGCGGTGACGCCGATCATGAAATTGCTGGTGGTAGTGGAGACTTTGAAGGGCAGGCGCATGGCCTGGTCCATGGCGATGACTTTGACGGCGCCGGAGCCGATGCCGAGGAGACCGGAGAGGGTGCCGGCGATGGTCATGAGGCCGAAGCCGAGGGGGATGCGCTGCGCGANNGGCTTCGCGGTGCTGTTTGAGCGAGGCGTAAGCGGAATAGAGGAGGACGAGGCCGAAGATGAATCCGATGGAATGGGTGGGGACGCGGGTGGTGAGCCACGCGCCGAGGAGCGCGCCGAGGGTNNGTGGCGATTTCGAGGAACATGCCGATGCGGATGTTGGAAAAGCCTTCGCGGACGTAGGCGGCGGCGGCCCCAGAGGAGGTGGCGATGACGGAGACGAGGGAAGCGCCGATGGCGTAGTGGATATCGACGTGAAAGATGACGGTGAGAACAGGAACGATGACGACGCCCCCGCCGAGTCCGCTGAGCGCGCCGAGGAGGCCTGCGGCGAGGGAGGTGAGGAGGAGGATGAGGGAGAATTCGAGGGCGCTCACTTACGACTTCGCTCCCGCTCGGCTCCAGGGCGAGAAGATTGATTTGACGACAACCTCAAAATCAGAGACGTCGCGCGTGACCAGGGTCAAGCCATGCGCGACGGCGGTGGCTGCGATGTACCCGTCGGCAACCGCTATGGGACGCCCCTTGCTTTCGCTTTGAGCAATCAGGCGGCCGCATGTGTCAGCCACCTCCGCATTCACGGGAAGAATTCTGTCTTCGAACCGCGGCCGCAGATCTTGCTGTAGCCAGTCTTCCAGCATCGCCCGCTTTTTTCCTGTCGTGAGACGCTGGATTCCATAACGAAGCTCCGCGATGGTGATCGCACTGATAAAAACCTCGTCTTCATCAGCACCAGCGAGCCACGCAAGGGCTTCAGGATCCGGATGGGGTCTGGTGGGTTCGGAAAGCACGTTCGTATCGAGGAGGAAGTTCACAGGTCGACTTTTCGCATTTTCATGGGCAGGCGCTTCACGCGCAGACCGGAATTGCGAAGTGGGGAGTTCATCAGAAATTCCGCGAGATTTCCTTTGCGCTTATTCTTCCTTTCCCATTCGGCAGGGGAAACAACAACTGCGGTAGTACGACCGTGACGCGTGATGTGTTGCGGGCCTTCAGCCTGAGCGCGCTGCAGCAATTCGCTGAATCTGGCTTTGGCTTCCGCGACCGTCCATACAGGAGTGCTCATGATTAGTGGTTCTTCCCACGCCAATTATAGTCATTATGGTCACATTCGCAACTGTTCTTACCTCAGCGCGAGAATGGCGACGGAGTCAGGCAGGAGGGTCAGGGAGTTGTGGTTGAGCTGGATGTTGGGCGAAGAGGCGAGGGCGAGGGTGGAAGCGGGGCGGACCTCGAGCTGGATGGGTTCGGCGGCGAGGGAGAAGGCTACGGTGACTGAGCCGCGTTCCATCACCAGCCATTGTTCGGAGTCGCTGCAGCGGACGCGGACGTGGGCGAGGTCGGGGTCAGCGAGGTCGGGCGTGGAGCGGCGGAGAGCGATGAGGCGGCGGTACCAGTCGAGCATTGCGGCGTGAGGGGATTGGGTGCGCTCGTCCCAGTTGAGCTTTGAATGCTGGAAGGTTGCGGGCGACTGCGGGTCGGGGATGTCGGCGGGGTTCCATCCGAAGGCGACGAATTCTTTGCGGCGGCCAGCGGAAACAAGGCGGCCGAGTTCTGGATTGTGGTTGGTGAAGAACTGGAAGGGCGACGAAGCGGCCCACTCTTCGCCCTGGAAGAGCATGGGGACGAAGGGAGCGGTGAGCACAAGGGCGGCCGCGATTTTGGCGCGGCCGATGGTGACGATGCTGGAGAGGCGATCGCCCTGGGCGCGATTGCCGACCTGGTCGTGATTCTGGGAGTAGCCGAGGAAGCGGGAGGCGGGCAGGTTGCGCACGGGGCGGCCGTGGATGCGATCGCGGTAGGGCGAGTAGCGACCGTCGTAGGCGAAGACTTCGCGGAGAGAGTTGGCGAGGTCGACGAGGGAGCCGAAGTCGGCGTAGTAGCCGCCGCGGTCGCCGGTGAGAACGGTGAAGAGGGCGTGGTGGAAGTCGTCGCTCCACTGCGCGTCTATGCCGTAGCCTCCGGCTTCGGGCGCGGTGACGAGGCGCGGATCGTTGAGGTCGCTTTCGGCGATGACGACGTAACTGCGGCCGGTGTGCGCCTCGAGCGCGTGGACTTCGGCGGCCAGCTGCTCCATGAAGTTGATGGCAGAGCGGTCGGTGTAAGCGTGGACGGCGTCGAGGCGGAGGCCATCGAAGTGGTAGTCGCGGAGCCACATGAGGGCGTTGTCGCAGAAGAAGCGGCGGACTTCGTGGCTGCCGGCGTCTTCGAGGTTGACGGCGTCGCCCCACGGCGTGTGGTGAGCGGCGGTGAAGTACGGACCGAATTTGGCGAGGTAGTTTCCGTCGGGACCGAGGTGGTTGTAGACGACGTCGAGCAGGACGGCGAGCGAGCGCGCGTGGCAGGCGTCGACGAAGCGCTTGAGGGCTTCGGGCGAGCCGTAGGGTTGATGCGGGGCGAAGAGGTCGACGCCGTCGTAGCCCCAGCCCTGGATTCCGGGGAAGGCGTTGACGGGCATGAGCTCGACATGGGTGATGCCGAGGTCGCGGAGATCGTCGAGTTTGTCCTGGGCGGCGTCGAGGGTGCCTTTGGGAGTAAAGGTGCCGATGTGCAACTCATAAATGATGGCGGCGGAGAGCGGAGGAGCTTCCCAGGCGGCGTCGGTCCAGGGGAAGGCTGCGTGATCGAGAAGGCGGGAGGGGCCGTGGACGCCTTCTGGTTGCCAAGCCGAGCGTGGATCGGGAAGGGGGAGGTTCTCGTCGTCGAGGAGATACGCGTAATCCATGCCGGGGCGCGCGGCCCCGACGTCGGCTTCCCACCAGTCGCCGTCGTGCTTGTGGAGCGGGTATTTCTGTCCGGCGACCTGCACGCTGACCTTGCCTGCGTTGGGCGCCCAAAGGCGAAAACGATACATTCGGACCAACTCTCCTCGAAGTGAGTGTAACGGCGTGGCGCGAGGATGCGGACGAGGATCAGGTCAGGACCGGGAAACGAACTCCGCGTGGTGGTGCGAGCGGGGGTGGGGTCCGTCTTCGCGCTCGAGATCGAAGGCGGCGTTTACGAGGGAGATGTGGGAGAAGGCCTGGGGAAAATTGCCGACCAGGCGCTTGCGATCGATGTCATATTCCTCGGAGAGCAGGCCGAGGTCGTTGGAAAGCGAGAGGAGGCGGTCGAAGAGCTTGCGGGCGTCAGACGCGCGGCCGATGGCTTTGAGGCAGCTGACCATCCAGAAGCTGCAGGCGAGGAAGACGCCTTCGCCAGGAGGCAGGCCGTCTGGTGATTTTGTGGTGTCGTAGCGGAGGACGAGGCCGCCAGGCATGAGCTGGCGCTCGATGGCTTCGATGGTGCCGCGCACGCGCGGATCGGTGGCGGGGAGGAAGCCGACGATGGGCATGAGGAGGAGGGACGCGTCGAGTTGCTTTGCGCCGTAGAACTGGACGAAGCTGTTCAGATTTTTGTCGAAGGCTTTATTGCAAATGTCCGTGTGGATGGTGTCGCGGAGCTTTTGCCATTTTTCGATGGGGGCATCGCAGCCGAGGTACTTTGCGATGAGGATGGCGCGATCGAAGGCGACCCACGCCATCATTTTGGAGTAGGTGAACTGCCGGCTTCCACCGCGGGTTTCCCAGATGCCTTCGTCGGGCCGCTGCCAGATGGTTTCGAGGTGATCGAGCAAGAGCATGAGCGCGCGAAAGTCGTCGGCGGTGTGGCGACCCATGCCGCGGAGGGCGTGATAGAAGGTGTCGAGCAGCTCGCCGTAAATGTCGAGCTGCACCTGACCGGCGGCGGCGTTGCCGATGCGCACGGGGCGCGATTTTTCGTAGCCTGGAAGCCAGTCGACTTCCCACTCGACGAGCTGGCGTTCGCCCTTGAGGCCGTACATGATCTGGACCTGGTCGGGGCTGCCGGCGATGGCGCGCAGGAGCCAATCCTGCCATGCGACCGCTTCGTCGAAGTATCCTGCGGTGGTCATGGCGAGGAGGGTGAAGGTGGTGTCACGGAGCCAGCAGTAGCGGTAGTCCCAGTTGCGCGTGCCACCGATGGCTTCGGGCAGAGACGTGGTGATGGCGGCGACCTGGCCGCCGGTGGGGCGGAAGGTCATCGCCTTGAGGGTGATGAGGGAGCGCTCGACAGCGGCAGCATACTCGCCCTTGTATTTGAGGCGTGAGGTCCAGCGGGTCCAGAATTTTTCTGTGTCCTTCAGGGCCAGCTCCGCGTCGATGGGTCTGGGGTCGGGCTTGAAGGATTCGCCGTAGGTGAGGGTGAACCAGACGCGCTCGCCCTTGCTGACGGTGAATTCGGCGACGGTGTGGAGGTCCTCACCGTGAACGGGGACCGAGGAGTGGAGGACGGCAACGCTGGGTCCGGCAACGGCGCGGATGCCGTCGTCGATGGCGGTGACCCAAGGGACGGTGCGGCCGTAGTCGAAGCGGAGAGAGAGAGCCAGAGTGAGGTCGATTTTGCCGCGGACGCCTTCGACGATGCGGACGACATCGGAGTTGCGTTCACGGACGGGCATGAAGTCGATGAGGCGGACGGCGCCGTCGGCTGTCTCGAAGGTGGTTTCGAGGATGAGGGTGTGGTCGCGATATTTGCGTGTGGTTTTCCAGTCGCCGGCGGGGCAGATCCGCCAGTAGCCGTTTTTCTCGGTTCCGAGCAGGGCGGCGAAGCAGGCGCCGGAGGAAAAATCGGGCCAGCAGAGCCAGTCGATGGAGCCCTGGCGATTGACGAGGGCCGCAGTCTCACAATCGCCGATCAGGGCATAGTCTTCGATCTTTGAAGCCATAGGCAGGGAACTTACTGTTCGTGATAATTGCGCATCAGCCCACCGTCGACGAGGAAGGTGGCGCCAGATACGTAGGATGCGTCGTCGGAGGCAAGGAAGGCAACCATTCCGGCGACGTCTTCGGGGGTGCCGAGGCGGCCGAGGGGGATGTTGGCGAGGAGCGCGTTGAGTTTGGGCTTGTCCTCGAGGAGCGCTTTGTTGATAGGCGTGGCGATCGCGCCGGGGGCAATGTTGTTGACGGTGATGCCGAGGGGGCCGAGCTCGACGGTGAGGTTGCGCATCATCATGCGCAGGCCGCCTTTGCTGCAGCAGTAGGTGGTGAAGCCGGGGAAGGCCATGTCTTCGTGGACGGAGCTTATGTTAATGATGCGGCCTGGTTTATTGGCGTCGCGGAGACGGCGGACGAAGGCCTGGGTGAGGAAGAAGGGGCCGCGAAGATTGACGGCCATGACCTTGTCGTACTCGTCTTCGGGAGTGTCCCAGAAGTCGGACTTCTTCTCCATGCCAGCGTTGTTAACGAGGATGTCAGCGGAGCCGAATTTGGTCCAGGCGGTGTCGACGAGCTTGCGGATGTCTTCCATTTTGGTAACGTCGGCCTGGACGACTTCGCCGTGGCTGCCGCAGTCTTCGATGGCGCGGCGGGTATCGTCGGCGCCGGCTTCGCTGCCGACGTAGTCGATGACGACCCTGGCGCCTTCGCAGCCGAGGCGTTTGGCGATGCCCTGGCCGATGCCCGAACCGCTTCCGGTGACGATGGCGACTTTCCCCTGCAAACGCTGCATGGATTCTCTCTCCGGACCTGCTGAAGCGATGCGATTCTTTTGGATGCTGAAGAGGGTGGGGACGGGCCTCGGCGGGGTGTTATCCAGGGAACTTAACCGGGGAACCCAGGACCTCTTCCGCGCGTATCCTCACTGTACGCTGGAGAGGCAACGGTTCGGCGATGTGGTGCCGCCGAAGTTGCCGCGAAGAGCGTTATGCTGGGTTTCTGTATCGGGGCAGAGCGCGGCGGCTGAGGGAAGCTCCGAAGGAGGATTGGCCATGGCTGTGTTTTGCAGGAATTGCGGAAAGAGTCTCGCCGACGATGCCCGGTTCTGCTCGGGATGCGGCGGGCAGATGCAGCCGCCGGTGGCGCCACCACCTTATTATCCGACGACCACGGTGACGCGGCTGGTGAGGCCGCGGATGGGCCGGATGATTGCGGGCGTGTGCCAGGGCCTGTCCAATGCGTACGCGTGGGATGTGGTGTGGGTGCGCGTGATCACGGTGCTGCTGACGGTGTTTGGCGGGGGATCGGGGCTGCTGGCGTACGTCATTTTCTGGATTGTGATGCCGGAGGAGCCGCTGATTTTTCCGCCGGGAATGCCTCCGGGAGTGCCGCCGCCGCCGCCGTATCAACCGCCGAGCCAGTAAACAGCCTGTAGCCCGTAGCCGGTAGCGAAACGAGCAATTCAGCGACTCGCGGTGGTGTAGCCTGCTGAGGCGCCGCTTGTCGGCCCAGGTCACATCATGTTCTATTACTCCGACGGATCGAAGCTGTTTTACACCGCGATGGGCGGGGGGCCGGTGGTGATGCTGCTGCACCCGACGCCGGTGGATCACCGGTTCTGGATGCCGGTGGCCGCGATTCTTCAGGAAAAATACCGGGTGATTGTGCCGGATCTGCGCGGGCATGGGCAGTCCGAGCAGGGGGAAGGCCCCATCACAGTCGAAAAGCTGGCTGCGGATGCGGGGCGGCTGCTGGATCATTTGGAAATCGGGAAAGCGCTGTTCGGGGGCTGCTCGATCGGCGGATATACGCTGTTCGAGATCTGGCGGACGATGCCGTCGAAGGTGGAGGGGTTCGCGTTTTGCTGCTCGAAGGCACAGGCGGACACGGAGGCGGGGCGGGCGAAGCGCGANNGCGCGGGAGATGATGCAGGCGGTTCCGGTGGAGTCGATTGTGGCGGTGCAGCAGGGGCTGGCAGCGCGGCCCGACTCTGTGGTAACCGCGCGGACGATGCGGGTGCCGTGCTGCGTGATTGCGGGGGGAGAGGATGCGGGCAGCACGCCGGCAGACATGAAGTTGCTGGCGGAACAGATTCGCAACGGCGGATACGGCGCGGAGTACAACGAGATTCCGGACGCGGGGCATTTTGCGCCGTTCGAGCAGCCGGAGCTGGTGGGCCGCATCCTGCGCAGGTTCTTCGATTCCGTGATATAAAGACGGCGGTTACGCGCCGGCGACGCAACTTAAGGGCGTGTTTCCGTGTCCCATAGGCTGAGAGAAGCCCCGGAGTTGAAGATGCCGGGGGCCGCTCCGCATTTGAACGGCCCTGGCAAGGGCTGAGAGGAACCCCAAATGAAAGAGATTTTTGAGTTTCGACTCACGGCCGGCAGTTACGCACGCAAATGGATGCGCCGGCTCGCCGCAACCTCCGTGGAAGCGTCAAGACGCGGCATCGCGCTGGTTCTGGTTGGCCTGATGATCCCGATGGGCATCGCGCAAGTGTCGGCGTTTGCGCAGGAAGCGCCGCCTCCTCCGCCGGATCAACAGGGTCCGCCGCCGGATCAGGGTGCGCCCCCACCGGACGATCAGGCACCGCCAACGCAGTGGAACGCTCTAAGCCCCGACCAGCTGAACCAGCTGGTGGCGCCGATTGCGCTCTATCCGGATTCGCTGGTGGCGCAGGTGCTGGCGGCATCGACGTATCCGACGCAGATCGTGGAGGCGGACCGGTTTGTGCAGTCGCAGGGCGGCGCGCCGCCGGATCAGATTGCACAGGCAGTGAACGGGCAGGCGTGGGATCCCAGCGTGAAAGCGCTGTGCGCGTTCCCTTCGGTGCTCGCGAACATGGACAAGAACCTTGAGTGGACGACGAACCTGGGCAACGCGTATTACAACCAGCCGCAGGACGTGATGAACACGGTGCAAGGGTTGCGGCAGCAGGCGTACTCGGCGGGTCATCTGCAGTCGAGCCAGCAGCTGGCGGTGACGTACGCGCCGGGTGACATCGTGATTGCTCCGGCGAATCCGGCCGTGGTGTATGTGCCGTACTACGATCCGTGGGCGTACTGGGGATTCCGTCCGTACTACGCGTGGTATGGGCCTCCGGCGCCGGTGGGATGGGTAGGGGGCTTCGGTTTCGGCTTCGGCATAGGCATTGGCGTCGGCCTGTGGGGCGGCTACGGATGGGGCTGGGGACACTGGGGCTTCGGATGGGGTCCGCACCCGTACCTCGCTTATGGGCACGGCATGTGGGTGTCGCGCAGCGTGACGGTGGTGAACCACGGCTACTACGGTCACTTTGACCGCGCGCCGGGAGCACGGGCGTACAACGCGCAGGTAGCCCACACTGCTTATGCGCGGGGCTACGCGGCGGGAGCGCACAACGGGTACAACGGCGGAGCGCGCGCCGGATATAACGGGGGCGCCAATCGCGGCCCGGCGGCCAACAACTACAATCGCGGCGCGACGAATAACAATCGTCCGACGACCACCAACAACTACAATCGGCCGACAACGACGAATAACTACAATCGGTCGACAACGACGAACAACAACAACCGGCCGCAGACGAATAACTACAATCGTCCGGCGCAGAATACGAGCCGGCCTCCGTCGAACACGAACAACCGGCCATCGGGCCAGAGCAAGCAGGCTCCGAAGAGCCAAAGCAAGCCGGCGCCGAAAGGCGGCGAGAAGGGTGGCGGTCACCCGCACGGCCGCTAAAGCGCTGACGTGAAGCAGCAATGAGAGGGATGGCGCAATGCCATCCCTCTTCTGCTTTTGGCGCGGATTTGCGAGCCGAGGAGCGGTCGATCCAGGAGTGATGGAGCTGTGGTAAAACGGTTTGTTACCTCCGAAGGGAGAGGCTCACTATGGGTACAAACCAGGATCGCCGCGCATTTTTGAAAGGGACGACTGCAGCCGCAGCCGCCGTGCTGACCGGAGCCGCGCTGCCGCGCGGAGCGAGCGCGGGGACGCTGCCCGCGATGCCGGACGGACTTCCCAACAACCCGCGAACACAGGATGCGATGCCGACGCGGAACCTGGGGAAGACAGGGTATAAGGTGGGGATTTTCTCGCTGGGCGGGCAGGCGGCTCTGGAGAAGCCGGACAATGCCGCAGTCGCGGTGCCGATTATCAACCGCGCGCTCGATCTGGGGGTGAATTACCTCGATACCTCGTCGATTTATGGCGGGCCGATGCGCTGGAGCGAGCGCTACGTGGGCGAGGTGATGAAGACGCGGCGCAGCGAGGCGTTTGTGGCGACGAAGACGAAGGAGCGGACGCGGGAAGGGTCGATGCGGATGATCGACGAGTCGCTGAAGCTTCTGAACGCCGATCATGTGGACCTGTGGCAACTGCACGACATCGGGACAATGAAGGACATCAACGCGATTTTCGCCCCCGGCGGGGCGATGGAAGCGCTGATTGCGATGCAGGAGCAGAAGGTGGTGCGGTATCTGGGCGTGACGGGGCATTTTCGTCCGGACGCGCTGGTGGAAGCGATCCACCGGCATGATTTCGACTGCATTCTGATGGNNAGGAGCAGCTGCTGCCGCTGGCGGTGGAGAAGCAGATGGGGATTATCGGGATGAAGATTCCGGGGCGCGGACGGCTGCTCGCGAGCTGGACGCCGCAGCCGCTGGAGCAGCAGAAGCATATGTGGGAGGGGATGGTGCCCGCTCCAACGCCGGGCACGCTGACCATGCGGGAGGCGATAGGGTATACGCTGTCGCGGCCGGTGAGCACGATCATTGTAGGGTGCGATTCGATTGCGCAGCTCGAAGAGAACGTGCGGATCGCGCGGGATTTCACACCGTATAACGATCAGCAGATGGCGGCGCTGGCCGCGAAAGCGGAGCCGGTGTCAAAGCCTTCGCTGTTCTTCCGGTTCTACGATCACGACAATGCGTAAGGCAGCCTGTAGCCGGTAGCCTGTAGCTAACAACATGGGCTGGGGCATTCGGTCGAGGCAAGTGCCTGCCGGCTTGCCTCAGCTGATGTATTCGTGGATGAAGGGGTCCTTTGAGTCGACCAGCTCCTTCGTGGAGCCGTCGAAGACGAGGCGACCCTGGTGGAGCATGAGGAAGCTGGTATTGGGATCGGTCTGGTGGGGCGGGAGCGCATCCATCTGATTGGTGGTGCGGTTGAAGTGGTGCATGGCGAGCATGAAGGCGTCCTGGAGGCGATGCGTGACCACGATGGAGCTGGTGTGGGAGACGTCGCGCTGCTTCATGACCAGCTCGATGATGGTGGTTGAGGTGATGGGGTCAAGGCCGCCGGTGGGCGAGTCGTAGAGGATGAGTTTGGGATTGGTGACGATGGCGCGGGCGATGGCGACACGGCGGCGCATGCCTCCGGAGAGCTCGGAGGGGAATTTGTCGAGGGTCCCCTCGAGCTCGACGAAGCGGAGAGCTTCACTGGCGCGAGCGGTGATCTCGTCGTCGGGGACGTGTTCTTCCAGGAGCCGGTAACCGACGTTGTCGCGGACGGTGAGGGAGTCGAAGAGCGCGCCCTCCTGGAAGACGGTGCCGATGGCGCCGCGAATCTCGAAGAGATCCTGCTCGCGCATGGCGCTGATTTCTTTGCCAAAGACGAAGATGCGGCCGGAGTCAGGGCGCAGCAAGCCGTTGGTCAGCTTGAGGAGAACGCTTTTGCCGACACCGGCGGGGCCGAGGAGAATGCGCATTTCGCCGGTGCGGACCTGGAAGGAGATGTTTTCGAGGACGGGCTTCTGCTCGAAGCCGATGGAGACGTCGTCGAAAACGACGACGGGGTCGGTGGAGGATGGGGAGGAGGGTTGGGGTGTGGCCCCGTTTGCGCCTTCATTCATGCCTGGATTTCTGCTCACCTGTTTTAGCGTCCGAAGATGCCGATGAGGAATCGGCTGATCATGAAATCGGTAATGATGATCAGGATGGAGGACCAGACCACAGCCTGGGTGGTGGAGCGGCCGACGCCCTGGGTTCCGCCGCGGGTTCTCATTCCATAGAAGCAGCCGATGGTGGCGATGATGAAGCCGAAGAAGACGGGCTTGACGAGTCCCTGCAGGATGTCGGGAAACTGAAGCGACTGGTAGGAGGTGTGGAAGTACTGCGATCCGTCCTGGCCGAGCATGGAGACAGAGACAAAACCGCCGCCGAGGATGCCCACCGCGTCAGAGAGGATGACGAGGAAGAAGAGCATGACGACGGTGGCGACGATGCGGGGCATGACCAGCTTTTTCAGGGGGTCGGTGCCGAGGGCGCGCATGGCGTCAATCTGCTCGGTGACGATCATGGAGCCGAGCTCGCTGGCCATGCCGGAGGCGTTGCGGCCGGAGACCATGAGTGCGGTGACCACGGGGCCGATTTCCTTGATCATCGAAAAACTGACCAGCTGGCCGGTGAAGGCCGCGGCGCCGAACTGGGTGAGCGTGGCGGCGGATTGCAGCGCGAGCACGCCGCCGAGGAAAAAGCCGGTGAGGATGACGATGGGCAGGGAACCGACACCGATGATGTCGGCCTGCATAAAGATGTCGGAGCGGTACAACGGCTTGCGAAAGATGTTGCTGACGGCGCGGCCAGAGAGGAGGGCGTACTCCTGGACGGCGAGAACGCCACGTTTTGCGGCAGCATCGATGGTGTCGAGAGCCATGTTCGTTACAGGGTACAGGGTACAGGGTACAGCACCGGGTACAGAGCGCTGGGCACCGGGGCTACAATCCGGGCGGGAGGGGGCAGGCGATGAAGAGGATTGCGTTATTGGTGCTGGTGGTTCTGGGTGCAGCGGTGGGGGCGGCGCAGGCCCAGACGATTCAGGTGGACAAGAACAACCGGACGATTGCGGTGACCGCAAACGACAAGGCTTCGGCTCTCGCGGATACGGCGGTGGTGACGATAGGCTTTCAGATTTATGCGCCGGATGCGGCGACCGCGTACAGCCAGGGGTCGACGCTTTCAAACGCGATCCTGGACGCGCTGAAGAAGGCGGGCGTCGCGGACAAGGCGGTGGAGAGCCAGGATCAAAAGCTGACCCACACGGAGTTTCCTGAAAACGACAAGAGCACGCCGGATCAGCGCGCGCAGAAGCAGTTCACGCTGTCGCAGAGCTGGACGGTGAAGGCTGAGGCGGCGGATGCGGCGAAGGTTCTGCATACGGCGATTGAAGCCGGCGGGAATGAGAGCGGGAATATCGAGTGGGATTTGGCGGATCGGAACGGGCTGCAGGCGCAGGCTGCGGAGAAGGCGCTGGTGCGGGCGAGACAGGTGGCTACGCAGATGGCGGCGGGGTTGAATGCGCATTTGGGGGCGCTGATTTACGCGAGTAATCAGACGCCGATGACGCGGCTTCTCGAGACGAGCAGCGCCACGATTTCGGCCCAGCAAATCGTGCCCGCGCCGCCGCCCGCGCCGTTGGCGATTCGGCCGCAGCAGGTCGAAGAGTCGGCGACGGTGTACGCGGTGTTCGCGATCGAGTGAGGGCGGTACTACGGAGCGAAGCGACGTCAGATTCGCACTTGCGCTATCGTAAGTTCGTTCTTCTATACGCGCGGGAGTTGGAGAAGTGCATCGAAGTGAGCGTCGCGTGCGCAAAGAGTGAGGGAATGCTGGAGCACCAGGGCTGCAATCCACATGTCATTGGTTGGGATGGGTGTTCCCTGCTTGCGCAGTTGCCGGAATACGCTTGCGTAATGGTGCGTCGTCTGTTCGTCGGCGTAGAGGACTTCGACACTCGGTTTGAACAGAAATCGCCGCAGGGCCGCTTCGTTTTGCGCACCTTTGCTGCCGAAAGAAAACCCAGCGCGCAGTTCGGCAAGCACGATGAATGGCAGCCAGACTTCATCGGCTGATTCGACGGACTCTGCTACGCGTAGATCGCCCTGGACCAGGTCAGTGTAGCGATTCGTGTCGAGCGCCATCCTCAACGCCAAAGATCCTCATCCACGGTGTCCTGCGCGGCAATGGCTTCGTCAAATTCCGGGTCGTGCTGCCAGGTACCAACAATGTCACTCAGATCTCGCTTTCGGGAGCGCTCGCCACTGACACCGGCTCCCCGAGCCAGGGCTTCGATCGCAATTTCGTTCAGACTCTTGCCCTGTTCCTGTGCACGCCGGCGGAGCGCGGCATCCAAAGTGCCTGGCACCTTGCGGATCGTATACTGCATGCACTTAGTGTAGGCGATGCAGGCAAATGATGCAAGCAGAGAAGGCCCGGCACCCGGCGCCGTGTGGGCTTTAATCGCGGGAGCGCTTGCGGATTTCGATATTGAGGCGCTTGATTTTCTGGTTCAGAGTCGAGAGCGGGATGCGGAACTGCTCGGCGGCCTCGGTTTGGTTGCCGTTGCAGCGATCGAGCTTGTCGACGATGATGCGGCGCTCGATGTCTTCCATGATGTCGAAGAGGGAGGCATCGGGGCTGTGTTCGAGCAGGCTCGATGAGTAGCTGGAGCCGGTGAGGTGGCCGGGGAGCAGGTCGGCGCCGATGGTGCCTCCGGAGGAGAGGACGACACCGCGCTCGATGACGTTTTCGAGTTCGCGGACGTTGCCGGGCCACTCGTAGTCGACGAGAGCGCGCATGGCTTCGGGAGTGAGCGCGCGCGGGGAGAGGCCGTTTTCGTCGGAGTAGTACTTGAGGAAGTGAGTGACCAGGGCGGGGATGTCTTCGCGGCGGCTGCGCAGGGGCGGCAGCTCGATGGCGATGACATTGAGGCGGTAGAAGAGGTCTTCGCGAAAGCGGCCCTCGCGCACGGCCGTGCGCAGATCGACGTTGGTGGCGGCGATGATGCGGACATCGACCTGGATTTCCTGCACGCCGCCGAGGTGCATGAAACGGCGATCCTGGAGAACGCGGAGGATTTTGGCCTGGGTGTCCATGCCCATGGTGGCAATCTCATCGAGGAAGAGCGTGCCGCCGTTAGCGACTTCAAAGAGGCCCTTCTTGGCGGCGACGGCGGAGGTGAACGCGCCTTTGACGTGGCCGAAGAGGGTGGATTCGAGAAGATCGGTGGGCATGGCGCCGGTGTTGACCGGGACGAAGGGCTTGTCTTTGCGGGTGGAGTTGGCGTGGAGGGCTTTGGCGATGAGCTCCTTGCCGGTGCCGCTCTCGCCCTGGATGAGGACGGTGGAGCGGGTGGGCGCGACCTGCGCGACGAGGTCGAAGATGCGGAGCATGACGTCGCTCTTGCCGACGATGTTGGGGAAGTTGTAGCGCTGGCGGAAGGCGCGCTTGAGCTGGACGTTTTCTTCTTCGGCGCGATAGCGTGCGACGGCGGTGCGGATATCGGCGAGGAGCTTCTCGTTGTCCCAGGGCTTTTGGACGAAGTTCTGGGCGCCGCCGCGGATGGCGTCGACGACGTTGTCGACGGTGCCGAAGGCGGTGATCATGATGACGGGCAGGTTGAGTTCGCGCTCGCGCAGGGTGCCGAGGATTTCAATTCCGTTGCGGCCGGGAAGGGCGAGGTCGAGCAGGACCAGATCGAAGGGCTGCTCGGCGATGCGTTCGAGGCCCAGCTCGCCGTTTTCCGCGCTGTCGACGGCGTAGCCTTCCATGGACAGAAGGGTCTCGAGCGATTCGCGAATCGCGGCTTCGTCGTCGATGATGAGAATGCGCGGGAGGGAATCCGAACCAGCAGCTTGAGAGTTATCCGGAACCGCGAGGGTGCCTTCAGACATGCGCGGGTTTCCTCAGCAAGGGAAACTCAAGATAGAAAGTCGTGCCCAGTCCCACCTGACTCTCCACGTGGATTTTGCCCGAGTGTTCCTGAATGATGCCGTAGGTGACGGCAAGGCCGAGGCCGGTGCCGCGGGGCTGGCCATCGCGGCGCGCAGTCTTGGTGGTGAAGAAGGGATCGTAAATGCGGCGCAGGTGCTCAGGAGCGATGCCCGATCCGCTGTCGGCGATGGAGATGCTGACGTGGCCGTTGACTTCAGTGGCGATGCGCAGGGTGCGGCTCTCACCCGGGGATGCGGCCGCTCCGGCCATGGCGTCCTTGGCATTGAGGAAAAGGTTGAGGAAGACCTGCTGGAGCTTGCCGGCGTTACCCATGATGGCGGGAAGGCCGGGCATGAGGCTGGCCTCAACGGTGATCTGGGCGGTTTTGAACTGGTGTTCGAGCAGCGTGAGCGTTTCGCGGATGATGGTGTTGACGTCGGTCTCGCGGTATTCGGCACCGCTGGTGCGCGAGAAGTTGAGGAGGCCGTTGACGATCTCGGAGGCGCGGAAGGTCTGCTGGGTGATTTTGTCGAGCAGGGGGGCGAGTTTGGCATCGCCTTTGACCTGGCGGGCGAGCATTTGCGCGTAGGAAGAGATAACGGCCAGAGGGGTGTTGACTTCGTGGGCGACGCCGGCGGCGAGAAGGCCGATGGAGGAGAGCTTCTCGGCCTGGGCGAGCTGGCCTTCCATCAGGGTCTGGTCGGTGATGTCGTCGATGAGGATGATGCGGCCGACGGTGCGGAAATCGCGGGAAACGAGCGGCGCGATGGCGATGTTCGCGATGCGGGTCTCTTCGGCGCGGGTCTCAAGGCGGAATTTGTAGAGATTGTGGACCCCGGGCTGATCTTTTACGCGGCGGAATTCCTCGACGAGATTGACGGGGAAGACAGCTTCGAGGGGCTGGTGCAGCGCCTCCTGGCGGGCGAGGGCGAACATGACTTCCATCTGCGAGTTCCAGCTCTCGATGCGCTCTTCGGGATCAAGGGCGAGGATGCCGACGTTGATGGATTCGACGATGTTCTCGTT